>NZ_CP088251.1:2466000-2774250 GCF_021117405.1 Frateuria edaphi
GCGCCTGGCCGATTGGCCTCGGCCAGCGGCAGCGTGGCTCGCAAAACGTGCACGCCGGAGTACGCGAAGCTCGTGTAACCCAGGCCAAACCCGAACGGGAACAACGCGTCGTTCGGCACGTCGATGTAGCGCGAGACGAAGCGCGTTTCGCCGCCACTGGGCGGCTTGCTCAAGTCGGCGTCGCCGGCGGGCCGGCCGGTAGGGAACTGTGCGTAGTACAACGGCTCCTGCCCGACCGCGCGCGGGAAGCTCATCGGCAGCTTGCCGCTGGGCGCGACGTCGCCGAACAACACGTTGGCCAGCGCGTTGCCGGCCTCGGTACCGGGGAACCACACGGCCATGATCGCCGGCACGTGCCTGGCCGCCCAGTCCAGCACCAGCGGGCGACCGGAGAACACCAGCAGCACCACCGGCTTGCCCGTCGCCGCGATCTTCTCCAGCAGTTGCTGCTGGTTGCCCGGCAGGTCGAGGTGCGCGCGCGAGCCGGCCTCGCCGCTCATTTCCGACGACTCGCCCAATGCCATGACCACCACGTCGGCCTGGCGCGCGGCCTGCAGCGCGGCATCGAAGCCCGCCGTCGCGTCGCCCAGGACGTCCGTGCCGTGCGCGAACAATACGTGGCCGCCACGCTGCTGCATGCGCCGCTCCAGTGCCTGGCGCAGCGTCACCACGTCGGACGCCTGCGTTGCGCCGCCCCACGCGCCCTGCATCTCGTTGGAGGCATCGGCAAGCGGGCCGATCAGCGCCACCGACTTCACTTCGTTGCCCAGCGGCAGCACCGCCTTGCCGCCGACCGGCGCGTTGCGCAACAGCACGAACGACTCCTCGGCGGCACGGCGCACCAGCGGACGATGTGCAGGCACCGCGTGCGTCACCTCGGTGCCCTGCGCGTAGGGATGCTCGAACAAGCCCAGCGCGAACTTGACCCGCAGCACGCGCCGCACGGCCTCGTCCACGGTGGCCATCGAAAGCTTGTGCTCGGCCAGCAGCTTGGGGATCTGCGTGTCGTAGAAGTGGGACATCATGTCCACTTCCACGCCCGCCTCCAGCGCCTTCTTCGTCGCGGTGGCGGCGTCGAGCGCGATGCCGTGGTGGGTCAGTTCCATCACCGCGGTGTAGTCGCTGACCACGAAACCGTTGAAGCCCCATTCCTTGCGCAGGATCTCGTCCATCACGTAGGGGTTGGCGGTGGCCGGCACGCCGTTGAGCGCGTTGAACGAACTCATCATCGTCGCCGCGCCCGCCTCGACCGCGGCCTTGTACGGCGGCAGGTAGACCTGGCGCAGGCGGATGTCGGACATGTCGGTGGTGTTGTACTCGCGCCCCGCCTCGGCCGCGCCGTAGGCGGCGAAGTGCTTGACCGAGGCGGCGACGCTGTCCGGCCGGGACAGGTCGCTGCCTTGGTAGCCGCGCACGTAGGCACGCGCCATCGCCGAGCCCAGATACGGGTCCTCGCCCGCGCCTTCGGTCGAGCGGCCCCAGCGCGCGTCGCGCGAGATGTCGACCATCGGCGAGTAGAACCATTTCACGCCGGCGGTGGTGGCTTCGGTCGCCGCCATGTGCGAAAGGTCCCCGACCAGCGCCGTATCCCACGATGCCGCCAGGCCCAGCGGCACCGGATAGATGGTGCGATAACCGTGGATCACGTCCGCGCCGAAAAGGATCGGGATGTGCAGGCGGCTGTGCATCGCCGCCTCCTGGAAGGCGCGCGTCTTCTCGGCGCCGATCACGTTGAGCATCGAGCCGAGCCGGCCTTGTCTGGCCAGCGCCATGGCGTCGACCTCGGTCTTGGTCTCCGGGTTGGCGGCGAGCTCCTTGTCGCCGGTGGTGGGGGTCGGCGCGCTGAAGCCCTGATCGTTGTACTGGACGAGCTGGCCGATCTTTTCTTCCAGCGTCATCTGGTCGAGTAGCGCCTCGACACGCCGTTCGATCCCGGGCGAGGCCAGTTGCGCGTTCGAAGGCGCCGTGGCGTGCGGCAGAGCGCCGGCGACCTGCGCTTGGACGACTGTGCACGCGAACGTGCTTGCAAGCAGCAACACGGAGGGACGCAAACGGAAGATCGATGATCGGTTCATGGCAGCACGAGATGCGAGCGGCAGCGCCCGCTTGAGCGTGAAGACGTTTACACGACCGGGTGTGAAAAGATCAGATGTTCCCGATCCGGCCGAGGCCGCATGCCATGCCACACGCCTGCCCTTCCCGTTCCTGTCTCACGCTCGCCCTGCTGGTCACCGCGGGCATCGCCGCAACGGGTGCCCGCGCCGCCGTGAACCCGCATGGTCGCACCTGGGCCAACCCGGTCGACGTCGACTACCGCTACAACTACGAGCAGATGAACCAGGGCATCTCCTACCGTACCGGCGCCGATCCGGCGGTGGTGCGCTACGGCGACGCCTACTATCTGTTCCTGACCCTGGCCGATGGCTACTGGCGCTCCACCGACCTGGTGCACTGGGATTTCGTCAAGCCGGACCGCTGGCCGTTCGACGGCCCGGTGGCGCCGGCCACGCTGGTCGCCGATGGCAAGCTGTTCCTGATGCAGTCGGCGATGCAGCCGGTGCCGCTGCTGTATTCGACCGATCCCGCGCATGGCCACTGGAATTTCTGGACGCGCCTGTTGCCGCCGGTCCCGGGCGCCGTGTGGGCGGGCCACGAGAGCGAGATGAAGCCGGGCGACCTGCCGCCCGGCCCGTGGGACCCGGGCCTGTTTCGCGACGAGGACGGCAAGACCTATCTGTACTGGGATTCCTCGAACGTCTTCCCGCTCTACGGCGCGCAGATCGACCTGGCGCTGGACCACGGAAAGGAAGGCGAAGGCAAGCGCGTCACCTTCGTCGGCAAACCCGAGGCCCTGCTGCGCCTGCATCCGGACCAGCACGGCTGGGAGCGTTTCGGGCAGGACCACACCGACGAGAGCATCGACCCCTACGTCGAGGGCGCCTGGATGAACCGCCACGGCGACACCTACTACCTGCAGTACGGCGCGCCCGGCACCGAGTTCAACGTCTACGCCACCGGCGTCTACACCAGCGACAAGCCGCTCGGTCCGTTCCACTACGCACCGTACAACCCCATCGGCTACAAGCCCGGCGGATTCGTGGTCGGCGCCGGCCACGGTTCCACCTTCGAGGACACCTACGGCAACACCTGGAACACCGGCACGATGTGGGTAGCGGTGAACTGGCGCTTCGAGCGGCGTGTCGACTTGTTTCCCGCCGGCTACCACGACGACGGCCAGATGTGGGTCGACACCCGTTTCGGCGATTTCCCGCAGCGCATGCCCGACCACAAGCTCAAGCCCGGCGAAAGCACGTTCACCGGTTGGATGCTGCTCTCCTGGCGCAAGCCCGCCACCGCCTCGTCGCAGTTGCCCGATCACGGGCCGGCGGAGGTCACCGACGAGAACCCGCGCACCTATTGGGTCGCCGCGCAAGACAATCCGGGCCAGACGCTGACCATCGATCTCGGTACCACGCGCAGCGTGCGCGCCGTGCAGGTGAACTTCACCGACTACAAGGCCGGCCGCTACGGCGACGCGCCGGACATCGTCACGCAGTTCAAGCTCGAAGGCTCCACCGACGGCAAGCACTGGACCGTGCTTGCCGATCTCTCGCACGAGCAGCGCGACCGGCCCAACGCCTACCTGGAGTTCGACCGGCCCGCGCACGTCCGCTACGTGCGCTACGTGCACGGGCACGTCGGCGCGAAGCACCTGGCGATCTCCGATCTGCGCGTATTCGGCAACGCGGACGGCGCGCCGCCGTCACCGCCGGAGCTCGTGTCCGCCAAACGCGATACGGACGCCCGCGACGCCGAGATCGCGTGGAAGCCGGTACCGGGCGCGGTGGGCTACAACGTGCGCTGGGGACTGTCCGCCGACCGGCTGCACGAGACCTACCAGCGCTTCGCCGACCAGCCCACGCACCTGCAACTGCGCTCGCTCAACAAGGGCGTGCGTTACGTGGTGGCCGTGGAGGCGTTCGACGAGCATGGGGTGTCGAAACTGTCGCGGGTGGCGACGCTCGAACCCTGATCGATGGTTGCCTTTGCAGGCGCGGGGGCCCCTCGGGTGGCCGCGCTGCGCAACTTGCGTCTAGACCACACGTATGGCGGTAGGTCAGGGTTCGGGTGCGGCCAGCCAGCCGCCGGTGAAACCGGCCTTCTCCAGGCCCTTGCGGATGTACGGGTTTCGCCGCATCACCTTCCAGACGAAGTCGCTGCGCCAGTTCTCGATCATCAGCACGATCGGGCCCTGGTCGATGCCCAGTTGCACGCTGTCGACCCAGCCCAGCCCCGGCACCAGCCGGCCTGTGCGCAATTCGGTGTCGGTATGGAAGCTCGGGTTGAAGGCGTCGACGAAACCGTAGCGGTCGTAGATGGATTTGCCGTAGCGCTGCTTCATCGTCGCCAGCGCGGGAACCACGATCTCCGGCGCGAAGGCAATCGAGCCGCCCGCGGCGGTGGGGGCGATGGTGCCGTCGTCGGAGATGTAATCGAGCCCGGCACCGCGCGCCGTGTAGCCCTCGAACGTGAGCGTCTTGTCGCCCTGCTCGACGACGATGCCGCCCGGCCCGTTGCTGGCGGTCAGGCCCCACACGTTCGCGCCGTAGCCGGTCCAGTGGCCCGGATTGGCGATGGCGTAGTTGCGCTGGCTGTAGGTGGCGCGCCGGCTGTTCTGGAAGTAGTCCAGGTCGTGTTCGCGGTTCCAGTCGTCGCGGATGCCGCGGAAGTCCACCCAGACGTGGCTGTACTGGTGGCCGAACAGCGGCGCGAAGTTGAGGAAGGTCTGTCCTTGGAACGCGCCCCAGGTCTGGTCGTTGGTCGAGGTCCAGGCCTTCCATGCCGCCGGTTGCACCGGATGCGTGGGCGAGCCGAGCGCGAGGATGTAGACCAGCATGCCCTCGTTGTAGCCCTTCCAGTCGCTCGGGATGAACTGGCCGCCCGGGGTCCAGCCCATGCTGATCAGCGGCGCACGCGCCTGCATCCAGGGCCAGTCGACGCGGCGGTAGATGGTGTCGGCCAGTGCGCGGATCTCGCGCTCGGCGGGCGTGTCGCGGTCGAAGTAGGACTGCGCGAACAGCACGCCGCCGAGCAGCAGCGTGGTGTCGACGCTGGAGAGTTCCACCCAGCGGCCGAAGCGCTTGCCGGTGCCCATGTCCAGGAAGTGGTAGTAGAAACCGTGGTAACCGGCGGTGTCGTCTTCGCTGCCGTTCTGCGGCGCGTCCTTGAAGAAGCGCAGCGTGGCGAGCGTACGTTCGGCCGCCTGCGCGCGCGTGACGTAGCCGCGCTCGACGCCCACGCCGTAGGCGGTCAGCCCGAAGCCGACCGCGGCGATGCTGGAGAACGACTCGCCCGGGTAGTGATCCGGCACCAGCCCCGTCTTCGGATCGGCGCTGTCCCAGAACCAGTCGAAGGTGCGCCGCTCCAGATCGTCGATGAGCTTCTGCTGCGCAGGCGGCAGCGTGGCGTAGGTCGTCGCGGCGGGCCCGGGTGTCGCAGCGCGGACCGGCGGGGTGGCTGCGAGTGCCGTGGCGAGGAAGGCGGTCGTCAGTGCTAGCGAAAATCGGCAAGGCATGGGAACGGCATCCGTCGAGGGGGGGTGGAAAAAACCGGCCACCGCCGAACGGCGAGGAACGGACGGAAGGTGGGACTCAGGCCGGCACCGGGACGGCGGCGCAGCAGCGCTCGATGAAGGCGGCATGGCTCGGCATTGCCTGCACGCAACTGGCGATCACCCGTCCCACGTTGGCGATATAGCCGTCCACATCGGACTGGGCGACCTGATCGACCAGCGGGTGGTACTGCTCGGGCACGATGCCCTGGCCGATCATTACCTGCACCCAGCTGACCAATGCGAACATCTCCTCGCCCTGGCGGAAGAAGCGGCCGCTGTCGCGGAACAGGCGGATCGTCTCGGCCAGCGACGGCGGGATCGCCATCGTGCGGCAGTCGTTCCAGAACGCGCTGTCGGTGCGCTCGGTGGCGTGGTAGTGCAGGATCAGGAAATCGCGGATGCGCTCGTACTCGAACACCGACTGCGCGTTGTAGCGGTCCATCAACACCGGGTCGAAATCGCTCCACGGGAACAGATTGAGGAACCGGGCGATGCCCGACTGCACCATGTAGATGCTGGTCGATTCCAGCGGCTCCATGAAGCCGCTGGCCAGGCCCAGCGCGACCACGTTCCGGTCCCAGAACTTCCGCCGCATGCCCGCGGTAAAGCGCAGCACACGCGGCTCGCCGAGCGGGCGGCCGTCCAGGTGCTTGAGCAGCGTGGCAGCCGCTTCGTCGTCGCTCAGGTGTGCGCTGGAATAGACGTGGCCGTTGCCAATGCGATGCTGCAGCGGGATGCGCCACTGCCAGCCGGCGGATCGCGCGGTCGCGCGCGTGTAGGGCGTGGGTGGGCCGACCTTCTCGCAGGCCACCGCCACCGCGCGGTCGCACGGCAGCCAGCGACTGAAGTCGTCGTACCCGGCGTGCAGCGTCTGCTCGATCAGCAGGCCGCGGAAGCCGGAGCAGTCGACGAACAGGTCGCCCGCGATGCGCGTCCCGGAGGCCAGCGTCACCGCCTCGACGAAACCGCTGTCCGGCTGCAGCGCCACATCCACGATCTTGCCTTCGATCCGCTGCACGCCGTGGCGTTCGGCGTACTCGCGGAGGAAGCGCGCGTACAGCCCGGCGTCGAACTGGTAGGCGTAGGCAATGTTGGCCAGTGGCGAGGTCGGCGGCACGTCGCTGGCCGACACCATGAACCTGCCCTGCCCGGCCGCCAACGCGTTGAGCGAGTAGGTTCCGAGGTCGGCCGCCTTGCCCTGTCGGCGTGCCTTGAGCCAGTACTGGTGGAACGGCAGCAGTCCCAGGTCGGGGCCGAGGCCGCCGAAGCTGTGGAAGTAACGCTCGCCGATGCGGCCCCAGTCGTCGAACTGGATGCCGAGCTTGAATGTCCCCTGCGTGCGCCGCACGAACTCGGCCTCGTCGATGCCCAGCAGGTTATTGAAGAGTTTCAGGTGCGGCACGGTGGACTCGCCCACGCCGACGATGCCGATCTCGTCCGACTCGATCAGCCGGATCGCAAAACGTCCGCCGAGCACCTTGGCGAAGGCGGCGGCGGCCATCCAGCCTGCCGTGCCACCACCGACGATGACGATGTCGCGAATGGGTCCGCTCATAAAAGGCCCGGATGGGAGCGCGCTCCCGGCACGGCCGTAGCCGTGCCGGGGCGCTGGGCTGCGCTAGAAGTTCAGGCCGACCTCGAACTTGAACGTGCGCGGCACGAAGGTGATGTTGCCCAGGCGGTTGTACTCCACCGTCGCCTGCCCGTTCGCGTAGGTCGGAACGTAGTCGACGAAGTTGTCCCAGTTGAACACGTTCAGCACGTCGAACCGGCCGAACAGCGTCACGCCATGCCCGAGGTCGAAGTTCTTGGTCGCCTGGAAGTCGATGTCGCGGTAGCCCCAGATCTTGCCGCCAAAGATGAAGCGCGAGCCGCCCGGCGTCGCCGCCTGCGGGATGCAGTTGTTCCCGGCCGGGAACACCGCGCCGTCGTAGCAGGCGATGCCGTTGAACGGCAGCGGCGTGGCGAGGGTGAGCTTCGCCGACAGCGTGGTGCCCCACGGTCCGTCGATGTTGCCGGTCGCCACGAAGCGATGCTTGGCCGCGGCGTTGGACGTGATGAACGGGTAGTCGCCGATGGTCGCCTCGTCGAACGAGTAATGCTCGTTGATGTCGCGGTTCTGCTTGGCGTGGGTGAAGGTGTAGGCGAACGTCGCGCCCCAGTGCGATTCCTTCGTGTAGGGCTTCTCGGCCGAGAGCAGCAACTGAGTGGTGCGGGTGGCGATGCCGTTGTTGCCGACGATCAGCGCGCCGAACCCGGGCACGCCATTGCCCCACGGCTGGCTGTTGTTCTGGAAGAACGCGCCGTCCGGGTAGCGGTTGCCGAGCGTGAAGGCGAAGCCGTCGTGGCTGAGGATGCGCGAGACCGTCGCGCTCGTGTTCCAGTCGCCGACCTGGTTGCGCATGCCGAGGCTGAACTGGTCGGAGTACGGCGCCTTCAGGTGGTTGTTCAGCAGGTCGACCTCGGTGCCGGCATTGCTGCTGGGGCCGAGCAGCGCCTGCAAGTTGGCCAAGCCGTTGAGGTAGTTCGGGTCCCAGTCGTAGCAGGGGGTCGAATTGCGGTGACACAGGCCGGTCGCCGGGTCGCGGAAGTAGATCGTGTACTGCGGCAACGCCGATTTGGTCGTCTCGAGCTGCAGGTAGTCGTACAGGTCGCGGTCGTAGGCGCGGCCGGCGCCGCCGAAGATCACGTGCGCCTCGTCGCCGTTGAGGTCGTAGGAGAAGCCCAGGCGCGGCTGCCACTCGCCCTTGTAGGCGGAGCGGTTGCTGCCGGTGCTGATGTAGTCGTTGACGTCGATACCGCCGAGCGCGAGTGACTGCGCGTAAGTCTGGCCCGGCGGCCCGTTCGGGTCCTGGCTGTTGAGCGCGGCCACCACGTTCGCCGGCGTGACGAAGTTGGTGTACGACGGCGTGCGTTCGTAGTCCCAGCGCACGCCCAGGTTCAGCGTGAACTTGTCGGTGATGTCCCAGTCGTCCTGGATGTAGGCGCCGAACTGGTGGCTCTTGGTGGAGACCGACGGCGTGAGGCCCAGTCCCGTCACCGGCTTGGTGAAGAAGGCCTTGTACGGCGTGCCCGCAGTGCCGGCCGTCGTCACGTTGTAATAGAACTGCGGGTTGACGTCGGCCGCGTCGGCCGCGTTCAGCGTGACCATCTTCTTCTTGAAGCCCAGCTTGATCACGTGGTCGCCGTGCCACTGCAGGTCGTTGAAGGTGAAGTCGTCCTGGATGGCCGGACCCTTCTGCCCCTTGTTCTGCGTGGCCAGCGGGCTGGCCGCACCGGTCTGGATGATCACCGGGTCGTCGGTCGGTCGCTCCCAGGTGTAGACCAGGCCGTTGCCGTAGTTGAGCGCAGTCGGCGCGTTGAACGCGTCCTCGTAGGTCAGCAGCAACTCGTTGAAGTACGCCTCGCCGCTGTGCTGCCAGCGCAGCGCGTAGCGCTTGTCATTGTTGCGGGTGCTGAATCCCACCGAGGGAGCGTTCTGGTCGCCGATGCCGCCAAGCTGGTTTTCCTTGCGGATCTGCGCGCTGGCTTCGAAGCGGTCGCGGTCGGTCGGCTCCCAGTCGAGCTTGCCGAAATAGAGGTCTTCCTTGAAGTTCAGTCCGGCCGGGCCGAACAGCCCGGCCACGTCGGCGGGCAGGTAGGCCACGCCCGGCGCGCCGTCGGCGCTGGGCACGACGGTGATCGGCGTATCGAAGCGCTTGGCCTCGTACGTCGCGAAGAAGTGCATCTTGTCCTTGATGATCGGACCGCCGATGGCGAAGCCGTATTCCTTCTCCTCCGACGGCGTCTTGGTGCCGGCGTCGCGCTCGGCCGGCGTGCGCTCGCGGAACGCGTCATTGGTGTAGCGGTAGTAGGTCTCGCCGTGGAACTCGTTGGTGCCGGACTTGGTTTGCGCCGTGACCGCGGCCGAGGATATCTGGTCGTACTCGGCCTTGTAGTTGGAGGTGATGACCTTGTACTCGCCGATCGCCAGCTGCGGGAACGGGTTGCCCTGGCTGCCGAACTGGCCGCTGACGCCGCCTTCCTTGACGTAGCTCTTCTGGCCCACGCCGTCGATGTAGACGTTGACCGAGCTGTTGTTCATCGCGCCGCCGCGCAGCGACGTGTTGCCCTTGGAATCGACGGTGAAGACCATGCCGGGCACGGTGTCGGCGAACTCCAGGAAGTTGCGCGAGATCTGCGGGATGGTCTGGATCTGGCGCAGCGAAATGGTGTTGCCCACTTCCGGCGTCTTGACCTCGGTAAGCGTGGTCGCGGTGACCGACACGCCGCCAAGCGTGGTGGCGGCGGCCGGCGAAGGCGCACCCGCGGCCACTGGCACACCGGCCGCCACCGGCGCTTGCAGGTTCAAGGTCGCGGTGGAGGCGACGGTCAACGTCACCGTCTGCTCGGTGCCCGGGCCGGCATCCACCTGGTAAGTGCCTGGCTGCAGGCCGGGCAGCGCATAGCTGCCGTCCGCGCCGGTACGCGTGCGTCGCACCGAGCCGGTCGCCACGTTGCGGGCGGTGACCTGGGCGTTGGCCGGGCCGGTGCCGCGCAGGGTGGCGTTGGCGGTCTGCGCCCACAGGACGTTCGGGGCGACGGCCAGCGTCGCCACCGAGCCGGTGATCAAACTCGCCAGCAGGCTCTTCTTCATCAATCGCAGTGTCTTTTTCATCGGTTCCTACCTCGGCGGCCGGTTGCGAGGATGGTCATTAACCCGAAGTGATGACGGCGTCGGCAACGGATGCCCGAGGGCGAATGGCGAAGCGGTGAACGGCACGGGTTGGCATCGCGGCATGCCGCGCCACCGGCCGGCCGTCCCTTTCGCACGCCCGGGGTGAAACCTGTCCGGTCGCTGAACCTTCACAACGCCGGCAGCAAGATCTTGCGCACAGGGGCACGCCGGGCAAACACGGACGTTGCGGATTCCAGCTCCCCTCGTCTGTGTTGCCCCAACGAACGGAGCAACAACAAGATGAAATGCCCAGCCATCCTTTCGGCTCTTGTCGCAGTCGCAGCCGCAGCCGCAGCTCCTCTGTGCGCGGCACAGACGGCTTCCACTCCCTTGATCCTTCTTTCCCGCACTTACGTGGCCGGCGACGGCTCGACGTATTCAGGCTTGTATCGGGTAAAACCTTCCGGTGAACAGACCGTGCCGCTGTCGATCGCGGTGCCGGGCGTCACCTTTCGCCCCGGCGACTGGTCTCCCGATGGCGCCAACATGGTTTACGAACGGCTGGTTGCGGACTGGTCGCGCGAGTCGCAACTCTTCGTGACGAGTCGCGAGGGACCAGGGGACAGCCAGATCACCAGCGGCAGCTATCTGCATCAGCAGCCGTCGTGGGGACCCGACGGGCTGATCGCCTATATCTCCGACCGAGGCAGCCACAACCTCTGCCTCTCGCTCGCCCATGCGGACCGTTCGGGCCAGGAAGATCTGTTCTGCCCCGACATCGCCGATCGCCCCAGCGAGCCCATGACGATGTCCACTCCAACGTGGAACCCGAGCGGACGGGGAGTCATTTTCGAAGCCGCCGCCTGGGAGGACAGCATAGACGGGGACTGGATCTCGCACGTCTACCGCGTGAACGTCACCACGAAGGCGGTCGTCCAGCTCACCCAGCAGCGCCTCCCCAGCCAGACGGAGCTGACCGTCGCGCCCGGCGTCAAGCAGGGCATCTACGCCAACAGGTATCGCGTCAGCGCGATGTACCACGTGGATTTCGGAACGGGCACGCTGACGCCGTATGGAAATGGCCGTTCGCCGAAATACTCCCGCGACGGCAGCATGATCGCGTTCGACCAGGGCAATCAGGTTTACGTGATGAATGCCGATGGCAGCAACGCACACCCGGTTATTGCCGATCCTGACCCGAACGCCGGCTACTCGGTCGCCGACTGGTCATGGGACGGCACCCGGCTGCTGGTCAACAAGACCGGCCAGGCGCCGCTCATGCAAATCGTCGACCTGGGGACTGGCTCGACTAGGGACGTCGGCGCGGGCAGCGCCGCCTACTACGGTTGGTATCACAACTGATCCGCCCACCAGCGGCGCGCTGCGGTATGCGCTACCGCGAAGGGACGTGGCTCATCAGGATATCGATTTGCCACGTCCCATCGATCGCAGGAATGGGTGCCCAGAGCCCAGGTGTCACCATCTCCGCGACCCCTCTGATTCGCTCAAGCCCCCTCGCCGGTCCCGGCGCGAACGAGGCGCTGCTGTCGGGATCGATGGCGCGACAGCGCATGCGCTTTTCAGCCTCGCCGTGGTTCGTCCATGGGCGAGCATGTCCAGGACCGACCGGCTGATGTCGGTACAGCCGGTGATAGGGAAGGACTCATTCCGTCCTGTCTCGCCCTTCGTTGATCAACGTCAACTCACGTCGGCTGCCTTGCAGTAATACCTCGCGCGGGAATCCGGGATGCGACCATCCGCTAACGCGGTGGAGGCTCCTCATGCTTATCCCGAACGCTTCCTGGCATCGCACGCTGGCCATCGCGATGCTCTTGGTGGCACCGGCCTTCGGCGCGGGCGCACGCCCGCATGCCTCTCTCGAGGTCGCGCCACAGGTGGCTGCCACCGATCCGGTTCCATCGGTCGATCCGCGCGTACCGCGCGCCGCCGGCACCCCATGCCGGGTCGAGCTGCTGCACAACCGCCCGTGGCCCCAGGAGAACGTCTACATGGTCGTCGACCCGACGATTACCTACGTGCCTCCCGCGGCCTGTCCACCGCCGTGGTCCAAGGTCATCCTCACGCTGGATGTGCAAACCACCCGGCGTTCTATCGTGGAAACGCTCGGCATGGACTTGGCGCACGTGCGGCTGTTCCGCAGCGCGGCACCGCGCTACGAGGGCCTGTCGCGCTGGCATGTCGAACGCGACCTGACGGACTACAGCGCGCTGTTCAGGGCGCCGCACACCGGAAGCATCTGGAGCACGCAGAACCCGGAGGCCATCGACTACGACTGGCCCGATCACCTGCCCATCTACTACGCGACCGCGCGCCTGCTTTTCTATCCGTCTACCTCTGCCACGCCGGCGCCGCGTGTGCCCGATGCCGTCATCGGGGTCAACCGGGGTTCGCCGGTGGCCCTGCCGCACAACATCGTCCGCGCCTACGTGGACGTCGAGAACGGGTTTCTGCCGGGCGACCCGCTCTGGTTTACCTGCTGGAGCAATGATTCCGCGGGCGTGCGGCTCGGCGATGTCTTCGCGCCCGGGACGAATCCCAAGGTGGCGATCAATCCCCCGGACGAAGGATGTGGCGGCGGCAGTTTCCGCGAACTGCAGGTCAGGGTCGACGGCAGGCTCGCGGGAATCGCTCCGGTCTTCCCGTTGGTGATCGCCGATCTGAGCTGGTACCACCCCAACAGCGCCAACCTGCCGCTCCCCACTCTGGAGATGCTGAACTTCAAGCCCTACCGGGTCGATCTTTCGCCGTTCGCGGCGATCCTTAGTGCCGCCGGACCCCACGATGTTTCCACCGGCGCGGCCGGCACGCTGCTGCTCTACCTCGACCGCAATCGCACCCAGGTGACCGGCGCGGTGACGCTCAACACCCTCGCGACCGAAAACGGCGCACCCGTCGACACCAACACCGTCGAGCAGAACGGGGATAGCACGCAAGGTGACATCCGCACGCGCGAGCACCGCGACTTCACGATTCGCGGCTTCGTGAACACGTCGGGCGGGCGCATCGATTCGATCGTCCACCAGACCAACGACTTCTCCAACGTCCAGGCATTCCACCTCGAGGGACCGGACCGGCCGGACCAGTACGACACACCGATCGAAAAGCTCTACGTCCAGCACCTGTGGCTGGCCAGCACGGCAGTACAGACCAGCCGACGCTCCCAGGGCACGCGACTGATCAGTCGGGATCAGGTCACCACCCGTTACCCACTGGAACTGAGCTGGCACATGGCCGCGACGGTCACGCTCAGCGACGCGTTCATCGTCGACTTCCACCGCACCAACATCACCGTGCGGCAGCACCGCGTAGTCGATGGCGACCACTACAAGCCCGGCTTCGGCCACTACACCACGCATGCCGGCGCGCGCTTCTTCTCCACCGTGAAAGGTGGCGACGAACAGACCGACCCGCGCTGGGAGGGCTTCACGACGCGCAGCTACCGGGACAATTTCGGCAGCTGCTATTTCGGGGAACTGGACGCGCGTGGCGGCACGATCATCGGCCGCTCGCTGGGCACCGCTTGCCCCGATGGCCGCAACCGCGTGCGCTGGTTCGCGCATCCGGACGGCTCGCCGGAAAGCCTTGGCTGGTGGCGTTGAGCGAACAAAGGGACGTGGCTTATGAGCCCTCGCTTTTGCCACGTCCGTTTCGTGCACGAGATCTGCCGCGGCGTCAGCCGATCAGCTCAAAGCACCCCGCCGCAGTGGGGCGAATAAATCAGGCGCCGGGCGAATTGGCAGGGCCGCCTCGGATGCGTTCGCATGGGCATGCATTGCCGAAGCGGCCTTATCCGTCCCCCGCATGAAGGCAGCGCGATCTTTCGACTGCGGGGCGGAGCGGATCGCGGATTCGTTCACGCGTCCTTTGGACGCTCGCGATTAATCCGCGCCCATGTCCACCTCCGACGCCACAGTGGCTGCTGCATTGATGGACGCCTTCGCCCGGCGCACCGGGCTCGACGGGGATACGCTCCCGGTGCGCTACCTGTGGACCGACGCGTTCGCAACCTGCAACTTCCTGGGCTTGGCCCAGGCCGGCGGCGGCGCGCGCTACGACGCCCTTGCCCAACGCACGATCACGCAGGTGCACGAGGTGCTTGCGCATTTCCGCGCCGACGACTTCCGCAGCGGCTGGCTGCGCGGGCCGCATGGCTGCGCCGATGACGACCACCCCACCCGCCCCGGGCTGCGCATCGGCAAGCCGCTGCCCGAACGCGCCGCCGGCGAGCCGTTCGACGAGCGGCTGGAGTGGGAGCGTGACGGGCAGTACTTCCACTACCTGACCCGCTGGATGCATGCGCTCGACCGCTGCGTGCGCCTCCGCCACGCGGCGCACTCCAATCGCTGGGCCCGCGAACTGGCCGACACCGCGCACCGCGCTTTCGCCGCGAGCGGCGGGGGCATGTACTGGAAGATGAGCACGGACCTCGCCCGTCCACTGGTCGCCTCGATGGGCCAGCACGACCCGCTCGACGGCCTGCTCACCGCACGAGCGCTGCAGGCCACGGCGCAGGTCCTGGGCGACGCCTCGGGGCCCTCGCTCGACGCGGCGATCGCCGGTTACACCGGCATGCTGCACGGCAGCCAGCTGGCCACCGCCGACCCGCTGGGACTGGGCGGCCTGCTGGTCGACGCGCTGCGTCTGGACCGACTGTCGCAGGCCGGCAACACGGGTGATCGCGCACTGCTCGATCATCTGCTCGCCGCCGCGCTCGCCAGCCTGCCGCATGGCCAGCGCTCGCTCCATGGAGCAGCCAACACACGCCTGGGCTTTCGCGAGCTGGGCCTCGCGATCGGCCTGGCCGCGCTCGAACGACTGATCGCCGCGCCGATGAGTCGCACGAACCAGGCACGCCTGGATGCCTTCCGTTCCTATCTGCCGCTGCGGCGGGCGATCATCGATTACTGGCTTGCCCCGGACCACCGCGCTGCGGCCTCATGGACCGCACACCGAGACATCAACGAAGTCATGCTGGCTACCAGTCTGATGCCGGACGGATGGCTCGGCGACCAGGCACCGTCCGGTTGACGACCCACCTTGGGCCGGGCCCGACCGGCGTGGCTACGTCGGCGCCGGGTCTCATGGCGAGCGCGGCCCATCGCTGCCTTCCTTCCTTTGATCGACATCAAGCCATGCCGCGGGGAGCGGAGTAACACGCTACGCGGGGCCAGGATGGATCGACCGCAACGCGGTGGAGGCTTCGCATGACCTTTCGACACCATTCCCTGCATCGGGCGCTGGTCGCCACGGTGTGCATGTCGGCGCCGGCCCTTGTCATGGCCGCCCAATCACCCGCCGGTCCGGCCATCGCGCCCCAGGTGGCATCGACCAACCCGGTCGCATCGGTCGATCCGCGCGTGCCGCCGGCGGCCGGGCAGCCCTGCGCGGTGGAGCTCATGCGCGATCGCGTGTGGGCGCAAGGCGACCCTAACTACGATCCCAACGCGCCGATCACCTACGTGCCGCCGCCCGCCTGCCCGCCACCGTGGTCGAAAGTGATCCTCAAACTGGACGTGCGCAGCGTCCAGCGCTCATGGGCGCAGACGCTCGGCATGGACCTCGCGCACGTGCGGCTGTTCCGTAGTATCACGCCCCACTACGACGGCGATTCGCGCTGGCATGTCGAGCGCGACCTGACCGACTACAGCGCGCTGTTCCGGGTGCCGCGCACGGGCGTCATCTGGATGACGCAGAACGACGACCTTTCCGACCCGCCGCCGCCCCCGTTCTACGGAACCGCGCGGTTGCTCTTCTATCCGTCCAGCGCGGCCACGCCCGCGCCCCGCGTGCCGGACGCCGTGATCCCGGTCAACCAGGAAACCCCGGTCGACCTGCCGCACAACATCGTGCGGGCCTACCTGGATGTGGAGGCAGATTATTTCAGCGGCGGCGGTGGCCTGCCCGATAACTTCTGGTACACCTGCGTGATCGACTGGCCGAATGATGGAGGCCCGGCCGAGCAGCCCCACCTGACAGACGTACTTGCACCGGGTGGACGCATCCGCATCGCCATCAATCCGCCGCCACAGGGTTGCACCGGCGGCAACTACAGGGAATTCAAGATTGCCGTGGATGGAACCCTGGCGGGCATCGCTCCGGTGTTTCCGCTGCTGGTGGCCGACATGAACAACTACCATCACAACAGCGCCAACCAGCCCATTCCGACGCTGGAGATGCTGAACTTCAAGCCGTACCGGGTGGACCTCACCCCGTTTGCCGCCGTGCTGAGCGCGCCCGGCCGGCACAGTGTCACCGTGGACAACCGGTATCCCTATGACCGCGACCGCTACGCGGGCAGCGCACTGCTGGTGTACCTGGACCCGCAACGCGCCCAGGTGACCGGCGCCGTGACGCTCAACACGCTGGCCACCGAGAGCGGCACACCCCGCTACACCAACACGCTGCAGCGCATCGGCGACACGATCGTCGGCGACATCCACACGCGGCAACAGCGCGACTTCGAGATCCGCGGCTTCGTGAATACATCCCAAGGGCGCATCGACTCGCGCGTGTACCAGACCGGCAGCTTCGCCAGCACACAGGCGATCAGGGTGAAGGGCCCGTACACCGGCGTGTTCACCGCCGACAAGGCCTACCGGCAGGACCTGTCACTGAGCAGCACGGTGCAGCAGACCAGCCGCCGCGCGATCGGCACGCGGGTGATCAGCTGGGACCGCACAAGTGTCAGCTACCCGCTGCAGATGATCTACCGGTTGGCGGCGCATGTGGAGACCGGCGACGGGTGGTTCATCGACTTCACGCGCACCAACGTGAGCATCGCGCAGAGCCGCGTGATCGATGGCGATCACTACAAGCCCGGCTTCGGCCACTACACCACGCACGCGGGCGCCCGCTTCTACTCCGTCCGCAAAGGCGGCGCCGACCAGACCGACCCGCGCTGGGAAAGCTCCACCCTGCGCAACTACCGCGACAGCTTCGGCAGCTGCTACCACGGGGAGGTGGCCGCCCAGGACGATGTCATTGTGCACCTGTCCAAGGGCGACACCTGCCCGGATGGCCGCAATCAGGTGCGCTGGTTCGCGCATCCCGACGGCTCGCCTTACACACTCGGCTGGTGGCGTTGAACACTGATGTTCTGGATGGACAGGCCAGGGGGTGGGAGTTCGTCTCCCACTCTGACCCGCGTTCTTTCGATCGTGCGTCGATGGCGCCGACCGAGCGAAAAAGGATTCAGGGACTCCTTGAGCCTCGCCGCGAAGAGCGCCGACCGGTCACTCCATTCACACCGCGAGGCCCGGGTCCCCTTCCACCACCGTCTGCTGCATCCGCGGCCGCTCGCCGGCTTGCCACAGTGGCACTTCGTGGCGGACGCGGTAGCGCAGCGGTCCGCCGTCGGAACGCGGACTGCGCTCGATCGGGCGCGGGATGCACACGAACTCGGTGACCATCGTGCCAGCGTCGACGCGGACGGTTGCGTAGCCGTGGCCGCCCATGTCGACGAAGGTCAGGTGCGGGGCGAGGTCGGGGTTGCTGACGGCGTGCGCCTTCTTCAGATCCCCGCTCTTGGCGAACTCCAGCGCCGAGCGAACGCCATGGTGCATCAGAAGGTTGACGGTGGGCTGCGTCGGTCCGTCGCCCGGATTGGCGACGTATAACGGGCGCAACGGATCGTCCTTCTTCAGGTTGTGCTCGGAAGCTTCGAGCATGCCCGGGGAAATGAGCGATCCGCCCACGAAGGTGACGCCCGCGGGCTCGAACGCGGCGGGTGGCAAGGCCTTGGCCGCGTAGCCGGCCCAGAAGCTGTGGCGGTCGCCCGAGACGATCGCGAACCCGGTGATGCCCTCATCGCGCACGGTGTCGAAGATCTCGGCGCGCTCGTGGTACGCGCCGCCCCAGT
The DNA here is from genome assembly GCF_021117405.1 of Frateuria edaphi. NCBI lineage: Bacteria > Pseudomonadati > Pseudomonadota > Gammaproteobacteria > Lysobacterales > Rhodanobacteraceae > Frateuria > Frateuria edaphi. Next base: position 2,484,151 of record NZ_CP088251.1, read on the forward strand.
CGCTGGTGGCCATGACGGCGAAGCCCTGCCCGGACCATGGGCCCAACGCCGGCGGGAGATGCTGCGGATCCACGCGCCAGTCGGGCGTGCCCAGCGAATTGCCCCAGATCTTCCAGGTAGCCTGCGCGCCGCGCAGGCGCTCGAGGAACCAGGCCTTCTGCTTCGCCCCCAGCAGGGTCTGCGCGGCCTCATGGGCGCGGTAGTTGGCCACGCTCTTGCCGCGGAAAGAGAGCTTCGCCGGCGGATGGCCGTCGGCGTAGTCGCGGCCCGCGTCGAGCTGCATTGCCAGCTCTTCCGGCACCCAGCCCAGCGCGTCGCCTTCGAACAGCGGAGCGAGCTCCTCGTGCGAACCCGGGTCGCGCGAGCGGAAGCTGTGCTGGTCGGTGAGGATCAGGTCGATGTGCCGGCCCCAGCGCAGGGCGCGATACACGATCAGGCTGTCGATGGCGGCGAGGTTGTTGGCTTCGCGCCCCAGTCCGTCGTCATCGAACGTCGTGACCGGGGTATCGACGACGTGCGGAGCCACGAAAGTGTCCATGCGGGCGCCCGGCGCCGCGACCCGTGCCGGCTGGAATTCGAACCAGGCCTGGTTGGCCGCGACCTTGAGCGTCTGCGCGGGAACCAAGCCGTCTGTGCCGGGAAATTCCTGGATCGACTGCCAGCCCTGCCAGGAGAATTCGTGGTTGTCCCAGACCGCCACGAACGGCCAACGCGCGCGCGCATCCTGCAGATCCGGGTCCTGCAGGTAGCCGTGGTAGAGGGCGCGGTAATCCTCGAGCGAGGCGGGCACCCAGTAACGGTTATCGGCGACCGTCTTGCCGGTCGGGTAGTGGACCGGGAACGTGATGCGGCGGTCGTAGCGATGGCCGTCCTTGACCTGGTCGGGGTATTGCACGACCTCGTAGACGAAATCGCCCAGGTGCAGCACGAAGCCGATCCTGTCCTCGGGCGCGGCACGCTCGTCTTCGAAGATCATGCGTCGATAGGCGTTCAGGGCACCCTCGCAGACGTCCTGGCAACTGACGAAGGCGAAGCGCGCCGTTCGCGGATCGTCGGGGCCGGGCGCCGTCATCGTGCGGCCGATCCGGCTGCCGTTGCCCTCCTCGTCCACGAAGCGGTACCAGTATTCGCGGGCCGACGGGAGATGGCCGACCAGCACCCGGCAGGTCCAGTCGGACGCGGCCGACACCCGCGCCGCCGTGCTCGCGATCACCCTCGTGAAATCCGGATCCTCCGCCACTTCGACCCGCAGCGTGGCGCTCTTGCGCGTGTCCGCATACGGACGCCGCGTCCATAGCAGGACGCTGTTCTCGTCCGGATCGCCCGAAGCGACACCTTGTGGATACATGTCACGACGCTCGCGCCAGCCGCTCGACGACGGGCGCACGGGCGTGCAACCCAACGCCAGGGCCGCGCCCAGCGTGCCGGAGAGCTTCAGGAACTGTCGGCGGTCCATGGTTGGCATGAGGTCCCTCGGCCGCGGCGGTAGCTTGATCGGTGCGTGGGAACGCTAGAGCTGATAACGGGCTGGGGAGTGTGCCGAAAGTACCGGGAGGCGCTCGAGCGCGTCAGTCTGGGCAAAGGGCCCGGATACCACGTCACGGCGGACCGGCGGCGCCTGCAAGGCGACCGCGCGCGGGACGGAGCTCGATTGGCTACGTCCCCTTAGTGGAACCGTTTAGCCGGACTTCCCTGCGTGATCGCCGTACTCCCATCCGTAGGGAACACCGGTGTCGCCGAGTATGAAGTGGACGAGATCGGCAAAGCCGGCTTCGGCGCGGACGTCGTTGGCGAGGATCAGTACGCAGCGCTCGTACGCTTCGATACACACGAGCGTGTTACCGGTCTGGCCGTCATGGCCTCCCTTGAAGAACCCATGGCCCTGCGGGCCGTCGAACACGACCAGGCCCAGGCCCGCGGACAGGTCCTTGCGTTGCTGGTTGGCGGGCAGGTTCGGCTGGACCGTCGGGAACTGCGTCCGCGTACCGATGTGCAGTTGCGGCTTGACCATCTCCGCGCGCGAGGCGCGCGACAGGCCCTTGCCGCTCACCAGCGCCGCGGCGAATTTCGAGAGGTCGTCGATGGTGGTGTCCATGGAGCCTGCGGCACGCACCTTCGAGCGTTCGTCATGCGGCTGCGGCTGGCCCTTGTCGTTCCAGCCGTCGGCAAGGTTGCCTGCGAAGTCGTCGCGCCACATCAGCGAACTGCGCTTCATGCCCAGCGGCTCGAATACGTTCTCGCGCACGAGGTCGCCGACGTCCACGCCGAGGCCCTGTGACTTGCGCCCATTCTCGATCGCGAACTGCAGCAGGATCATCCCTTCGCCCGAATAGCTGTAGCGCGAACCGGGCTCGAAATGGATGCGCAGCTTCTGGTCGGGCTCGAGCCAGTAGAAGTTGAGGAAGCCTGTCGAATGGGTCAACACCATCCGCGGGGTTATTTTCTTCCAGCGGTCGTCGCCGGCAAGATCCTTGTAAGGGCCGTACTTGTCCGGGTAGATCGCCTCGGTGTCGTATGCCGGAAGTGGCTTGTCGAGGTACGCCGCGATCGGCGTGTCCAGATCCATGCGGTGCTGGTCGACCAGCCGCATCACGGTGTACGCAAACACCGACTTGGTGAGCGATGCGCCGTACATGATCGTGTCGCTGCGCAGCGGATCGCCCTTGGCGTTGCGGGAGCCATAGGCCTTGACGTAGGTCACCTTGCCCCGGTCGATCACGGCGATGGCCAGGCCCTTGGCGCCCGTGCGCGAAAGCAGGTCTTCGACACGATGGTCGATGGCGGCGCCTGTGGGGATTTTCCCCGGCTGGCCCGCCATGAGAGGCGCGGCAAACAACAAGAGTGCGAACAAGCAGACGCGCGGCATGATCGGCTCCCAGGAGCATTTGTCGGGATAGCTTATTGGAGCGCGGTCGCACCAGTAGACCGTGTGCGCGTGCTGCGCGTCGACTGCGTATCTTCCTCGCGAGGATCCACCGGCCCCAACAATAGCTGTCACGGCAGCTATACGCGTATTAATGCACGCTGACTGCCAGGGGAGACATCCAGGCACCAAGCCAGTGCCGCAGCGCAACGCTGCGGCAGCGAAGGGGCTTTGCCCCAGATGGAGGAAACGCTTATGCGTGTTTTCTCGCTCGCCACCCTTGCAGCAGCCCTTCTTTGTGGATCATCGGCCGCCGTTGCCGGGCCGGGCACTCTTTCACAGGAAGGAACCCAACCTTCGACCTACGCGGGGGACAGCTCACCGGGCACCATTCTTTTGGTCCGTCCGCTCACCGACCCGGCGAGTCCGAACCGGGTGACCGGCAGCGCGATCTTCAGCGTCCGCGACAACGGTTTCGGTCTGCGCCAGCTCACACCCTTCGCGGACGACGTGTACAACCTCCCCGACGCGTGGTTTCAGCCTTTCGACTCGTTGGAGAGCTGGGTCGGCAATGCGTTCTCCCCTAGCGGGCGCTATAGCCAGTTCCTCAAAGCGCATACTCGCGAAGCCACGGTCAACCACCCGTTCGCGTCCGGCAAATACTTCATTATGAACGCGTGGGGCCAACGCACGCCGCCCCTTTTCCCCGGTGGAAATGATCTGCAACTGCCAAAGGACGGCCCCAGCTACGGCTGGCTCACCTGGGGCCCGGCGGGCACGGACCTGATCGCGTATTCCAACTCGGTAAATGGCACACCGCGGCGCAACGCCTGCGTCCGCCTGATGCACCCTGACGGCCATGGCAAGCGCACGCTGTGGTGTGCGCCGAGCAGTTACCCGAACAAGCAAGCCATCGAGGGACTTCGTTGGTCGGGCAACGGCAGGTTCCTGCTGGCCTATGTGGAAGTGACGGCTCCGGATAATCCCAATCAGACGATCGACACCAGGCTCTTTCGAATCAATCTCAATGTGGGGTCGGCGCAACTTGTCCATAACGACGTGACGTCGCCGCTGCATGGCGCGGCCGCAGATCTGTCGTATGACGGAGACAAGGTCGTGTTCCAGACCAACTCTCCGGGTGCCTGCGCACCGCAGGAACAGGACCAGCACGTCCTGTGCGTCAGGACGTTGAGTACCGGCCAGCTGGTACCGCTGGTCGACCTCGACCGCACGCTTGTGCTCAGTGGCGGGCAACTGCTGCTAACGCCAGATGGTTCCCACGCCGTCGTGAACGGCGGCAGCCGGATATCCAACGCGATTGAGCTTTATGTCATCAAGACCGATGGAACCCAGTTGCGCAGGCTGACCGTGCCCTGCAGGCCGTTGGACCCCAACGGGAACATCGCTGTTTACTGGCATCCCGTACGCCTTTCACCCGACGGTAAGCGGGTGCTGGCCAACTGCTATTCCGAGCAGGGGTCGCCCCGTATCCGTTATCCGACACAGATCTACGTCGTGGATATCAAGACTGCCAGCGCCCGTTACGTGATCGATGGCTATGCCTACGACTGGCACGTGCCAGCCATCTGAGGCGGCGGTCGATGCCGCAGGCGCGCAAGGAAGCGCGCCTGCAGCAACCCTCGCGGAGAAGCGGTCAATTCGCTGCGTCTCCTTTGCTTTATTCGCCGGACGCCGACTCCACCCGATTGCCGCCGTGCTCCTTGGCGCGATAGAGCGCGCGGTCCGCGCGTTGCAGCACGGTATCGAGCGAGTCATCAGGCTGGATCATGGTGATCCCGAACGACGCAGTGACCGCCTGCACCGGCGCCACCGGCAAGCCGGCAATGGCCGAACGCAGGCGCTCGGCGACCTGCGACAGGCCGGACGCATCGATGTCCGGCACGAGCGCCAGGAACTCTTCCCCGCCCCAGCGTGAGATGCATTCGTCTCCGCGCAACAGGTCCTTGCAACCGCTCGCCACCGCCTGCAGCACACGGTCGCCCACCGGATGGCCGTAGGTGTCGTTGATCGCCTTGAAGCGGTCCAGGTCCAGCATGATCACGCCGGCAGGCGTGTCCCTGTCCAACGCTTCCCGCAGCATCCGCTCGCCGAGCAACCGGCTCTGGGCGCCCGTCAACGGATCCCGATGAAGCAGCACTTCCATTCGCTGCCGCTCCGTCGAGAGACGCCGGATCTTGCCGGCCAGTCCACGCTGCACCGGCAGCAACACCACCGCCATGATGCTGACCGGCCCGTACGCCATCAGCAGATCCGTGCCCCGCGCGGACCACATTTCCTCGCGATGGAACAGCAGGTAGACCAGCACCGGCAGCGCGATCGTCGTCCAGCCCAGCGCGGCCAGAAGGAACGCCAGCCGGCCGGGGACGAAGATCATCAGCATGACCAGGAACACCACGAACAGCGACGACACCGGCGGCAGGGTGTCGACCAGCAGCGTCCCGGGCGTCAGGGTGGCCTGCAGCGTGTAGAGCCAGGCCGGCGCCGCCAGCGCCAGGCCTGCCGCCACCAGGGCGACCCGGGCGATGCCGACCATCCATTGGGGACGCCGTGTCAGGGCGATGATCAGGCCGGCGTACAGCGCGCTGATCGCGGGCGGCACGATCAAATCCATCGGCCGATGGACCGGGGACATCCAATGGATCACGGTGGCGCAGGTGCCACCCAGCAGCGCCAACGACAGCATGAACAGCACGGCCATCCGTGCGTAGCGATCGTCGATGTCAGGCGCTTGCATCCGGAAGGTCCGAGAAGTCTGCTGATGAGTGTAGTGGAGGCCGCCTGGGCAGGCGGCGTGTCACCCGTGGCTATCGGCACGGCGCGCGTTCACTCAAGCGAGCCATGGAGCGGGACGCGGCCAAGGACACTACGCCCGCCAGGGGCGGGACTTCACATCGACAGGTTCGGGAGACTCATCAGCGCGTAGTGACGCTCTCTCACGGGCAAAACCCGCGCTTGCGATCCGCGCCACCACCCACCTCCTGGCGATGCCAGTTCCTGTTGTAGCCGCTCACCCGGGAGCCCACCAATGCCGCCTTTCCCCGTGCGTCCGTGTCCATCGCCGTCTCGTGGATGTGATTTCGAGGATGTGTGGGACCCCGGGGGCATCGAAGCGAGGACATCGCGAAATGGCGTCGGGGAGTAGGCTTGGATGACTCCCACCCTCGGAGGTCCACGCCATGATCCGCCGCACCTTCCGGTTGTTTCCGTGGTTGGCCAGCACGCTGCTGGTCGTCCTGTGCGCCCCTGCCGTTGCCGCGGAACCCGCCACGCCCGCGGCCATCTCCCTGCCGCAGGCGGCCGCGGGTAGCTGGCGTTCGGACGCCAACAAGGCGCGCGACACCTACCGCCATCCCGTGCAAACGCTGGAGTTTTTCGGCCTCAAGCCAAACATGACGGTGGTGGAACTGGCGCCGGGCGACGGCTGGTATAGCGAGATCCTCGCGCCCTACCTGGCCGCCCACGGCCATCTGATCGAGGCTACCGCTCCGGGCGCCACTGCGTTTGTCTCCAAGCTCAAGGCGGCGCCAGCGGTGTACGGAAACGTCGGCCCCATCGTCGACTTCGCGCCACCGGGCCAGGTGCGGCTTGGCCCTGACGGGACTGCCGACATGGTGTTGACCTTCCGCAACACGCACGACTGGCTCAACCAGGGGCCGGATGCGCTTGCCGCGGTGTTCAAGGCCGCGTTCGCCGTGCTCAAGCCCGGCGGCGTGTTCGGGGTGGTCGAGCACCGCGCCAGGCCTTTTGCCAACGCACAGCAAAGCTCCCGCACGCTACATCGCATTCCCGAGGACTACCTCATCGCGCTGGCGTTGAAGACCGGCTTCCGCCTCGACGGCGTCTCCGAGATCAACGCCAACCCCGCCGACCCAGAAGACGTCAACGTCCATCGCCTCCCACCCAACCTCGCCGGCCCCGATAGCGAGCACAAGAAAATGCAGGCGATTGGCGAATCGGACCGGATGACGCTGCGCTTCGTCAGAGCGAGCGGTAAGTGAACCTGACCCCGTGAACTAGCCCTGGCCGATACCGCACGCTACGTAGTGGCGTGCTATCGCCACATCGAACCCAATTCCCTCGGGCGAGCGGCTGTCCCCCGGAAAGCCGGGCGCCCGAGGGAATACGACCCTGACTCCTTTTGTTGCCGCAGGCAGCCACTGCAGCCGCACGCTCTAGAATGCGTCCCTCTTCCCGGCAACGGCTTTGCGATGACCACCTTCCCTCCCTGCCCCCAGTGCGGTCTTGACGATACCTATCCGGACGGCGCCCAGCTGGTCTGTCCGCACTGCGCCCACGAATGGGCGGCAGGCGAAGCGGCCGACGCCGGCGCGGGCGAACCTCTCCTCGTACGCGACTGCAACGGCAACGCGCTGGCCCAGGGCGACAGCGTCGTGGTCATCAAGGACCTGAAGGTGCGCGGCAGCTCCATCCCGCTCAAGCAGGGCAGCGTCATCCGCAACATTCGTCTGGTCGCCGACGACCCGGAGCACATCGAAGGCAACTCGGACAAAATCAAAGGACTGGTGCTCAAGACCTGCTTTCTGCGCAAGGCCTGATGGGCAAAGGTGCGGGAGAAATGCCGCGCCGCTTGGTTTCAAAAGGGCCACGCACTCGGCTGGCCTGTCGGCAACAAGGGAAAGTGCACTCTGACCTGAGTTTTTCCTGCCGCCCCAGCGCCCCAAGCACGCGCGTCCGACGAGCCAGAGGCGGCACCGCCTTGCCCGAAGTGCGGCAAGGAGATGCAGCTACGGACCAACCGCCGAACCCACGAAAGATTCTGGGGCTGCACGTCCGACCCGAGCTGCCGCGGCACCCGCCAGCTGACCGAAAGTGCATTGTGACACCGGTTTTCCCAAGCTTTCCGGTGACCCGGGTTTTCCAGGCGCATGGTCTCGACCACCTTGTTGTCGCTGAGGGCGAGCATGTAACGGATGCTGCGCAGGACGTCGTTGTTGATCATCGATCTAGGTCGGGCCCAAGTTTACCGGTGGCGGGAAAAGAGACGTGGCGAATTGCGAAAGCCGGGGCACTCCGTCCCTTTTTGGGGCACAACCTGCGTCAGGTGGGCCAGGCTGAACCCAGGATCATCGAACAGAAGTTCTGGCGGACGTAACCCATGTCCTTCAACGCCAGCACGTCCGCCTTGACATTGCCGAACGTCGTAAGGGGCTTACTCGCGATGCCCCTGGCGAAGTGGTCGATGATGTTCTCCTTGAAGTTCGCCTCACGCGGGTGGTGGGCACAGACGTGGTCGCGCTGCTCCGGGGAAAAGTCCTGGTACGCAATGCCCAGCACATCCATTTCGACGCCGGCCGTGACCAGCGCGATGGTCGGACGCATGTGCTCGGGGATACCGGGCGTCGTGTGCAGTGCGATAGCCGTCCAGACGTCCTCGATGTCTCGCTCGGACATGCCATGGCTCTTCATGAAGTCGCGCGCGACGTTGGCACCGTCCACCTCGAATCGCAGGTCGGGGCTCGCATGGCGCCGAGTCAGGCCCATGTCGTGGAACATGGCGCCGAGATAAAGCAGTTCGTGATCGAACCTCAGATCGCGCCGCGCGCCGGCGAGCGCGCCCCAGAAGAACACCCGGCGGCTGTGGTGGTAGAGAAGGTCGTCCTCGGTATCACGGACGAGCTGGGTGGCCGCGCGCGCGATGGCACTGTCGGGCACGCGAACTCCGGCGATGGTTTCTGACATGGATGGCCTCCTCTGGGGCACGGTGGCGGATACGGATGGCCGCCACGCGTGCATCGGAAAACCGAGCCGGGGGTCCGCGGGCGGTGTGACCATTGTTGGCCGGTGCGCCGCGGGGGCCAAGCAAAAGGGGCCGTCCGATCAGGACAAGTACACGTCGTTTCATGCCAGCCGATGGCCGTACCGCGCGACGCGCGCCCGAAGGTGGCGTCCTAGCCCGTCCCGGTCCGCCGGAAACTCGCGCGGTACTGGGCCGGGGTGACGCCCAGGCGGGAAAGGAAAACGATGCGCATGCGATCGGGGGAGCTGAAGCCGCTGTCGTAGGCCACGGTCTTCAATGGACTGTCGCTTGCCTCGAGGAGCATCCGTGCGGCATCCACGCGCACGCGCTCGATGAACTCGTGCGGCGTCAGGCCGGCCTCCTGCACGAAGTGCCGGGCAAGGTTGCGGGGACTCATGCCCGCGATGGCGGCAAGCGACTCCAACGTGTGGCGGCCAGCCATGTTTGCCATCACGTGATCGCGGATGCGCGCGATCGGCGAAGCCGGATCCGCGGGGGCGACCAGAAAGGGACTGAACTGCGACTGCCCGCCCTGGCGCTGGGCCACGACCACCAACCGCTTGGCGACGCTCAACGCCGTTGAAGCGCCGTGCCGCTCGCCGACCAGCGCCAGCGCCAGATCGATCCCGGCGGTGATGCCGGCCGAGGTCACCAGGCGGCCGTCGCGGATGTAGATCGCATCCGGCTCGACCCGGGCGGCCGGGAACATGGCTGCGAGGGCACGCGCGTTCTGCCAATGGGTCGTGACGCGCCGCGCATCGAGCAGCCCCGCGTGACCGAGCAGGAATGCTCCCGTGCAGATCGACCCGTAGATGCCTGCCCGCTCCGGCATCGCGCGAATCCACTGCGTCACGCGCGGGTCCGGCTCGGCGTCAGGGAGGGCCGGCCCGCCCGCCACCAACGCGATGTCGAAAGTGCCCGGGGCCTCCTCGAACGCCAGGTCGGCGAGCATCCGCATGCCGTTGGATGCACGCAGTGGCTGGCGGTCGGCGGCCACGAGCAACACCTCGTACCGGTCGTTGGCCGGGAGGTAGGCGTTGGCCTCGGCGAACACGTCCACCGGGCCGGCGACGTCGAGCGCCTGCACGCCCTCGTGGATGACGATCGCGACCGTTTGCGCAGGCAAGGGGCTCACCTTTTCAAATTGCAGCCTCAGCCTACTACGGGCTCGCGATGGGCTCTTGCCGGGAAAGGTGCCGACTGACCGCCCGGGGGGCGCATGGAAGAAAGCAAAGGGGTCGGGTTCGTTTTCGCCGACGTGTGGACGCGCTGATGCGACCCACCTGGATCCGTGTGTTCCGACATACGTGCGAGATCCTCCCGGCCATCCTGCCAACTTCCGCCCGCGAGAGGATGCCCATGGCCCGCAACCCCCGACTGGATTTGCCCGGCGTCACGCAACACCTGGTGCAGCGGGGTAACGACCGCCAGGCGTGTTTCGCTGCGCCGGTCGACTATGGCCAATACCTGCAAGAACTGCGCGAAGCCGCGGCCAAACACGCGTGTGCCATTCACGCGTACGTGCTGATGACCAACCACGTTCACCTCCTTGCGACCCCGGCCGAACCCGGGTCGCTCTCCCGCATGATGCAGGCGGTGGGGAGACGTTACGTTGGCAGTTTCAACGCGCGCTACCGGCGCACCGGCACGCTGTGGGAAGGACGCTTCAAGGCCGCCCTGGTCGACACTTCGCGCTACGTCCTGGCGTGCTACCGCTACATCGAGCTCAACCCCGTGCGGGCGTCCATGGTGGCCGAACCGGGCGAATACCCATGGACCAGCTATCACGCCAATGCACTAGGCCAGCCCAATCTCCTGCTGACACCGCACGACGCATACCAGGCCCTGGGCGAAGGCAATTCCGCTCGCCTCGCCGCCTACCGCGCGTGGGTCACCGACACGGTCGACCAAGCGGAGTGGAACGAACTGCGCCGGCACACCCAACAACAACGCGCCTGGGGAACCGATCGCTTCCGCCAGCAAATCGAAGCACTAACCGGCCGGGCGGCAGGCGTCCTTCCACGCGGCCGTCCCCGAAAAGCCCCCACACCCGAGGGAAAATGAACCTGACCCCTTTTTTTCGCTTTCTTCTCAGGCTCGCGGCCCTGAAGACTGCCGACCGAGAAGGCCAGAAGCCGCGAGCCGGCCGGGCGAACGGGTTAGGGCCACTGCCCTATCGCTCCTCCAAGGCCTCAGCCAGGAGTGCTTCGTAGACGTCGAGCCGGCTACGAAGGCGGATCAGCCACCAAGACACCAGGTAAGCAAGGAGTAACGCCCAAAGAATCAGTCCGCCTACAAGATGCACGTTGTCCCACGTCGATGCCCAGTCGCCAAAGCGCCAATCCTTGAACTGCACGTACAGTACGGCGAGTACCGGTAGCACACCCAGTCGGTCCATGCTTCCACTGAAAAGACTAGTGCGGTAGGCGAGTGAGGCCCTACGAGCCTTCAGATATCGAAGACGCTGCTGCAGCTCCACCTTAGGGTGCACACGCACCGACGCCACAAGCTTCACATAGTGGTCGAACGACTGATCCAGTTCACGAGAGAACTCTTCGTGCGGCCGCTGGAAACCGCGCCACTCGCGCCGGAACATGCAGAAAAGGCTTGTGGCCAGACCTGTCAGCTCCAGGATGAGTGCAACAGTAGAAAGGCGGACGGCCAGGTTGCCGCTAAGTGCCTTTGCCAACACCAAGCCGACACCACCGGCAGCGCAACCAGTGACGAACGCCCAGCGCTCAACAGGTCCGGGCCGGTCATCGGGAGCTTCTGTTTCCTTGGCGTACTGACTGACCTTCTCGTGCAACAGAGAGAAGCTGATGGATTCGGCGTTCATAGGCATCCTTGTCTTGTAGGGAACCATTCAAACATGCCCGTTCCTGGCAACGTCAAGCGCCCGCCCACTGCTCCGCGGACGATGCCGCTCGCCCACAATCGAGGCGGGCCGGGCAAGGCTTAATTCCCTCCGTCCCCTTTTTTGCGGACACATTCGACGATGCCGAGTGGTTCGAACTACGCCGGCACACCCAGCAGCAGGCGCATGGGGAAGCGACCGCTTCCGCCAGCAGGTCGAGGCACTCACGTTGCGAGCGGCGACCGTCCCACCCCGCGGTCGGTCACGAAAGCCTCCCGCCGCTGAGGAAAAATGACCCTGACCCCTTTTTTCCCGGCAAATCGAAGCACTAACCGGCCGGGCGGCAGGCGTCCTTCCACGCGGCCGTCCCCGAAAAGTCCCACACCCGAGGGAAAATGAACCTGACCCCTTTTTTGCCTTACTGTCAGTCAGACAACCCGCACGCTGTCAGGAAAGTGCACTCTGACCCGGTTTTTTTGTAAGGGGGCTGTCCCGTTAGGTCTGTGCCGCAGCGATTCGAGATAAACCGTCCCAGGAATCACGTACCGGCTCTGGGGAGCGCGGGTCCGTCAGCTCGACCTCCGCCAACAACCACTCGCCCCGACCGAATTGGCAGCAGTAGCACGCGGTAACAAAGTTGTCAGGTTCGTTCCTTCCACCCCTCCCGTGAGGGTGCACATGGTCCAGCGAACACGCCATCGCGTAGAGGGCGGTGTGGCGTTCAAATTCTCGAGCGGACCAGTGCACCTCATCGGGGAAAGACCGAATAAGGCGAGCCCGTGCTGACCTGTTGATGACCTTTGTTCCGCAGAACCTGCATCGCCAGCCATCTCGGACGAAGATCGCCGCCTGCGCAGCAAGAGAGGGCATGCGCGCAGGGTCACGGTCACCCTTTGGGAGGCATTCTGGCCGCTTGACGACCCGATGGACCTCTACGCTCATCTTCCCCACCAGACGGCGGGCGTAAACTCCAATTTCCGGCAGATCGGCTGCCGCGATCAGGAGGGCGGCAAGCTCGCGGCGATTTGCCAGGACCGCGTCCGCTGCTGCGTCCAATAGTTTTGCCGCAAGCTCCAACTCAGGGATCGGCGGAAGTAGCGACGGCCTCATCATGCTGCCTCCCTAGCTGACAGGGACACCATACGGCGTCCGCGCCGGGGGATAAATGAACCTACCCTTTTTTTGGGCTACCCAGGCAACCCGCCAACTAGTCGAAAGAGCACTCTGACCCGGGCAACCGGTCTTCGTCAGCAAACGCGGATTATCTTTCGGATTCTCCCCAGCCTCACCGGCCGGACTGCCTCAATATAGAAGTACGCCACGTTGAACGCCGAGACTTTGTGGTTCCCCTTCCCCAAAGAAGGCCAGTCGCGAAAACGATCAAGCTGGGCATCAGTAAAAGGCTTCTTCGAAAAATCGAAAAGAACAAGAAGCGACCGCCCATCATACTTGAGTAGCTTCTTTAGCTCGCCTGCGTTAGCAACTGCCGATAGATTGCCTCTTGATCCCAGCGGCTTCCTGACCGCGAACTCGATAGCGATCCCGTCAACGCAAAAGTCGACCCTACCAGTTCCGGATGCAGACCCAGGCAATTTGCAAGCCAGCTCTGGCATTACCTTGCCAAAGTAGCCAAGCAAGAAGCTACGAGCAATCGGAAGCAACTCGCGTTCGCCGCATTTATGCAGTGACAAACTCTTGCGATAAGTCCGATCGTGCAAGCTACGGTAGAGAAGGTCAAAGGCGTCTGTAACAGCCGTCACGGTTGTCATTCTGTCACCCCAGCGTGCTACGCCAGCCCACCCATCAGCAGCGCGCTTGGGGAAGCGATCGCTTCCGCCAGCAGGTCGAAGCACTCACGTTGCGAACGGCAACCGTCCGCCCCGAGGTCGGCCACGAAAGCCTCCCGCCGCTGAGGAAAAATGAACCTGACCCCTTTTTCAGGAGTCCTCGAAGAAACAGGGTTGTCGATCGTTCCCTCGCTGCACGACATGCTGAGGGATACCTGGAAGATCGAGCCCTGGCTGACGTGGCATGAGCGCGTCCTTGAGCGAGTGCCCAAGGCTGCGCCATCGCCCCATGCCTTACTGTCAGTCAGACAAGCCGCACGCTGTCAGGAAAGTGCACTCTGACCCGGGTTTTGGACCCGGGTTTCGGTTTGCGTTTTGGGGTCGGTCTTCTGACCCGGGCTTTCTGTTTGGGCTACAAGTTACACAGCTTTCACAACTGAGCGCGCACGTTCCGCCGAGTCGCAGCCAAGATGGAGAAGAACGTGTCCTTTCAGACAATAGCTGCAGTCGAGAAGCCCGGGGCCGCCGAACTCGACGAATTTGTGTTGGAGGTGCAAACCTTTCTTGGGCTCGTCGTCACAAGCGACCGAAGGGAATTCAGCTTCCTTTGGGAAAACCACCTCGAACTACAATCAGATGCCATAGCAACGTTTAATTCCGATGTATCGGACCGAGGCGTACCGGAGCTAAGGAAAGCCATCGCCCAGATATCCGAAGACGCGCTAGATGCGCATGGCCTCCAAGGCAGGCCATTGAGATTCAAATTTCGAGTCCTCAGCGCAATTGCTGGGGAATCCGGTCTTGGTCGCGAAAGGAAGTGGTTCAAGAAAATGGTTGATGCCATCGACGCCATCCTTGACTCCCTTATCGCGGCCGCTGGCGGTGCCGGAGGACTCATCAAAGAGTTCAAAGACGCTCTACGCGCTCTGGCTTAAAGGCTTGCACGGCCGATAGTGAGGAAGAAAACGCTATGACTCGCAACTTACAGCCCAACAGCGTCAGCGATTTCGAAGTACGTACTGACCGGTTTCTGCAGTTGAGAGTGCACTCCTATCCGGGCTTATAAATCACTAGCTCAATGTTGGAGCTAAGCCAGCATCAGCCACCCAAGAAGCGCACTCTGCCCGGGTGTTGGAAAGTGCACTCTGACCCGGGTTTTTGCTTTTTCTTCCACCCTGACTGGGGTTTTCACGCGCTAGACCTTCATGCGTTCGCTTAGCTTCCTCTCATAAGCCCGTTTGACCTCACCCGGAAGCCAAACGAACTTGAGCACCTCTTCCAATATCTCCGGGTGAAGTGACAGCGGCGAGTTCACCGAGTGTGTGCGAGAACGCCACTTGATGGTTTTGCGGTTGTGGCAATTGAAGAAGAGGTTTTTCCATACCAGGGCTGTCCGAGCTGCATGCTTCTTGTTCGACAGAACAGTCTCAATCACGCCGCCGGTGCCGACTACGGGTCTGGGATCCTTCAGCTCGCGCTCGATGTCTGCCAGGTGGTACGGCAACATGTCCACATTCTTGCCATCCACCTTCAACTTGTGATTGATCACTCGACAATAGAGCCGTATCTCCCATACAGCCTTGTCGAGCTTGAGGAGTTCGTTGTCCCGAACGAAGTAAGACGTATCCAAGTAGCGAAAGCGCCCATACGTGTCCAAATGCTCGATGATTTCGTGGCTGGTATTCGACAGCTTCATGCGGAACGGCAACGCCTCTAGTGCTTTGACGCCTCGGTCGAGATGGTGCCCAAGCAGTTCGTCCCGCTTCATCGGCTGCGGGATGCGGTTGTAGAGAAGTATCGCCTTGATGTATTTCTCGATCGCCTGGAGGCCACTCCAAAGGAATTGCGCGTTGAGCTCAGACCGATAGGCTGCACGGGCCATGATGTAATCTTGGTCCGCAGTATCTCGGAACGATCGCGTAGCAAAGTCGTTTAGATAGGGGTCGTACTTTTTCTGCACGCTAATCAAAAGCCGTCCCTCCGCTTCACTTGAAGCCACATCTGTGCTTACGCTGAGGCTGAGATTACTTCTTTCATCTGCCGTCGCGGCAAGCTTAAATTCCATCGGACTCAGCCGATAGCCTTGAATTGTCAGTGCCGGTCAGGAGGACCAAGACGTGCCCACCCAAAAAGACCAAGACCGTTATGAGGTAGATCCCCACGACGGTTTACGTCGTGCCATCGTTGGCGGTTGGGCGCCCGAAAAGCACCTGCGCCTTCGGAAATACGTCGACATCACTCGTGCTGTTCGAGGGAAGTTCGGGAGGAACGCTACCTACATCGACCTCTATTGCGGACCGGGCCGCGCCCGCTTGCGTGAGGCCGGAGATATCGTCGATGGGAGCGCCATAGTTGCGGCGACGGAGGCCGCCTCGAAAAATCCTTATCGAGAAATCATCATCGGTGACCTCGACCCCCTGAACGTCGAAGCCTGCCAAGAACGTCTCAATCGTCTGGGCATCGCCAACGTCCGTGCCTTCACTGGAACGGCCTTAGAAGTTGCAGGCAAGGTTCTTCCGACGCTGAACCCAACCGGCTTTAACCTCGCCTTCCTCGACCCGTTCAACATCGAAGCCCTTCCCTTCGGCGTGATCGAGACGTTGGCCCAAGCTAAGCACATGGACCTGCTCATCCACGTCAGCATCATGGACCTCCAACGCAATGTCCGAAGCATGATGATGTCAGGGAAGCTCGATGCCTTTGCGCCTGGCTGGGAAAAGACGGTCAACCGAGGCGCGACAAACTCGACCCTAGTGATGCAGGTGTTCGAGCACTGGCGGAACCTCCTAGCAAGTATGGGCTACCTGATCAGTGACAACATCGAGCGCGTCCGAGGCAATCGCAATCAACCTCTGTATTGGTTGGTTCTAGCCGCAAAGCACGATTTGGCGGATAAGCTTTGGGGAGAGGTGAGCCAGGTCGAGCCGCAGCGCCGTCTCTTCTGAGCTTGCTTCACGGCTCGCTCCCCTTACCCGCATGATATAAATGGCCAATTTAGTCCCGGCCATTTAGTCCCGGCCATCGATCGTCACGCCGGCGAGACCGGCCTCGATCCCTTGGCCCACAAGAGGTGGACCATGACCACGACATCACGCATCGAATGGACCGAGCAAACTTGGAACCCCATCGTAGGGTGCACCAAGATTTCCGCTGGTTGTAAGCATTGCTATGCGGAGGTCATGGCCAAGCGCCTGAAAGCCATGGGCACGCCGGGTTATGAGAAGGGCTTCGCCCTCCGCCTCATCCCAGAGCGCCTGGAGGATCCGCTCCGGCGGAAGAAGCCGACCGTTTACTTCGTCAACTCAATGTCCGATCTCTTCCACGAGCGCGTGCCCGCAGCCTACATCGATCAGGTCTTTGAGGTCATTGCGAAGACGCCACAGCACAGCTATCAGATCCTGACCAAACGGGCGGAGCGGCTCGCCAACTACTTTAGTTCCCGATCGGTGCCCCGAAACGTGTGGCTAGGCGTCTCCGTCGAGAACAAGCGCCATGGTGTACCCCGGATCGACTACCTGCGACAGGTCCCAGCCAAGATCCGGTTCTTATCCGTTGAACCGCTCCTGGAAGATGTTGGAGAGTTGGATTTGACCGGCATCCACTGGGTGATCGTGGGCGGTGAATCAGGGCCCAAAGCTCGGCCGATGAAACCGGAGTGGGCGGACGCCGTGCGCGTCCAGTGCGAAGAGCAAGAAGTCGCCTTTTTCTTCAAGCAATGGGGCGGCTGGGGGGCCGACGGAAAGCGCCGAGCCAAATCCAAGAATGGCCGACTGCTCAACGGCCGCACGTGGGACGAAATGCCAGCCGCGCCGCTGGGCTGAGCTAGCGCCGATGAGCCGCCTTCCGTTCAAGTGGCCCGCGGATGGTTCCGGCGCAATGCTGCAACAACACAGCGTCGCAAAGCTCGACGTCCTGCGGGAGTATTTAATCGCCTATTTCCAGACCTTGGTCACCGCCCCAGGCCAGGAAGAGGTTCGATTGACCTTGGTGGATGGTTTCGCTGGCGGTGGCGTTTTCCGCCATGCCGATACCAAGGAACGCATCCTCGGCTCTCCATTGGTCTTTCTGAAGGCGTCCGAACAGGCCCAGGCCATCATCAATGCCCAGCGCAGTAAGCCAGTCCAGTTCCGCATCGCGTACATCTTTGTTGAGAAAGATCGCAACGCGGCCGCCTCCCTTCTCACCACTCTGAAAGCCGAAGGCTATGGCGCGCGCATTGGTCAAGACATCCAGGTCGTGCGGAGCACGTTCGAGGCGCAAAGCCAGTCCATCATTGACGCAATCAAGGACCGTAGTCCTCAGGTGGGCCGTTCCGTCATTTCGTTAGACCAATATGGCTACAAGGACGTGCCAACCGGCCTCATCCGTAGGATCCTGACCCAGCTTCCCCGGGCAGAAATCCTGCTGACATTCGCCGTCGATGCCCTGATCAACTTTGCTAGCGACAAGCCCGCCACTCATAGCATCCTGAGTCGACTGGGCATTCCCGATGTACTTAAGGGGCGCACCATCGCGGACATCAAAGCCAACGAGAGCGACTTCCGCCTACTGATTCAAAGCAGCCTCTATCAAGACCTCGTCAAGAACTGCGGAGCACGCTTTTACACGGTGTTCTTCATTAAGACGGCCGGCCATGGGGACTATTGGTTGGTCCACTTGTCCCAGCATCCGCGCGCCAGGGATGTCATGACGCAGGTGCATTGGGAACACAACAATCACTTCATCCACTACGGCGGTGCAGGCTTGGACATGTTCCAGGTACTGGGCTATGCCGCCCATCGTGACGAAAGCTACACCGGCCAATCGTCTTTCGGGTTCGAATTCGATGGCCATGCGCACGCGGCCAGTGTGAGTGCATTGACCGAGCAACTTGCTCAAAGAGTGCATGCTCTAGATGCGGTGACTTTTGGAACGCTCTACTCGACCACGTGCAACTCGACGCCAGCGGACAGCCTTCGTTACCGGCAAGCGATCGAACAGCTAGTAGCGCACAAGGAGCTTGTTGTGACCGCTGCGGCCGGCGGCTATCGACGAAAGGCGAGCACTATCCGCGATAGCGACGTCATCCGCCGCGCCAACCAGCGAAATCTGCTGTTCGTGAGCTAGTCTGAAGGCACGTGGCACGTTTCTTGGCGCAGACAAGGCGCGCCCACTCAAATGAGCATCAGTTTTTACAGGTGGTGTATATCCACATCACCCCACCGGCCCTTCAAATACTCAGCGACAAGACGCCTGTGACAGTGGTGCGGTTTGTCTTCGCTGCAAAGCAAGCAACCGTCCCCAATCACATCGGGGCTAATAAATTTCTCTATTGAACGACGCTTCATTAGATCCAAGAACTCACGTTCGTAAATCGACCAATCGCCCCCATGTTTTTTATACGCATCCAACATACTCTTAGTTGGCGCAAGGTCAGGGAGATGCAAATATTCAATATCGCATATTTCGCGAAGAAAAAACGACAGGTCTTGCCTCTTTGCAAAACCAGCTAACTGAGAGACATTATTCAACCGGACGTCAATTATTCGTTTGACACCCGCTCGTTTCAATCTACCAAAGAAGCGCTCAGCCGACGTCTTAGTGAAGCCTATCGTCAATATTCTCATTGCTCGCACTCATCGTCATGCTGAATGGCGGCCGGGTCTATATACGCAATCTTCTTTTCTCTCAGGACGTACGCCTCGTTTATCAATTCCTGCGCACTTCGAAACATGTCGACGCGGGGGAGGCCCACCACGTCAAGCATTCGGAGAATTGTTTCATCGTGCGTTTCAACCTCGCCATTTGGAAGAATGTGCCTGACATCTGCTCCGCGGCCTGATAAAGCCCTGCTCACCAAAAGAGTGCGGTGGCAATCAAGAGGCTCCTTTTCGGCGCACATTAGTGCTATGCGATACTTAGCAGCACCACTCAGCACCCTTTCAATGCCTGAAAGGAAAAGCCGCGTCCCCGCCAATCGAGTGTATTGAACACGACCATGTTCATAGCACGAAGGATCTTCTGATCTGGCGCCAAGCTCCTTCCCTAGAAACGCATAACTTATGCGATTGCGGAATAGTGCCGCACGGAGGCTTTCTTTATTAAATTGAGGGTTGTGCCGGCTGTACGGATAGGATCGTACGTCCGCGATGGCAGACACGCCGGAGCCCTCTAACAAATTCAGAAAGTATTGGAGGGAGTGGTTCGAATGACCGACAGTGTAAACCGTTGGCCCTCGCCCGTTCGGGTTTGCGCAGATATCTGCGCCGACATGGGAACCCATTGAAGTCATCAGGTTGTCACGCGTCTCTGTATCCTCGCAGCTGGCCCAGCTTAGACGGAAAAGTGTAGATCCCATTTGCCTGCAACCAATACCCGTCATTCGATGTATTTGGTTGGCAGAAGCGCCGACCGAGGCCGAGCCGAACAAAGACACGCTCTGCTGAGGCGAGGTGCCTGTTTACCATCGCGAGATCACCTCGTCCGTGATGCTCCTGCGCGTACTCGTGAAACCCAAGGTCCGTTATTGATATGTGAGAAAGTCGAAACCCATTATTGTCCGCCAGGCTTAGCTTGAGCTTCGCGGGTTCATACTGGTTTGGCAAAACCTCGATATCCTCAGGCGCCACCTCCAATGTAATTATGGAACGAGGGGCCCGTGTGTTGAACGGGATGAATTTCTGTCCCGCGGGAAAGGCGTATTGAAAGCCCTCCCTAATATTCTCCGACGAAGTTTTCTCGAGTATTTCGAGAAATTCTTGACCTGAGGCCGGACCCTCATACCTAAGCTTTTTGTAACTCGAATCCTCCAGGTGCGGATTAGCCGCGTCTTGCTTACGAGTCAGATCCCCCGAAATTATTGCGCCCGGGATCACCTTTAGCTCGCGGACTTCTTCATATAAAAGATAGGGCATCGGGCGAAAGCATTCGCCTGTTTGCCTGCAGATCATTGCTGTACAGACAATGTCTTTATTACTAAACCGAGTTAAATCCGTGACGACGTAGCTTCCCATTTCTCCCCCCGTTAGTTGTCGCCTACATATTCCTCCGATACTCCCCACCCACGTCATACAACGCGTGGCTGATCTGCCCCAGCGAGTTGTACTTCACCGCCTCCACCAACTGCTCGAACACGTTCTTCCGCTCCCGCGCCGTCTGCTGCAACCGCTTGAGGCTCTCCGGCGCCAACCCATTCCGCGCCTCCCCGAACGCCCGCACGTTCGCAATCTGCTGCCCCTTCTCCTCCTCCGTGGAGCGAATGAGCTCGATCTCGGTGGCCACTTCGCCGCCGTGCTCCTTCGGCAGGAAGGTGTTCACGCCGATCAGCGGCAGCGAGCCGTCGTGCTTCTTGTGCTCGTAGTACAGCGACTCTTCCTGGATCTTGCCGCGCTGGTACATGGTGTCCATGGCGCCCAGCACGCCACCGCGCTCGCTGATCGCCTCAAACTCCTTGTAGACAGCCTCCTCCACCAAATCAGTCAGTTCCTCGACCACGTAGCTGCCCTGCCAGGGGTTCTCGTTGAAGTTGAGGCCCAGTTCCTTGTTGATGATCATCTGGATCGCCACGGCGCGGCGCACGCTTTCTTCGGTCGGCGTGGTGATGGCTTCGTCGTATGCGTTGGTGTGCAGGCTGTTGCAGTTGTCGAACAGCGCGTAGAGCGCCTGCAGCGTGGTGCGGATGTCGTTGAACTGGATCTCCTGCGCGTGCAGCGACCGGCCGGAGGTCTGGATGTGGTACTTCATCATCTGGCTGCGCGGGCTGGCGCCGTAGCGCTCGCGCATGGCGCGGGCCCAGATGCGGCGGGCGACGCGGCCGATGACGGTGTACTCCGGGTCCATGCCATTACTGAAGAAGAAGCTGAGGTTCGGCGCGAAGTCGTCGATGTGCATGCCGCGGGCGAGGTAGTACTCGACGATGGTGAAGCCGTTGCTGAGCGTAAAGGCGAGCTGGCTGATCGGGTTCGCGCCGGCTTCGGCGATGTGGTAGCCGGAGATCGACACCGAGTAGAAGTTGCGGACCTTGTGCTCGACGAAGTACTGCTGGATGTCGCCCATCATGCGCAGGGCGAATTCGGTGGAGAAGATGCAGGTGTTCTGCGCCTGGTCTTCCTTGAGGATGTCGGCTTGCACGGTGCCGCGCACGGCGGCCAGGGTTTCGGCCTTGATGCGGGCGTAGGTTTCCTCGTCGACGAGCTGGTTGCCGGTGACGCCGAGCAGGCCGAGGCCCAGGCCATCGTTGCCCTTGGGCAGGTCGCCGGAGTAGCGCGGGCGCTCGCGGCCTTCGTAGAGCTTGGCGATCTGCTTCTCGGCCTCGGCCCAACGGGACGCGTCGGCCTTGAGGTACTTCTCCACGTTCTGGTCGATCGCGGTGTTCATGAACATCGCGAGGATCATCGGCGCCGGGCCGTTGATGGTCATGGAGACGGAGGTGGTCGGCGCGGACAGGTCGAAGCCGGAGTAGAGCTTCTTCATGTCGTCCAGGGTGGCGATGTTGACGCCGGAGTTGCCGATCTTGCCGTAGATGTCCGGGCGCGGGGCCGGGTCTTCGCCGTACAGGGTGACCGAGTCGAACGCGGTGGACAGGCGCGTGGCGGCGCCGCCCTGGCTCAGGTAGTGGAAGCGGCGGTTGGTGCGCTCCGGGGTGCCCTCGCCGGCGAACATGCGGGTGGGGTCTTCGCCAGTGCGGCGGTACGGGTAGACGCCGCCAGTGTAGGGGTAGTGGCCAGGGAGGTTTTCCTTGCCGAGGAAGAGCAGTTGGTCGCCCCAGCTTTCGGTCTTGGGCGGGGCGACTTTCGGGATCTTCTGATGGCTCAGGGATTCGCGGTAGTTCTCGACGCGGATGGTCTTGCCGCGGACCTGGTATTCGTTGACGTCCTTGGTGACCGATTCGCGCAAGGCGGGCCAGTCGCGCAGCAGGTGCACGGACTCGGCGGAGAGTTCCTTCACCGCTTCGTTGTAGCGCTGGCGCAGCAGGGTCAGGGTGCGGTCGCCTTCGGCCTTGAGGCTGTCGACCGGGTAGCGGTCCAGCGGCTTGGGCAGGTGTGCGTCGTCCAGCTCCCTGAGCGATTCGTAGTAGTGCTGCGCCTTGTTGGCCGCTTCGGCCTGGCGGGCGATGGAGCTGTTGATGCCCCTGCCCTGCTCGGCGATCTCGGCGAGGTAGCGCACGCGGCTGCCGGGGATGAGGACGGTGACGCGCGGTTCCTTGAGCGCGGTGTCCACTTCGGGGGCGAAGTCGCAGCTCGGGCTGCCGATGGCCTGGCCGTGCCTGGCGCCAACTTTCTCGCGCAGCAGGCGGCACAGGTTGGCGAACATCCAGGTCACGCCCGGGTCGTTGAACTGGCTGGCGATGGTCGGGTAGACCGGCACGTCCTCGTCCTTCAGGGCGAAGGCGGTGCGGTTGCGCTTCCACTGCTTGCGCACGTCGCGCAGGGCGTCTTCGGCGCCGCGCTTGTCGAACTTGTTGAGCACGATCAGCTCGGCGAAGTCGATCATGTCGATCTTCTCGAGCTGGCTGGCAGCGCCGTAGTCGCTGGTCATCACGTAGAGCGGGAAGTCGACAAGGTCGACGATCTCCGAGTCGCTCTGGCCGATGCCGGCGGTTTCCACGATGACCAGGTCGTAGGGCTGGCTCTTCAGGAACGCGATGCAGTCCTTGAGCACCTCGTTGGTGGCCATGTGCTGGCGGCGGGTGGCCATGGAGCGCATGTACACGCGGTGGGAGCGCAAGCTATTCATGCGGATGCGGTCGCCCAGCAGCGCGCCGCCGGAGCGGCGGCGGGTCGGGTCGACGGCGAGCACGGCGATGCGCATCTCGGGGAAGGCGTGCAGGAAGCGCAGCAGCAGTTCGTCCACCACGCTCGACTTGCCGGCGCCGCCGGTACCGGTGAGGCCCAGCACCGGGGTCTTGCGGCCGGCCAGATCCCATTCCTTGCGCAGGTGGGCCAGCTCGGTTTCGGTGAGGCGGGTTTCCTCGATGTCGGTGAGCATGTGACCGACAGAGATCTCGTCGTTGATGTCGACCTTCGGCACGCCGGCGGGCTCGGCCTTCAGGCGCGCCGCCTGGGCGGCGCGGGTGCGCGTGATGACGTCCTCGATCATCTCGGTCAGGCCCATCTTCATCCCGTCGTTGGGGTGATAGATGCGCTCGACGCCGTAGGCCTGCAGCTCGCGGATTTCCTCCGGGGTGATGGTGCCGCCGCCACCGCCGAACACGCGGATGTGGCTGGCGCCGCGCTCGCGCAGCATGTCCACCATGTACTTGAAGTATTCGACGTGGCCGCCCTGGTAGGAGGACAGCGCGATGGCGTCGGCGTCTTCCTGCAGCGCGGCGCGCACGACGTCTTCCACCGAGCGGTTGTGGCCCAGGTGGATCACCTCGGCGCCCTGGCTCTGGATGATGCGGCGCATGATGTTGATCGCCGCGTCGTGCCCGTCGAACAGGCTGGCGGCGGTGACGAAACGCAGCGGGGTGGTTTCGGCCTGCGCGGCGGCGGCGGGGACGTGGCTGGCGGGGGAACTCATGGGGACTCCGACATCGGTCTGCTCTGAACCCCTCGATTCTAGTGGGTTCGCGCATGACCGCGCAGGAGTCACTCCAGGCATGCTCCGCCATCGGCCAATCGGGCCCAAGGCTCGTCCACAGATCAAGGGCAGGCTTCAGGCCAGTCGCGAAACGAAGACGCCCCCGAGTCGGGGGCGTCTTATGACCCTTACGCACTACCGGCCACCGCTATTGTCCGGAGGCATTACTCCCACGGTTGTTGTTGATGTAACCGACGGGGCTCGAGGGTGGCGGGCTTACGTGTTCAAGGTGGCTCCCCTGGTACGGATATGTGTGCGGCTCCGTACGCCAACGCACTGCCTCCTCGGCGGCGACCAGCTCTTTCGAGTCGAGAAGCTTGTCGTGGTTCTTGTCGAAACGGGCGAACTCCACCTTGAGCAGGGAAGCGGGCGGCAGCTCGCTGTTGCTCAGACGCTGGTCGTGATCGGTGTCCAGACTGCGGTAGTCCGCAGAGAGCTGCGCCGCTGCCGCCAAAGGAACGGCACCCGCAAGCAGGGCAACTGTCATCCACCTTCTTCCATTCCACATAGGCTGTCTCCTTGTCAGTCCACGAGCGATCGGTAGCTATGGATCGTGCCGAGCACGGCAACGTGGTGGCCGCAGACGCATGGGTGACACGGAAGGCGCTCCCATGTGGATAGGCCTGTCTCCCTTCAGCCCTGAAGGACGATGCCTGCGCTGGCATGGTGGGTTATGAGCCCGGCACAAGGGCTTGTCAATGCACGAAAGGCGGCTTCACGCCGGCACCACGCGCAAGGCGCGGGGTGCTGCCTCAACTCAGTGAACGATGTTGACCGCGATCGCAGGCGTGACCGAGCGCGTGACGTTGTGTCCGCCAGGAATGACGCGTACGCCAAGCAGCACGCCGACGTTCGCGTTGAAGTTGTATTCGACCGCCGGCGCGAAGCCGAACGCTTCGCTGCGGCCGGAACTCGCGCGCACGGGTGTCGCCGGCAGGCCGAGCGGGTCGTCGTAGCCGGCCACGTGGGTGGCGTCGCTGCGGCTGTAGGTCAGGTCGAGCGCCAGCACCCAGCGGCGGGTGAGGCTGTATTCGAACGCGGTCGCGACGTAGAACGCATCGCCCGGCGTAGCGCGGCCGTGGAAATCGGGGCCGGTGCCGTAGCTGCTCGTGCCGTCGATGTCGGCATGGCGCGCGAAGGTCCACGTAGCGTTGAAGCGCACGCGCAGGATGCGGCCGTTGGGCATCCAGAAGTAGCTCTGCGCGTTGAGGCCGAGCGTGGTCGCCCAGGCGCCGGCGCCCATGCCGTCGGCCGTCCTCGCCAGGCGCTTGTAGCGACCGGTGGGCACGGCTTCCTGCAGCATGATGGCGAGCGTGGGGAACCAGCTTCCTTCATGGAAGCGGGTGAGGCGGTACTGCGCCTGCAGGATCTGGTCGCCCGCGCCGATGCCGGAACTGTTCCTCCCATGGTGCAGGCCGCTGTAGCCGATGATCGGTATGGCGCCGACGGTGAGGTCGTCGGTCAGGCCGTAGAGCACGTAGGCGCGCGAGCCGAAGCCGTCGTTGCCGCGGGTCTGTACGTCGTAGACGTAGGGCTCGATGAGCATGTGCCCGCGCGGCAGCGTCTCGGCCGAGTTGGCGAGCATCGGGCCGGTCCACCAGGCGTCGTCGCGCGACTGGCGCGTGGCGTCCTGCGCGAATGCGGTGCCGGCCACGAGCCAGGCGAGAACGCTGCCGAGGATGCGTCGCCGGATCCGTCTCGCCACTAGCCGCTCAATGCCCACGCCGCCCCCACCGTGTCCTCGGAAGCATGCACCTTAGGTGCCACAGTGGCTCGCGCGAATAGCCACTTCGCTATGATCCCGCATGACCACTTGGGAGCCGCGCATGAAACGCGTATCCGCCAGCCTGTTGCCGCCGATCGCGCTCGACCCCGGTGGCGACGTGCCCATCTACCGGCAACTCTCGGAGTGGTTCCGGCGCGCCATCGTAGAGGGGCAGCTCCAGCCGGGCCAACGCGTACCCTCCACGCGAGCATTGGCGGGCGAACTGAAGGTCTCTCGCCTGCCGGTGCTTAGCGCCTACGAGCAGTTGCACGCCGAGGGCTACCTGGAAACGTTCACCGGTGCCGGCACGTGTGTGGCCGGGACCATCCCGCCGGGAGGGCCGGAGAACATGCGACGCGGTCGCAGCATCTCGACGCCGGCGGCTTCGCCCGCCCGCCGGGTCGCGGCGCGCGCGCAGGCGATGGCGGGTCCTGAGCAGACCTGGCTCGAGAGCCAGGGCGCCTTCCGCGTGGGGTTGCCGGCGCTGGACGCGTTCCCGCACGAGGTGTGGGCACGCCTGCTCAGCCGGCACGCACGCCGCGTGGACACCGAATCGCTGGTCTACGGCGATCCACTTGGCTATCTGCCACTGCGCGAGGCGGTCGCCGATTACCTGCGCATCGTGCGCGCGGTGCGGGCCGACGCCTCGCAGGTGATGATCACCACCGGCGCGCAGCACGGCGTGCAGGTGTGCACCCACGTGCTGCTCGATGCCGGTGACAGCGCGTGGATGGAGGAACCGGGCTACCCCGGCGCGCACCAGGCGTTGGCGGCCGTCGGCGCGAAGGCGGTGCTGGTCCCGGTCGACGAGGACGGGCTGGACGTGGCCGAAGGCATCCGTCGCGGGCCCGACGCGCGCATGGTCTATCTCACGCCGTCGCACCAGTTTCCGCTCGGCGTGACGATGAGCGCTTCGCGGCGCATGCAGCTCCTGCAATGGGCGACGCGCGCGGGACGCTGGATCGTCGAGGACGATTACGACAGCGAGTACCGCTTCGGCGGCAAACCGGTGCCGTCGCTGCAAGGGCTCGATGCGGACGGGCGGGTGATCTACGTGGGCACCTTCAGCAAGGTGATGTTCCCTGCCCTGCGGCTGGGGTGGCTGGTGGTGCCGAAGGACCTGGTGCCCGCGTTCCGCGCCGCGCGCGATGCGCTGGACACCTGCTCGCCGATGCTGCCGCAGCGGGCGATGACCGACTTCATCCGCGAAGGGCATTTCGCGCGTCACACCAGGCGCATGCGCGCGCTCTATGCGGCGCGGCGGGCCGCCTTGCTGGAGGCGATCGAACGGCACCTGCCTGGCCGGCTGCGGGTCGTCGGCGCGGAAGCAGGCATGCAACTGGCAGCGCTGCTGCCGGACGGCATGGACGACATCGCACTCTCGCGTCGCGCCGCCCAGGTCGGCGTATCGATCCGACCGCTATCGCAGTGCTACCGGGGAGCCGCGTGTCGAAGCGGCGTCATCCTGGGCTACGGTGGCGTGGATGCACGCGCGGTCGACGAGGCTATCCGCAGGCTCGCGCACTGCCTGTAGGCCCGCCGAACCCTTCCCCGGGCTCTCGACCGGGATCAATGCGACGGCGGCGGTCCGTGCCGCGCGGGCGCGTCCCCGCCCGCGGCATTGCCGCTTCCCTTCATGGCGAGCTGGGCCGCGGCGAACTCCTGGGCGTCGAGCTTGTTGTCGTGGTTCTGGTCGTATGTCGAGAAACGGGTCCGCAACAGCACCATGTCTTTCGGCAATTCCGAGCGGGTCAGGCGACCGTCGTGGTCCTGGTCCATCGCCTGGAAATCCGCGTCCACCGTTGCCGGCGCTGAGGCTTGCTGCGCGGACACGACGGTCGCGATTCCGCACAGCGCAAACGCTAGGACGCCACACCTGATCTGGAACGATTTATCGCTTTTCACCGGACATTTCCTCTGCAGCTGGGCAAGGCGCGCTTCGCGAGGGCGGCACCGGCCCGACTCTGCGCCGGCTGCGGTGAAGCACAGCTCTAGCCGCAGACAACGATCCGACATGGGCGAAGGGCTGTTCAGCCAGGCCGAGTCGACGATTCGGTAACGCCTCGACACGAGAAAGTGTCCGGGACGTTATCGAGGGCTCCGAAACGGCAACGCCCCCGGAACCGGGGGCGTCTGGTGGCACTGCCTGACAACAACGGGCGCAGCTATTGCCCGCGCTCGTTGTTGATGTAACCGACCGGATGTCCAAGCGCCGGGCCATCATGCGTCGTGTGAAGACCGACCAGCGTCGGATTGGTGGCTCCGCGCACCTGCACCGCCTGCTTGGCGCTGTCCAATTCCGCGGTGTCCAGTTGCCCATCCCGATTCCGGTCGAAATTGGCAAAGTACGTTTTGAGGGGCGATGCGGGAGGCAGTTCCGGACGACTCAGGAAGCCGTCGTGATTGGCGTCGAACCCGCGAAAATCCGCGGGGAGGGACGCTGCAGTCGCCATCTGGACCATGCCCGCCAGCAGGCCCGCGATCGAACATGTGAGAAAACGCATTTCCTTCTCCTTAGCTTTAGGGGGTGGGACCTTCCTGCTAATTGCCGTTGGAACTGGGTATCCGAACGATCGGATCCTTCGGCGGCGCGGCGTGATCTGGACTGGACGAGAAATAGAGGCGTGGATCGCTGCCGTCCGGATCGACGCTGCGTATCGCGGCAATGAATTCGCCCTGGTCCAGGCGGCCGCTACTGTCGTGGTCGAAGGACGCGAAACGTGCCTTGAGAAGTGCCAGATCGTCGGGTATCTCGCCGCGACTGAGGCGACCGTCGTGGTTTTTGTCCAACGACTGGAAGTCCAGATGCTTCTGCTCGTCCGCGGCGAACACCAGGGTGGAAATTGCAAGCAACCCTGTCGTGCAGAAAGCTGTGCACATACGCATGAGGCTGTCTCCCTTTTGCCTTGGGTCCCCTACGCTGGACAAAATCCTCTCCAGCCGTTCGCATTTCTGCGCCCGATACCGTCCATTGTCAAATTGAACTGGCGCGCGACCGCCAGAACGATGCTTGTGCGGTCGGCTGATCAGGCGATCCCGAACGGGAGATTCACGGACGCAACAATCCGCTCGCCCACGACTGCCCCACCGGCGAAAGCGAGCACGGATTCGATCACCTCCGGCGCATCGAGCACGCGGTGGTGGCCCAGCCCCTGCGTGGTGAGCAGCCGCGCGCCGGGCCAGTGGCGCGCGTAGCGCTCGCCCTCCTCCCAGGGCACGTCGGCGTCGTCCAGGTCGTGCACGATCAAGCCGGGTTGGCCGAGTGCGGTGACGTGGCGGTGCATCTGCAACTCGTCCACGCTGATGCCGGTGCGGTTGACCAGCCAGGCGTAGAACGGACGACGCAGGTGTTCGCCCAGGCGCACGAAACGGAAGTAGCGGGTGGCGGCCGCGTGCATGTCGGCGGCCGGCGCGATCAGCACCAGCTTGCGGGCGCGCCAGCATTCGCCTTGGGCCAGCGCGACGGCGGCGCCGCCGAGCGAATGGGCGATCGCGAGCTCGGCGTCGCCGTAATGGCGGCCCACGGCGCGCACGGTGTCGGCGAACTCCGGCAGCGTGCAGTAGTTACCGGTACTCAGGCCGTGGCCGGGCTGGTCGAAGGTCACCACGGCGTAGCCGAGCGCGCGCAGGCGTCCGACCCAGGGTAGGAAGCGCAGGCCGAAGCTCGACCAGCCGTGCACCAGCAGCACGTATGGCTGCGTGGCCGGATCGCCCCAGACATAGGTGGCGATGGACTGGCCGGCGATCGACAGCGTCTCGCGGCGCATGGCCGGATCGGGCCTGGCGGCCTGGGCGCGAACGCGGCTGCTGGCGAACGGCGTGGCGAACAGCCGCGCAGCGCGATCGGCAGTGCGCCCCGGCGCCAGGCGACCGCCAAGGGCGAAGCTGGTGCGGACGGTGGCGAGCTTGAAGCGGGCGGCCAGGCCCGGGCGGCGCATCACGGTGGACATGGGTCGATCCTCAAGGTTGCCAGCTGCGCCACAGGCGCTCGAATGCGGCGCGGATACGCTGGCTCGCCTGCTCGAAGCCGAACAGGCCGGCGTCGTGGTGCAGGCCGAGCATCAGCGCGTAGATCTCGAAGGCGAGCTGGGCCGCGTCGGTGTCGGCCCGCAGGTGGCCCGCGGCGACGGCCTGGCCGATGGCCTTTTCCAGCTCGCCGCGCCAGCCGGCCTGTTGCGCCACCACGGCGTCGTGCAGCGCGCCTTCGCGGCCGTCGTATTCGCCCGCGGCGGTGAGCAATACGCAGCCGCTCTTGTGCATGCGGCCCCACTCGCACCACTGGGCGACGATCGCGCGCAGGCGCGGCAGGCCGCGCGGGGCGGAGAGCGCCGGCAGCAGCACGTGGGCCATGAAGCGGCGGGCCGCGGAGTCCAGCACCGCCAGCTGCAGGTCTTCGCGTGAACCGAAGTGGGCGAACAGGCCACTTTTGGACATCCCCACGTCGGTGGCGAGGGTGCCGATCGACAGGCCTTCGAGCCCGCCCACACGGGCCCGTTCGTAGGCGTGTTCCAGGATGAGTTCGCGGGTGGCGAGGCCCTTGGCGGGTGAGGTGGCGGTTGTCATGTGCGTAAAATAGCACGACCGTTCGTTCTTTTGTAGTGAACTTCGGCCCGCCACTGCGACGCCAAGGCGATGTCTTGATGTCCACCCTACGGCCTCGGGCTTTCATGCGGCCTAGGCGGGCGCAGCGGCTAAGCTTGGCCGCTGCCATCGCAAAGGAGACGCCCATGAAGCCCCGCCTGCTGACCGCCGCCGCCCTCGCCGCGCTGCTTGCCGGCTGCTCCACCTCGCCGACCGGACGCTCGCAGCTGATGGTGGTGTCCGATGCGCAGATGAGCCAGATGGGACTGGCCTCGTTCAACCAGATGCGCCAACAGGGCAAGTTCGCCAACGCGCCGAAACAGCGCGCCTACGCCACCTGTGTCGCGCAGGCACTGATCTCGGTGCTGCCGCCGCCGTGGAACACCCAGCAGTGGGAAGTGCAGATCATCGAGGACAACACGGCCAATGCCTTCGCCCTTCCCGGCGGCCGCATCGGCGTGAACCAGGGCATGTTCAAGGTGGCGAGCAACCAGGACCAGCTGGCGGTGGTGCTCGGCCATGAGCTCTCGCACGTGGTGGCGCGCCACGGCGCGGAGCGCGTGTCCGACAACATGGCCGCGCAGGCGGCGGTAACCGCCGGCAGCATCTACGCCGGCACGCGCGGCGGCGACGCCGGCAATGTCGCGGCGCTGTTGGGTGCCGGTGCCACCGTGGGCGTGCTGCTGCCGTTCTCGCGCACGCAGGAATCCGAAGCCGACACGCTCGGCCAGCGCTACATGGCCAAGGCCGGTTTCGATCCGCGCGCGGCGGTGACCCTGTGGGAGAAGATGGAAAAGCAGGGCAGCGGCGGCACGCCGACGTTCCTGTCTACCCATCCGGCCCCGGACAAGCGCGCGCAGGTGCTGGGCGAGCAGGCGCAGAAGCTGATGCCGACGTACCAGCAGGCGCGGGCGGGCGGGCATTCGCCCAACTGCAAGCTGTAAAGCGTCTTCGACCCGCATTGCGGGCCGTGGCAGAAGCGCCCCGCCCACCTGTCGGCGCCTTCCCCGCGTTTGTGGGGAAGGCTCAACGGGCCGAAGTCCGCTTCTCCCCCATCACTTTCGCGAATGGGTCAACCGGTTGCAGCCGGGGTCCTCCCCCCGTTCATAGCGGAAGGTGCCCGAGGTCGGACGGGGTGCCTTGCGGTAAGCCAGCTGCCTGCTGAATGCGCGTGAGCAACGCGTCAACACCAGGCCGGCCACCCCGTTTTCCGTGTTGCACGCCGCCCACGCGGCGCTCACCGGAGAACACGATGACCGCCATCACCCGCCCCCTCGCCCTGCTCGCCGGCCTCGGCCTGGCCTTGGGCGCTGCCGCCTACGCGCCGGCCTCGCAGGCCAGCCCCCACGTGACGATCGGCGTGCGCGTAGGCGTGCCGCCCCCGCCGGTGCGCGTGGTGCACGTGCGTCCGCGCCGCGGCTACGTGTGGGCGCCTGGCTACTGGCGCTGGAGTCCGCGCATCCACCGGCACCTGTGGACCGAGGGCTACTGGGTGCGCGAGCGTCCCGGTTATCGCTACCGCCCGGCGCGCTGGGAACGGCACGGCGACGACTGGCGTTTCCACCGCGGCCACTGGCACCGCTGAGGGCGGAGCCGGGCGCCGCTCGCGCCCGGCTTGCTGCGCCGCGGAAACGGCTGGAGCGCCGACGTATTAAACTAGCGGACTGAATTCACCGCCCCGGCCCTTGCCGGGGCTTTGACTTTCAAGCGTTTTCTGCCGCTGAGGCGGTCCGCACTGGATCGGCCCGCCACCTTTCTGCGGGATGCCATCCCCGTGGCATCCGCCAAACTTGTGGAGTCATCGTTCCAATGATCTTTGAAACCATCGCCAAGACGGGTCACGAAGAAGTCGTCTTCTGCCACAACAAGGACGCCGGCCTGAAGGCCATCATCGCGATCCACAACACGGTGCTGGGCCCCGCGCTCGGCGGCCTGCGCATGTGGCCGTACAAGACCGAGCAGGACGCGGTCAACGACGTGCTGCGCCTGTCGCGCGGCATGACCTACAAGAACGCCGTGGCCGGCCTGAACCTGGGCGGCGGCAAGGCGGTGATCATCGGCGATCCGTCCAAGGACAAGTCCGAGGCCCTGTTCCGCGCGTTCGGTCGTTTCGTCAACTCGCTGGGCGGTCGCTACATCACCGCCGAGGACGTCGGCATCGACGTCAACGACATGGAATACGTGTTCCGCGAGACCGAGTACGTCACCGGCGTGCACCAGGTGCACGGCGGCTCGGGCGATCCGTCGCCGTTCACCGCCTTCGGTACGCTGCAGGGCCTGATGGCCGCGCTGAACTTCAAGCACGGCAACGAGGACGTGGGCAAGTACAGCTACGCCGTGCAGGGCGCCGGCCACGTCGGTTCGGAGTTCATCAAGCTGCTGCGCGAGCAGGGCGCCAAGGTGTTCGTCACCGACATCAACAAGGATGCGGTGCAGCGCTGCGTCGACGAGCTGGGTTGCGAGGCGGTGGGCCTGGACGAGATCTACGATGTCGACGCGGACGTCTACTCGCCATGCGCGCTCGGCGGCACGGTCAACGAGCAGACCATCGACCGCATCAAGGCCAAGATCATCTGCGGCGCGGCCAACAACCAGCTGGCGACCGACGCGATCGGCGACGAGTTGAACAAGCGCGGCGTGCTGTACGCGCCGGATTACGCGGTCAACGCCGGTGGCGTGATGAACGTCTCGCTGGAAATCGACGGCTACAACCGCGAGCGTGCGATGCGCATGATGCGCACGATCTACTACAACCTGGGCCGCATCTTCGAGATTTCCAAGACGCAGGGCGTGCCGACCTACAAGGCGGCCGACCGCCTGGCGGAGGAGCGCATCGAGTCCATCGGCAAGATCAAGCTGCCGCACATGGGCAATGGCGGTACGCGCTTCCAGGGCCGCATGCGCGGGCAGTAAGCATCGCAGCACAGGGAATGGGCCGCCGCGAGGCGGCCTTTTCTTTTGCCGTCTGTTCGACCCCGCACAGAAGAAGCAGGCGCTGCGTCCCCGCGCCTGCGAAGAACTACCTCCGGGTCTCACCGGCCGCCAAACATCTGTGCGCTAAAATCGACACCCAACCTCTAGGAGTTCCCGGATGCGCCCGTTCCCGCTCGGAGAAGACATCGACCTGCTGCGCGAGAGCGTGCACGCC
This sequence comes from Frateuria edaphi, assembly GCF_021117405.1. Taxonomy (NCBI): domain Bacteria; kingdom Pseudomonadati; phylum Pseudomonadota; class Gammaproteobacteria; order Lysobacterales; family Rhodanobacteraceae; genus Frateuria; species Frateuria edaphi. Next base: position 2,517,488 of record NZ_CP088251.1, read on the forward strand.
TTCGCGGAGAAGGAGATCGCCCCGCGCGCCGATCGCATCGACCGCGAGAACGCCTTCCCGGAGGACCTGTGGCCGAAGTTCGGCGAGATGGGTCTGCTCGGCATGACCATCCCGACCGAATACGGCGGCACCGGCATGGGCTTTCTGGCGCACATGGTGGCGATGGAGGAGATCTCGCGCGCGTCCGGTTCGGTGGGCCTGTCCTACGGCGCGCATTCGAACCTCTGCGTGCAGAACATCTTCCACAACGGCAACGAGGACCAGCGCCGCACATACATCCCCAAGCTGTGCTCGGGCGAGTACGTGGGCGCGCTGGCGATGAGCGAGCCGGGCGCCGGTTCCGACGTGGTCGGCTCGATGAGCTGCAAGGCTGAGCAGAAAGGCGACGTGTGGGTCGCCAACGGCTCGAAGATGTGGATCACCAACGGCCCGGATGCCGACGTGCTGCTGGTCTACATGCGTACCGCCCCACGCGCGGCAGGCAGCCGGTGCATGACGGCCTTCATCGTCGAGAAGGGCATGAAGGGTTTCTCCACCGCCCAGAAGCTGGACAAGCTCGGCATGCGCGGCTCCAACACCTGCGAGCTGGTGTTCGACAACTGCGAGATCCCCGCCGCGAACATCGTGGGCGAGGTCAACGAAGGCGTGCGCGTGCTGATGAGCGGCCTGGACACCGAGCGCCTGGTGCTCTCCGGTGGCCCGCTCGGCCTGATGCAGGCGGCGCTGGACCTCACCCTGCCCTACGTGCGCGAGCGCAAGCAGTTCAACGCGCCGATCGGCACGTTCGGGATGATGCAGGCGAAGGTCGCCGACATGTACACCGCGCTGCAGTCCTCGCGTGGCTTCGCGTATCTGGTGGCGCAGCAGTTCGATGCCGGCATCAAGTCGCGCATCGATCCGGCGGCCTGCCTGCTCAACGCGTCCACCAACGCGGTGAGGGTGACGCTGGAGGCGATCCAGGCGCTGGGCGGCAACGGCTACATCAACGAGTTCCCGGCCGGGCGGTTGCTGCGCGATGCCAAGCTTTACGAGATCGGCGCCGGAACGAACGAGATCCGACGCATGTTGATCGGGCGCGAGCTGTTCCACGGCAAGGCGTAAAAAAAGGGCCCGCATCGGGCCCTTTTTCGCAGGGTGGGCCTGAGCCCACCGCCACGCACGTGGGTGATGGGCTGAAGCCCCCGATGGCAAGCGCTAGAACGACAAACGATACGCCAGCGTCGCCATGCTCCCCTGCTCGCGCTGCGCAAAGCGATGGTCGATGCCGAACGTGAGCGCGGCCCGCGGCGTCATCGCCCAGTCCAGCGTCATGCCCGCCACGCCGCCGTAACGAGACAGTCCGATGCCGCCCAGCGGCGCCCACTGGTCGATGCCGGTGAAGCTGGCCTCGAACACGTCACCGCGGGTCGCGATCGCGCGTTGCCAGGCGAGCCTTGCTTGCAGGTCCAGGCTGCCACCGCCGGCAAAGGTCCACTGCCGTACCGCACGCAGGCCCAGCCCGGCCTGCCAGCGCTCGATCGCATGCGCGTTGGCCTTCAGGCCGAAGCCCCAGGCGCCCGGCTCGTTGAAGCCGCTGCTGTCCATGCGTGCGTACTGCAGGCTGGCGTAGGGGGTGAGCGTCAACCGGCCGAGCGTGGCGCGGTAGCCGCTCTCGCCATAGGCGACGTCGTAACGACCATGGCTGTCGCTGGCCACGCCGGCGAAGGCCGGGCCCAGCAAGACATTGCGGCGCATGGATTCACGGTAGTCGCCCGTGCCCACGCGGCCCATCAGGTACGCGTTGCCGCGCACCACGCCGCCATAGAGCATGCCTTCGACGGCATGGCTGCGGCCCTGATCGGCGGTCTCGGCCAGTCGGCCCAGGCCGCGCGACTGGCTCAGCGCAAAGCCGGCCACCCCGTTGCTGCCGATGCGCATGTCCTGCCCGACCAGCGTGCCGGAAAGGTCCACGCCGACGTTCGCGTAGCCGCTGCGCGCCAGGTCGCCGTGGTAGCCCAGGTCCTGCGTCCAGCCGCCAGTTCCGTTGCTGTCGAGCAGGCGGTCGAAGCGGTCGGACAGCGCCCGCGTGCCCGCGTCGATCGCCTCGAAGGTCATCGCCGCGCTGGCTGCGTGAAGCTGCCCGGAGAGGCTTTCCAGCGACTGGCTGGCGCTCGAAAGCGTGGTCGCCTGCTGCAGATGCGCTGCGCCGGCGACGAAGCCGCTGGTCGCGGACGCGGTACCGGCGCCGCTGGACACCAGCTGGCGGTCGAGCTGGTCGAAAGCGCCTTCCACGCGCTGTGCCGAGTTGTAGCTGGACGCGCTATAGCTCATGCCCTGGATCGCGGTGACGTCCGCGCGGGTCACGTCCAGCCAGGCGCTGGTGGCGTCGTAGCCGGCCGTGGCGGTCAGCATCACGTTGGAGGCGGCGTTGATCGCGCTGAAGGTGCCGGTCAATCCGCCCTGCGTGACGAGCACGTTGGTATGGGAGTCGAGCACATAGTCCGAACGCTTGCCGATCACGTACAGATCGCCACCGGATAGCGTGGCCGTACCGGCGACTTTGAGCACCGAGCCCAGTTCCAGCGCCAGCCGCCCGTTGTCGTGCTGCGAGTAATTGCCGCCGACATCCAGGTCGCTCCCGCTGACCGTGACAACGCCGGCGTTGTCGACGTCGCCACCGATGCGCGTGGCCGCTCCCAGCGTGCCGCCCATGTCCACCTGCAGTGCGCCGGCCAGGGACTGCGCATTGAGGATGCCGCCCTGGATCTCGGTCAGCCCCGCGTAGGTCGAGGCCTGGGTCAGGTTGAGTGTGCCGCTGCCCTGCTTGATCAGGCCACCGGCGCCGGAAATGGGATTGTTCCAGCTCGATTCGCCGGTGAAGCTGACGGTGACGTCGCCCCAGTCGAACTTCGCCGGTCCATTGACCGCCTTGCCCGCGTCGAGCATGCCGTAGCCGAACACCTTGTCCGGCCCGGCCGCGCCGAGGTCGTCGGCCGTGCCTAGCAAGGTCTGCCGCACCAGGTCGTTGGTGAAATACGGATAGGCCTCCCACACCAGCGCCGCGGCCCCGGAGACCTCCGGCGCCGCGAACGAGGTGCCGCTGACGATCCAGTAATCCTTCGGATCGGTGGCGGTGGCGTCCTTGTCGCTGACGATCACGTCGCCCGGCGCGGTCAGGCAGTAATTCATGGCCTTGCCGCAGGCGTTGGAATAGTCAGCCAGCACGGTCTTGCCATTGGCGGCACTGATGCTGTCGGCCGCGACCGCGACCAGCCAGCCGCGTTCGAGTTCGGGCGCGTACTTGGGCAGCGCGGCGATGTCGCTGGGATCGGCGCGGCCATCGTTGCCGGCCGCGAACACGACCAGTCCGTCGTGGTTGAGCACGAAATCGTCGTACGCCTGGGCGAAGGCCTGGTTGATGGTCGCGTCCGTGGTGTCCCAGTAGATGCCGCCCCAGGAGTTGTTCTGGATCTGCACGCCGTCGGCGATCAGGGCGGGGTTGAGGTACTGGCCGAAGAAATCCGCGTCCGAGGCACCCACCGCATTGCCCTGGCCCGAACCGTCGTCGGTGGGCTCCTTGTCGGCGATGATGCGCGCCGACACCAGGTTCGCGCCCGGCGCGATGCCGCCGGGGAATTTGTCGAACGCCTTGCCCGCGGCGATTTCCGATACCCAGGTGCCATGCCCGACCACGTCGTCGATGCTGGTGTTGTTGGCTTGCGAATCGACGTAGATCAGCTCGTCGGTCACCCGCCCGGCGAGGCTGGGATGGTTGCGCATGATGCCGCTGTCGACGATGCCGATGGTGACACCCTTGCCCGTAAAGCCTTGGCTGTGCGCGGCATAGGTATCGGTCAGATCCAGCTGGGCATCCACCGGTGGCTCGGGGCTGCTCGGCGTGGTGGGTGGCGGCTGCGGGGCCGGCGCCCGGACGTTGCTGCCGCCGCCTCCGCCGCATGCGCTAAGGCCGAGTGCGACAAGGATCCCCAACGCCACTTCCCGGTGGCGCAATGCGTACGTATTCATGCCAGCTCTCCGTACAACCGTCCCCATGCAGGCCCCCGCGATCGCGCGAGCCATCGGCCTGCAACCCGCCGCCAGTTTCCCACAACGCGTCCGACGCGAAGCATGCACCACGGCGCGTTTGCCGCACTGCCGCATGGACTGCGATAATGGGCAATCGTCCACGGCGCGCAGGCCGCGCGCCCCCAAGCCTCGCGGAGAAACCCCATGTCCGACGTCGTCATTGCGGGCGCCAAGCGCACCGCCATCGGCTCCTTCCTCGGCCAGTTCACCGGCGTGCCGACGCCCACCCTCGGCGCGACCGCGATCGGTGCGGCGCTGGAGCAGTCCGGCGTGGCGCCTGCCGAGGTCAGCGAAGTCATCATGGGTTGCGTGCTGACCGCCAACCTCGGCCAGGCGCCGGCCCGCCAGGCCTCGCTCGGCGCCGGCCTGCCGCCCGCCGTCGGCTGCACCACCATCAACAAGGTGTGCGGCTCGGGCATGAAGGCGATCATGCTCGGCCACGACCTGATCAAGGCCGGCTCGGCCGCGGTGGTGGTCGCCGGCGGCATGGAGTCGATGACCAATGCCCCGCACATGGTCGCCGCCCGCACCGGCATCCGCTATGGCGATGGCCAGCTGGTCGACCACATGGCCTACGACGGTCTGACCAACCCCTACGACAACAAGGCGATGGGCATCTTCGGCGAGCTGTGCGCCGACAAGTACCAATTCAGCCGCGAGGACCAGGACGCCTTCGCGATCGAATCGGTCAAGCGCTCGCAGGCGGCGCAGGCCTCCGGTGCGTTCGCCGACGAGATCGTCCCGGTGACGGTCAAAGGCCGCAAGGGCGACGTGGTGGTCGACGCCGACGAGCAGCCGGGCCGCTCCGACATCAACAAGATCCCGACCCTGAAACCCGCCTTCCGCAAGGAAAACGGCACCATCACCGCGGCCAGTTCGTCCAGCATCTCCGACGGCGCCGCCGCGGTGGTGCTGCTCTCGGCCGACGACGCCAAGGCCCGCGGTATCAAGCCACTGGCGCGCATCGTTGCCCACGCCACCAACTCCCAGGAGCCCGAGTGGTTCACCACCGCTCCGGTCGGCGCGATCCAGAAGGTGCTGGACAAGGCCGGCTGGAAGGTCGAGGACGTCGACCTGTTCGAAGTCAACGAAGCCTTTGCCGTGGTCGCCATGGCGCCGATGCGCGAGCTTGGCGTGCCGCACGCGAAGCTCAACGTCAACGGCGGCGCCTGCGCGCTGGGGCACCCGATCGGCGCCAGCGGCGCGCGCCTGGTAGTCACCCTGCTCAACGCGCTGAAGACCCGCGGCGGCAAGCGCGGCGTGGCGTCCCTGTGCATCGGCGGTGGCGAAGCGACGGCGATCGCGGTGGAGCGACTGGATTAAAGCTTCCCGTCACCTTCTGTCGACGGAACGAATGAAAGCCTGTTAACCGGCTTTTTAATATGTACTGAAGGGCAGTTGGTAAAACATATGGCGCGTGTACGGCGAAAGCGCTATTAATACGCGGCCAAAACGGCATTCCACGGCAAAGGAGATCCACCATGAAGTTGACGCGTACCCTACTCGCCTCCGCGCTCGTCGCGCTGCTGGCGGCTTGCAGCAACGGCGCGCAGGATTCCGCGCAGGACGCCCAGCAGTCCGCCGACCAGGCTCAGCAGTCCGCTGACCAGGCCCAGCAGGCTGCCGCGCAGACCGGCTCCCCGGCCGCCGACCAGGCTGCCCAGCAGGCCACCACGGCTGCCAACGCCGCCGGCCAGGCTGCTGATCAGGCCCAGCAGGCCGCCACCGCTGCTTCGGCTGCCGCCCCCGCCAACAACGACATGTCGAAGGACGCCATGTCGCAGGCCAAGGACGCCGCCGACAACGCTTCGGACCAGGCTGACAAGGCTGCCGACGCTGCCAAGGACGCCGCCGACAATGCCAAGGATGCTGCCGACGACAAGAACAAGGGTCACTGATCCTTCGGTTCGTCTGATCGAAAAAAACCGGCCGCTTGCGGCCGGTTTTTTTATGCGCGTTTTTTGCGTGTCGCACACCTTGACCGCACGGGCCGCAGTGGCCGGTTATCATCGGGTGTTTGGCCGGCGCGCTTGGTTTCGTATCGCGATCGCGCCCATGGACGAAACGCCGCCGCGGGCGGTCCCGAACGAATGAGCCAGAGTTCAGCCCGATGACCACCATTGCTTCGCAGATCGATATCCGTTCGCCCGATTTCCAGGCCTCCAGCGCCGCGCTGCGCGCGCTGGTCGAGGACTTGAAGGCACAGCTGGCGCGCAACGCCGAAGGCGGCGGCGCCAAGGCGCGCGAGAAGCACACCGCGCGGGGCAAGCTGCTGCCGCGCGAACGCATCCGCGCCCTGCTCGATCCGGGTTCGCCGTTTCTCGAACTCTCGCCGCTGGCCGCGCACGGCATGTACGAGGACGCCGCGCCGGCGGCCGGCATCATCACCGGCATCGGCCGCGTCAACGGCATCGAGGTGGTGGTGGTCGCCAACGACGCGACGGTCAAGGGCGGCACCTATTTCCCGATGACGGTGAAGAAGCACCTGCGCGCGCAGGAAGCGGCTCTGGAAAACCGGTTGCCGTGCATCTACCTGGTCGACTCCGGCGGCGCGTTCCTGCCGCTGCAGGACGAGGTTTTTCCTGACAAGGAACACTTCGGCCGCATCTTCTACAACCAGGCGCGCATGTCCGCGCTCAACATCCCGCAGATCGCCGTGGTGATGGGAAGCTGTACCGCCGGCGGCGCCTACGTGCCGGCGATGAGCGACGAGACCATCATCGTGCGCGAGCAAGGCACCATCTTCCTGGGCGGCCCGCCGCTGGTGAAGGCGGCTACCGGCGAGGTGGTCGATGCCGAAACGCTGGGCGGTGCGGACGTCCATACCTCCGTCTCGGGCGTCGCCGACCACTACGCGGAAAACGACGCGCACGCGCTTTCCATCGCGCGCGACGTGGTGGCGAGCCTCAATCGCCGCAAGCACATGCCGCTGGCGCTCGAAACGCCGGTCGAACCGAAGTACGCGGCCGAAGAGCTGTACGGCGTCATCCCGCAGGACACCCGCCGTCCCTTCGACATCCGCGAGGTCATCGCGCGCATCGTCGACGGCTCGCAGTTCCACGAGTTCAAGGCGCGCTACGGCAAGACACTGGTCACCGGGTTCGCGCACATCCACGGCTATCCCGTGGGCATCGTCGCCAACAACGGCATCCTGTTCGCCGAAAGCGCGCTCAAGGGCGCGCACTTCATCGAGCTGTGCAACCAGCGCAACGTGCCGCTGGTGTTCCTGCAGAACATCACCGGCTTCATGGTCGGCAAGAAGTACGAGCAGGCCGGCATCGCCAAGGATGGCGCCAAGATGGTCACCGCCGTGGCCTGCTCGCACGTGCCCAAGTTCACCGTGGTGATCGGCGGCAGCTTCGGCGCCGGCAACTACGCGATGTGCGGTCGCGCCTACGGCGCACGCTTCCTGTGGATGTGGCCCAACGCGCGCATTTCCGTGATGGGTGGCGAGCAGGCCGCCAGCGTCCTCGCCACGGTCAAGCGCGACGGCCTGGAAGCGGCCGGCAAGAGCTGGAGCGCGGAGGACGAAGAGGCTTTCAAGGCGCCGATACGCGAACAGTACGAACGCCAGGGACATCCGTACTACGCCAGCGCGCGGCTGTGGGATGACGGCATCATCGACCCGGCCGACACCCGCCGCGTACTCGGCCTGGCGATCTCGGCGTCGATGAACGCGCCGATCGAGCCACAGCGCTACGGCGTGTTCCGCATGTAGCGCTCCAGGCGGTCACACGAGGGTGGGCTTCAGTCCACCAGCTCCGCTGCGAGGAAACGGGGCAGTGGGCTCAAGCCCACCCTGCGCGATACGCAAGGATCGGAGCGTTGCTCAGCGCTCGCGGGGGCGGAAGTGCAGTGGCGTGGAAGGCTCCCGCGACGCGGGTACCGGGGCGCAGCCGCCGCAACTGGAGCAGCCGTCGCCGCTACCGCACCCCCCGCTTTTCGCCTCGGCCGGCTGCAGCCAGTCACCGAAGCGCCGCACGGCCCTGGCACGGCCAGGTCGGTCCAGCGCCGCCGACACCCCGGCCTGCACGCGCTTGGCCGTCTGCGGCAGCAGCTTGCGGAAGGCCGCGACCAGGCTGGCCAGCAGCACCAGCGTCAACACCACCGCCTGCACGACGGCGAACGTGCTCACGAGAGCGCCCGCGCGATCTGGTAGGTGACCAGCGAAGCCAGGTAGGCCAGGCCGAACAGGTAGCCGGCGGTGATCGCCACGTTGCTCCAGGAGTTGGTTTCGCGGCGGATCACGGCGAGCGTCGACATGCATTGCGGCGCGAACACGTACCAGGCCAGCAGGCTGAGCGCCGTGGCCAGCGACCACTGGTGCGAGATCAGCGGCCCGAGCTGGTTGGCGATGGTGTCGTCGCTGCCGGACATCGCGTAGACGGTACCCAGCGCCGACACTGCCACTTCGCGCGCGGCCAGGCCCGGTACCAGCGCGATGCAGATCTGCCAGTTGAAACCGATCGGCGCGAACACGTAATGCAGCGCATGGCCCAGGCGCCCGGCCAGGCTGTAGTCGATCGCCGGCCCGCTGGCGCCCGGCGGCGGCCCCGGAAAGCTGGAAAGGAACCACAGGATCACGGTCAGCGCCAGGATGATGCCGCCCACGCGCTTCAAGAAGATCTTGGCGCGCTCCCACAGGCCCAGTGCCACGTCGCGCACGTTGGGGAGGCGGTAGGACGGCAGCTCCATCAGCAGCGCGTGCTCGCTCTTGTCCTTGCGGAAGCGCTTGATCACGAACGCCACCGCCAGCGCGCTCACGATGCCGGCCACGTACAGCGTGAACAGCACCACGCCCTGCAGGTTGAACACGCCCCACACGGTGCGATGGGGTATGAACGCGGCGATCAGCAACGTGTAGACCGGCAGCCGCGCCGAGCACGTCATCAGCGGCGCGACCAGGATGGTAGTCAGGCGGTCGCGCGGATCGGTGATGCTGCGCGTGGCCATGATGCCGGGGATCGCGCAGGCGAAGCTCGACAGGAGCGGGATGAACGCGCGTCCGGTCAGGCCCGCCTTGAACATCAGCTTGTCGAGCAGGAACGCGGCGCGCGGCAGGTAGCCCGATTCCTCCAGCACCAAGATGAACAGGAACAGGATCAGGATCTGCGGCAGGAACACCAGCACGGCGCCCAGGCCCGCGAAGATGCCGTCGTTGAGCAGGCTATGCAGCGCGCTGTGCGGCGGCAACGCCCCGGTCATCCAGGTGCCCAGCGTGCCCACGCCCGCTTCGATCGCATCCATGATCGGCTGCGCCCAGGAGAACACCGCCTGGAAGATCAGGAACATCAGCACTGCCAGGATGCCGAGGCCGAACACCGGATGCAGTGCCCAGCGGTCGATCGCGTCGTCCACCGCATCGGTGGCACGCGGCATGATCACCGTGGCAGCCATCAGCGCGCGCACCTGTGCATGCAGGTCGTGGCGGCTGGCGGGATCGTCCGGCTGCACCGGCGCGGCGACCGGGACTTCGCCATCGACGCGCTCGATCAGTGCCTTCGCGCCACCGCGCCTGACCGCGATCGTTTCCACCACCGGCACGCCGAGCCGGCGCTGCAGTTCGGGCACGTCGATCACGATGCCGCGCCGGCGCGCGGTGTCCATCATGTTGAGCGCCAGCACCACCGGCCGCCCCAGTCGCTTGACCTCGAGCACGAAGCGCAGGTGCAGGCGCAGGTTGGTGGCATCGGCCACACAAACGATCAGGTCCGGCGCCGGCTCGCCCGGATAGCGGCCCTCGCAGACGTCGCGGGTGATCTGTTCGTCGGGGCTGGCCGCATCGAAGCTGTAGGTGCCGGGCAGATCCAGCAATTGCAGCACGCGACCGGACGGCGCGACGAAGCGGCCTTCCTTGCGCTCGACAGTGACGCCGGCGTAGTTGGCCACCTTCTGGCGCCCACCGGTGAGCTGGTTGAACAGCGCCGTCTTGCCGCAATTGGGGTTGCCCACCAGCGCGATGCGCAGACCTTGTGCGCTCATGCCGCCTCCGCCCTGACGAAAATGCGCGATGCCTCGCTGCGCCGAAGCGCGAAGCGGGTGGAGCCGATCTGGATCAGCAGGGGGTCGGCGCCGAGCGGGCCGCGGGCGACCACGCGCACCGGCTCGCCGTCGACGAAACCGAGGTCGCGCAGGCGCTGCGCGATGGGATCGCCGGCGTGGGCATCGTCCACGCGGTCCACCACGGCGGGCGAACCTTTGGGCAAGTCGGAGAGGCGCACGGATGGCAACTCAAACAAGAATGGTTCGCATTATAAGGCAAAAGCCTGTGCCCGCGCTGAGTCCGGCACCCGAACGGGACCACGCGCCACGCCCGTACAATTCCCACTTTCAAGCAGGGAACCTCGCGCATGTCCGCCATCCTCGTCACCGACCGCGCCGCCGTCCGCCAGATCGCCCTCAACCGCCCGGACGTGCACAACGCCTTCGATGACGGCCTGATCGCCGAGCTGACCTCCGCGCTGGTGGAGGCCGGCCGCGCCGAGGCGGTGCGCGCCGTGGTTCTGACTGGCACCGGAGCCAGCTTCTCCGCCGGCGCCGATCTCAACTGGATGCGCGGCATGGCGACGGCGAGCGAGCAGGAGAACCGCGAGGATTCGTTGCGCCTCGCCGCACTGGTGCGCACGCTGCAGTTCCTGCCCAAGCCGACCGTTGCGCGCGTCAATGGCGCAGCCTACGGCGGCGGCGTGGGACTGATCGCCGCCTGCGACATCGCCATCGGCGCCGAGGGCGCCAGATTCGGCCTGACCGAAGTGAAGCTCGGGCTGGTGCCCGCGGTGATCTCGCCCTACGTGGTCGCCGCCATCGGCGTGCGCCAGGCGCGGCGGTTGTTTCTCACCGGCGAAATCATCGACGCGGCCGAGGCCAGCCGCATCGGGCTGCTGCACCAGGTGGTGGCGGCCGATGCGTTGGACGAGGCGGTCGACCTCGCGCTGAAGCTACTGGCCAAGGCCGGCCCGCAGGCGCAACGGGAGGCCAAGCAACTGGCGTTGCGCATGGGCGGCATCAACGAACAGGACGCTGGCCGCATCGATGCGGAAAATGCGGAACTGATCGCGCGTCTGCGCGTTTCGGCCGAGGGCCAGGAAGGCCTCGGCGCCTTCCTCGACAAGCGCGCGCCCGCCTGGACCGCGTAGGGTGGGCTTGAGCCCATCGTCGGCAGGTGGGCGCAAGCCCGCCGCCCTACCGGGTCGGTTGGGTGGAACGCCGGCCTACAACCATCCCTTTTGCCGCGCGAGGCGAAACGCCTCGATGCGGTTGCCGGCGCCGAGCTTGCCGATCGCCTCGGACAGGTAGTTGCGCACCGTGCCGTGCGAAAGGTTGAGCCTTGTGGCGATGTCGCCGGCCGAAAGGCCTTCGCCCGCCAGCCGCAGCACCTGCCGCTCGCGATCATTGAGGGGGTCGGCTTCGGTCCAGGCTTCCAGTGCCAGCTGCGGATCGATGGCGCGCCCGCCGCGATGCACCGTGCGCAGCGCCTCGGCCAGGTTCTCGGCCGGCGCGTCCTTGAGCAGGTAGCCGGATACGCCCGCGTCCAGCGCGCGTCGCAGGAAGCCGGGACGGGCGAAGGTGGTCACGATGATCACCTTCATCGGCAGCTCCTGCCGCTGGATGCGCTGGGCCAGCTCCAGTCCGGTCAGGCCGGGCATCTCGATGTCGGTGACCAGCACGTCGGGCTTGAGCCGCTGCAGGTCGCGCCAGGCGGCCTCGCCGTCGGCGGACGAGCCGAGTACCTCGATGTCGCTTTCCAGGTTGAGCAGCGCCGACAGCGCGCCACGTACCATCGCCTGGTCTTCGGCCAGCAGCACCCGGATCATGCGGCGCTCCCTGAGGCCGGAACCGCGGCCGTTGCGGTGGCATCGCGTTCCGCGGCTACGCTCGCCGACACCGCACCTGGCACGCGGATGGACAGCGCCGTGCCGCGCCGCGGCGGCGAGTCGATCGCCAGCGTCCCGCCCAGCGCGCGCACCCGCTCGCGCATGCCACTCACGCCGTTGCCATGGGCGGCCAAACCGCCGCGTCCGTTGTCGCAGATACGCATCTGGAGCATGTCGTCCTCGAAGGAAACGCTGACGCTGGCCTGGGTGGCGCCCGCGTGGCGATGGATGTTGGTGACGGCTTCGCGCAGGACCAGCGCGACCGGTGCCTCGATGGCATCGGGCAGCGCCAGGCCGTCCGGCAACCCGCCCTCGAAGGCCACGCCAGAGGCTTCCAGCATGAGCCGCGCCGAAGTGAGTTCGGACGCCAGGTCGCTGCGGCGCATGCCGGTCACCGCCGCGCGCACTTCCGCGAGCGCATGGCGCGCGACGCGCTCGACCTCGGCCATTTCGCGCTGCGCACGCGCCGGCTCGTCCAGCGCCAGTCGCCGGGCCAGTTCCGACTTAAGCGCCACCAGCGACAGCGTGTGGCCGAGCAGATCGTGCAGGTCGCGGCCGATACGCTCGCGCTCGGCCAGCGTCGCCAGGCGCCGCACCTCGGTCTGCGACAGGCGCAGTTCGGCGTCCTTGCGGGCGCTGTGCATGTAGGCAACGTTGCTGAAGCCGCCGAACAGGCCGGACATTACGACCCACAACGCCACGCTCAGCGGATCGCCGAAGGTCCACGCCTTGGCCAGCGCGAGCGCGCCCATCACCGCCACGCTCACCAGCCAGCGCCGCCACGAAAGCGAGAAGGACGAAACGACGCCGGCAAGGATCAGCAGGATGAATCCGAACGGGTTGCACGCCCACAGCGCCAGTGCGGTGGCGACCATGCCGGCCACGTACCAGTCCACGCGCCGGCGCGGGCCCACGTAGACCCGCGAGTACAGGTACACGAACACCGGCACGGCCAGCAACGTGGGCGCCAGCCATGATCCGGGGGCGCGATGAAGCGAGGCCGGTCCCTGGAACAGCGCCACCAGCGCGAACAGCGAAAGGCCGGCCTGCCAGCGCATGTACAGCGGCGAGCGGAGCTGGCCCAACAGCGAATCCGGCCGCGGCGTGAACCACTGCACCTGCATCACGGGCGCGCTTCCGCCGTGAGCGTCAGCCCGTCGGCCGGCAAGGCCGGCGCCGCTGCGACCTGCATCGCCGACGCCGGAAGCGGCACCACGATCCGCAGGCGGGTGCCCTGCCCCTGCTGCGAATGGATCTGCAGGCGGCCGCCCAGCGCGCGCACGCGCTCGCGCATGCCGGTCAGGCCGTTGCCTTCCTCCAGCACGCCGCCGCGGCCGTTGTCCGAGATGGTCAGGCACAGGCCGCCGTCGATGCATTCGAACGCCACGCTGGCGCACGTCGCGGCCGCATGCCGGGCGATGTTGGTGGCCGCTTCGCGCAGCACCAGCGACAGGCCACGTTCGGTTTCGGCGGGCAGGCACGGCGGCTGGCCGTAGTCCAGGTGCGCGCCGGAGGATTCCAGCAGCAGGCGCGCGGAGGCCAGTTCGGCAGCCAGGTCGGTGGCGCGGATCCCGGTGACCGCCGCGCGCACCTGCGCCAGCGCGTGACGGGCGACGTTCTCCGCCTCGATCACCTCGCGCCGGGCCGCCTCGGTATCGCGATCGAACAGCTTGCGCGAGAGTTCCAGCTTGAGCGTGATCAGCGAAAGCGTATGGCCGAGCAAATCGTGCAGGTCCCGACCGATGCGCTCGCGCTCGGCGGTTGCCGCGAGGCGGCGAACCTCGTCATGGGAAAGCTTGAGGGCCGCGTCCCGCTCATGCCCGATCCGCTCCACGTGCGTGACCATCCCGATGATGAACGTCATCAGCGGGAAGGCGACCAGCGCCTGCCACGGATAGCCGACCTTCCATGCGACCAGCAGGAACAGCGCGTTCAGCGCGAGCAGGCGCAGCAGGAAGGGCGCCAGGCGCCGGCTGTTCACGCTGCAGGAGACGCAGCCGTAAATGAAGTAGCTCACGCTGCCCGAATAGAACGGCACCAGCGCGATGCCGAACACCGCCAGGGCCGCGCCGTAGCGCGAGGCAACGTTGCGGGAAACCAGCATCGACTTGGCGAAAAGTGCCACGAACAGCGGATAGGTCAGCGCGGTCAGGATCGCCCAGCGCCAGGTATATCCGCGGTCGAACAGGGGCGTAACGAAGATCCATGCCGACCACAACAAGTGGACGGACTCCATCCGCGGCGACTTGCCCTGCTGGATGATCTCGCTGATGCGCGAGCCCGGCTCGGGCGCAAACCAGGTAACAAGACGGTTCATCCAGCCGGGTCCCCACGACACGATCGCGGCCATGCTACTTCAACCGTGCCGACGCAGCCGCCGGGCAGCGAGCAGCAGGAACGCCACGGTGAAACCAAGCAGCACGAGTACGTGCGCCGCCAAGGCGTCCTGGCGCATGCCCACCGCGGCGAGCGCGAGGCGGTCCAGGTGGTAGCTGGGCCACAGCGGCGCGATCTGCTGCAGAACCCTGGGCAGCATCGGCAGCGGGAACCACAGGCCCGACAGGAACGACATCGGCAGGTAGACGAGGTTGAGCACGCCCGGCCCTCCCTGCCCCTTGACCAGCGTACCGATGAACATGCCCAGCGCACAGAACGGCAGCACGCCGAGCACGCCGGTGAACAGCAGCGCCGCGGCCTGCGCCAGCGACAGGGACACGTGCGCGATCTGCGACAGCCCCAACAGGAGCAGCACCACGAACGCCGCCGCGCCCATCGCCATCAGCATCTTGCCCATCAGGTAGGCGCCCGGCGGCATCGGCAGCGCGCGCTTGAGCGTGAGCAGCCCGCCGTCGCGCTCGATCGCGAGCGATACGCCGAAGCCGAACAGGCCCGGGCTCATCACGCCGAAGGTGGCATAGCTGGCCAGCAGGTAGCGCGCCGTGTCGGTGCCCCCGCCCTTGGCCATCAGCACGCCGAACACCAGGTAGAACATGCCCGGGAACAGCGTGATCGGCAGCATGAAGCTGGGTGCACGCAGGTAGCGCAGGCATTCGCTGCGCGCCTCGGCCAGGTAGGCGCCGAGCACGCGGCCGGGTGGCATCGCGTCGTTGTCGACGGACGGATCGAAGGAAAGGGTGTCCATGTCAGGCCGCCTCGCGCTGGTCGGTGGGCGATGCTTCGGGATCGCGGGTCAGTTCGGTGAAGGCTTCGGCCAGGCCGGCACGCTGCACTTCCAGCTCGCGCAGCCAGGCGTCGTTCTGCAGCAGGCGCAGGACCACCACTTCGGCCTCGGCGGTGGTCAGCTGCAGGCGACCGCCTTCGACGCGCACCTCGGCCACCTCGGGCCATGCGGCGACCGTTTCGGGCAACAGGGTGCTGATGCAGCGGATGCGCCTGACGCCGACGCGGGCGCGCAGCTCGTCCACCGTGCCCTCGTGGATGGCGCGACCGCGCGCCATCACGCACACGCGGTCGGCCAGCGCCTCGGCCTCTTCCAGGTAGTGCGTGGTCAGCAGCACCGAGCACCCTTCGCCGACCAGCCGCCGGATCGCCGCCCAAAGCGCCTGGCGCGCTTCGATATCCATGCCGACGGTGGGCTCGTCCAGGAACAGCAACCGCGGCCGTCCGCACAACGCCAGCGCGAACTGCACGCGACGCTGCTGGCCGCCGGAGAGCTTGCCGTAGGGACGGTCGAGCAGGTCCTCCACCGCGGCCAGCTCGGCCGATTCCTGCAGCACGCGGGGGTTGGGGTAGTAGCTGGCGGTCAGGCGCAGCAGTTCGCGCACGTGCAGGGTCTGGGGCAGCGTGGCGCTCTGCAGCATCACGCCGATCCGCCGGCGCGCCTCGATGCGCTGCGGGTCCAGCCCGAACAGCTCGACCTCGCCCGCGTCGGCGCGGTGCAGACCCAGCAGCAGACCGATGGCGGAAGACTTGCCGGCGCCGTTGGGCCCGAGCAGGGCGAGCAGCTCGCCCCGGTGCAGCGAGAGATCCAGGCCATCGACGGCGGCGAGCGCGCCGTAGCGCTTGACCGCACCGCGCAAACGCGCGACCGGGATTGCGGACATGTCCATGGGCAGCCTCCTTGGTATGGACGCAAACGTTAGGCGCGGCAAGGCCTTGCGGACACTGGTCGACGTCAGCCCGCGCTGGTGACAGCCGTCATGCGGGGTTACGGCGGAGCCGGGCGCACGGTATCCTTGGGTTTATCCCCGGCCCGTCTGGCGCGCTTTTCGACGCGAAAAGGCGGGTCCGCACAACCGCATGCGCCTTCAGGTCGCGCGTGCCCGCAATCACCGCCAGCGGCGCCATCGGGCGCCGGCCGGCCACGAGGAGGACTGCCATGGGTGTGATCGATCAGCTGCGCGAGATGCGCGATTTCGGCGGCAAGCCGCGTACCGTTGGCCTGGACGACGCCAACATCGAGCGCATGGCGGCCAAGGCGCCCGAGCTGGTGCAGGCGATCGACGAGGCCCTGGCCCGTCACCGCGAGCTGCGCGGCGAGTTCGGCGACTTCCTGAAGCTGGACGAATCCGAGCAGCTCGCCAAGGCCCAGGCCGGCTACGTCAATTTCTATCCCGACGACGCGATCAACCCGTACCTGCCGGCCGCCGCGCGCGGTCCGTGGATCGTGACGCTCAAGGGCGCCGTGCTGCACGACAACGGCGGCTACGGCATGCTCGGCTTCGGCCACAACCAGCCGTCCATCCTGGAGGCGTTGTCCCGCCCGCAGGTGATGGCCAACGTGATGTCGCCCAGCGTCTCGCAGCTGCGCTTCACCCGCGCGATGGACAAGGAACTGGGCCGAAGCCGCGGCGCCAATCCGTACAAGCACTACCTGTGCCTGAACTCCGGTTCCGAAGCGGTGGGCCTCGCCTGCCGCATCGCCGACGTCAACGCCAAGCTGATGACCGACGCCGGCAGCCGCTACGCCAACCGCACGATCAAGCGCCTGTCCGTGCGCGGCGCGTTCCACGGCCGCACCGACAAGCCGGCGCTGTACTCCGATTCCTCGCGCAAGACCTACCAGCAGCATCTGGCGAGCTACCGCCACGAGGACACGCTGATCACCGTGGCGCCCTACGACGTGGCGCAGCTGGAAGCGGCCTTCGCCGACGCCGACAAGCACGGCTGGTTCATCGAGGCGATGTTCCTGGAGCCGGTGATGGGCGAAGGCGACCCGGGGCGCGCGGTGACGCCGGAGTTCTACAAGGCCGCGCGCGAACTGACCGAGGCGCACGGTACGCTGCTGCTGGTCGACTCGATCCAGGCCGGCCTGCGCGCGCACGGCGTGCTGTCGATCATCGACTACCCCGGCTTCGAGAACCTGCCGGCGCCGGACATGGAGACCTTCTCCAAGGCGCTCAACGCCGGCCAGTACCCGCTGTCGGTCCTGGCGGTGAGCGACCGCACCGCCGGCCTGTACCGCAAGGGCATCTATGGCAACACCATGACCACCAACCCGCGTGCGCTGGACGTGGCGCTGGCCACGATGGAACTGCTCACCGACGAGGTGCGCGGCAACATCAAGGCGCGCGGCGAGGAATTCGTGGCCAAGCTGGAGAAGCTCAAGGACGAACTGGGTGGACTGATCACCAAGGTCCAGGGCACCGGCCTGCTGTTCTCCTGCGAACTCGCGCCGCAGTTCAAGTGCTACGGCAGCAATTCCACCGAGGAGTACATGCGCGAGCACGGCGTGGGCGTGATCCACGGCGGCGCCAATTCGCTGCGCTTCACCCCGCACTTCAACGTGACCAGCGCCGAAGTGGACCTGGTGGTCGACCACGTGCGCCAGGCGCTGCTGAAAGGCCCGCGCAAGCAGACCGCCGAGGCGGCCTGACCGGCAGGTTGATCGAAGGGCGCGTCGGCAACGGCGCGCCCTTTTTCATGCCTGGCGAACACACTCCTGCAGGAGCGCCCCGGGCGCGACCGCGATGCAAGAAGGAACCACCATGCCTGTCACCGAAGTCCGCCATCCGCTGATCCGCCACAAGCTGGGCCTGATGCGCCGCGCCGGCATCAGCACCAAGGAATTCCGCGAACTGGCTTCCGAAGTGGCCGCCCTGCTCACCTACGAAGCGACCAAGGACCTGGACACGCTCGATGAGACGATCGAGGGCTGGGCCGGTCCGGTGACGGTCGAGCGCATCAAGGGCAAGAAGATCACCATCGTGCCGATCCTGCGCGCCGGTCTTGGCATGCTGCCGGGCGTGCTGGACCTGATTCCCTCGGCCAAGGTCAGCGTGGTCGGCGTGCAGCGCGACGAAGCCACGCTGGCGCCGGTGGCCTACTACGAGAAACTCAGCGGCAGCATGCAAGAGCGCACCGCGCTGATCGTCGATCCCATGCTCGCCACCGCCGGCACCCTGGTGGCGACGGTGGACATGCTCAAGGCGGCCGGCTGCCGGCGGATCAAGGGGTTGTTCCTGGTCGCCGCGCCCGAAGGCCTGCAGCGCATCACGGCCACTCATCCGGACGTGGAGATCTACACCGCCTCGATCGACCGGCGGCTCAACGAGAAGGGCTACATCCTTCCCGGCCTGGGCGATGCGGGGGACAAGATCTTCGGCACCAAGCAGTTGCCGGGTTGAAAGGCGCGTTTCGCAGGGCTTGAGCCCACCTCAGCTGGCCGGCGAGGTTGCCGGCCGGCTGAAGCGCACCCTACGTCGCATCGTGGGCGTCGATGCAAGCTCAGGCGCCTCAGGCGCTAGCTTTTGAAGCGGTCGGTCGCCTCGACCAGCTCGTGCGTGATTCCCGCCTCGAACGCCGAGTGCCCCGCGTCCTGCACGATGCGCAGGTCCGCCTCCGGCCAGGCGCGGTGCAGGTCCCACGCGCTGCGAAGCGGGCACACCACGTCGTAGCGGCCCTGCACGATCACCGTCGGTATCCGCCGGATGCGGTCGACGTTGCGCAGCAGCTGGTCGTCGTGTTCGAAGAAGCCGCCGTTGACGAAGTAGTGGCACTCGATCCGCGCGAACGCGAGCGCGAACTCATCCTCGCCGCTGCTGGCGATGTAGCCCGGGTCCTGGAACAGGAAACTGGTGCCGGCTTCCCAGGTCGACCAGGCGCGCGCGGCCTCCAGCCGCGTCGCCGCATCCGGGCTGGTGAGGCGCCGGTGGTAGGCGCTCATCAGGTCGCCGCGTTCGGCCTCGGGAATGGCCGCCAGGTAGGGCTCCCAGGCATCCGGATAGAGCGCAT
This sequence comes from Frateuria edaphi, assembly GCF_021117405.1. Lineage (NCBI taxonomy): Bacteria > Pseudomonadati > Pseudomonadota > Gammaproteobacteria > Lysobacterales > Rhodanobacteraceae > Frateuria > Frateuria edaphi. The sequence continues at coordinate 2,536,621 of NZ_CP088251.1, forward strand.
CGCAACCCTTCTGGTAGAACCACTCCAGCTCCCATCGACGCAGCATGAAGATGCCGCGCAGGACCAGCTCGGTCACCTTGTCCGGGTGGGTCTGCGCGTAGGCCAGCGCCAGCGTGGAGCCCCAGGAACCGCCGAATACCTGCCAGCGCGCGATCCCGAGGTGCTCGCGCAGCCGCTCGATGTCGGCGACCAGGTCCCAGGTGGTGTTGTCGGTGAGCTCGGCGTGCGGCGTGGAGCGTCCGCAGCCGCGCTGGTCGAACAGGATGATGCGGTAGGCCGCCGGGTCGAAGAAGCGCCGGCAGCGCGGGCTGGCCCCGGCGCCTGGTCCGCCGTGCAGGAAGACCACGGGCTTGCCGTTCGGATTGCCGCTCTGCTCGTAGTAGATCGTGTGCAGTCCGGACACCGGCAGCATGCCGCTGTCGTAGGGTTCGATCTCCGGATACAGCGCGCGGCGTTCCTCGGTCATGCCTGGTTCTCCGTGGGATGGGAAGCCCTCAAGGCTAGCACCCGCGCCGGCCTTGCAGGAGCCTGCGCGCGGGTTCCCGCGGGTCGCGTAACCGGATCAATCGAACAGCTTGCCCGGGTTGAGGATGCCGTTAGGGTCGAATACCGTGCGTACCCCGCGCATCAGGGCAATCTCCGCCTCGCTGCGCGTGCTTTCCAGATACGGTTTCTTGACCAGCCCGATGCCGTGCTCGGCCGAGATGCTGCCGCCGTGGCGCTGCAGCGTATCGGCGAGCAGGCGGGTGACGCGTTCGCAATGGGCGATGAACTCGGCCTGCTGCATGTCCTCGGGCGGCAACACGTTGATGTGCAGGTTGCCGTCGCCGATGTGGCCGAACCACACGACCTCCATCTGCGGATATTCGCGCGCCAGCAGCGCCTGCATCTCGTGCAGGAACGCGGGCATCGCGCCGATGCGCAGCGCGATGTCGTTCTTGTAGGGCTTGCGCGGCGCCAGGCTTTCGGTGATTCCCTCGCGCAGCCGCCACAGCGTGGCCGCCTGCGATTCGCTCTGCGCGATCACGCCATCGCTGATCCAGCCCTCGCGCACGCCGTCCTCGAACGCCAGCAGGGCCGCCTGCTCGTCGCCGTCGTCGAGCGCGTCGTACTCGGTCACCACGTAATACGGCTGGTCGGCGTCGATCGCGCGCTGCGCGCCATGCGCCAGCACGTGCCGGAGCGCCACATCGGTGAAGAACTCGAATGCCTGCAGCTTCAGCTGCGCGCGGAACAGCGCGAAAACCTTCATCAGCGCATCCATGTGCGGCAGCGCCAGCAGCATGGTCTGCGCCGGCGGCGGCGGATCGGTGAGCTTGAGCTGCGCACCGACCACCACGCCCAGCGTGCCTTCGGACCCGATCATCAGCTGGCGCAGGTCGTAGCCGCTGGAGTTCTTGACCAGGCCACGGTTGAGCTCCAGCAGCTCGCCGTTGCCGGCGACCACGGTCAGGCCGCCGATCCACTCGCGCGTGGTGCCGTAACGGATCACGCGGATGCCGCCGGCGTTGGTGGCGATGTTGCCACCGATCGTGCAGGAGCCGCGGGCGCCGAAGTCCACCGGGTAGAGCAAGCCGTGCGAGCGCGCCGCCTCATGTACCGCCTGCAGGGTGATCCCGGCCTCGACCTCGAGCAGGCGGTCGGTGTCGCTGAAACCGAGGACGCGGTTCATCCGCTCCAGGCTCAGCACCAGTTCCCCACGTGCCGCCACGGCACCGCCGGACAGGCCGGTGCGGCCACCCGAGGGCACTAGCGCGACCTGTCGCTCGTTGGCCCAGCGCACGATGGCCTGGACCTCCTCGATCGAGCCAGGCAAGGCCACGGCCAGCGGCGCAGGACCCCAGCGGCGCGTCCAGTCGCGCCCGTAGTGGATCAGGTCGGCAAGTTCGGTCAGCAGGCGCAATGAGGGCGCGCGGGCGGTCAGTTCGGTGAGGCGGGGGTCGGTCATGGGGGCTCCGGGGGAAGCCGCCAGCCTGCCAGAGCGGGACCGGCGCGGTCCAGTGCTGCAGTGCCGCAAAAACACGGGAGCTCTGGCATAGTAGCCCGACGCCCCGTCATGGATTTGCGCCGATGAAGACCTCGTTTCCCAGGCAGGACATCCACGTGCTACTGCTCGAAGGCGTCAGCCGCAGCGCGGAGGAGAGCTTCCGCCTCGCCGGTTATACCCAGGTCGAGGTCCACCCCAGGGCATTGCCGGAGGTCGAGCTCAAGGCGCGCCTGGCCGAGGCGCATATCGTGGGCATCCGCTCGCGCACCCAACTCACGCCCGCGCTGCTCGAACACGCGCGGCGCCTGATCGCGGTCGGTTGCTTCTGCATCGGCACCAACCAGGTGGACCTGGGCGCCGCGCGCCGGCTGGGCGTGCCGGTGTTCAACGCGCCCTACTCCAATACCCGCAGCGTGGCCGAGCTGGTGGTGGCCGAGGCGATCATGCTGTTGCGCGGGATTCCCCAGAAGAACATGCAATGCCATCGCGGCGGCTGGTCGAAATCCGCGACCGGCAGCTACGAGGCGCGCGGCAAGGTGCTGGGCATCGTCGGTTATGGCCACATCGGCACGCAGGTCGGCGTACTGGCCGAGAGCATGGGCATGCGTGTGGTATTCCACGACATCGAGGCCAAGCTGGCGCTCGGCAACGCGCGCGCCGCGGCGAGCCTGGACGACCTGCTCGAGGCGGCCGACGTGGTCACGCTGCACGTGCCCGACACGCCAGCGACGCGGTTGATGATCGGTGCCGAACAACTCGCGCGCATGCGGCAGGGCTCGCTCCTGGTCAATGCCTCGCGCGGCAGCGTGGTGGACATCGACGCGCTGGCCGCGGCATTGTTCAGGGGACACCTGGCCGGTGCCGCGGTGGACGTCTTTCCGTCCGAACCCAAGGGCAACGACGACGCGTTCGTGTCCCCGCTGGTGGGGATGGACAACGTGATCCTCACCCCGCACATCGGCGGCAGCACGCTCGAAGCGCAGGACAACATCGGCATCGAGGTGGCGAGCAAACTGGTGCGCTACAGCGACAACGGCTCGACGCTTTCGGCGGTGAACTTCCCCGAAGTGTCGTTGCCCGAACATCCGCGCAGCCGCCGCCTGCTGCACATCCACCGCAACGTGCCCGGCACGCTTTCGCGCATCAACGAGCTGTTCACCGCCGGCAACATCAACATCGACGCGCAGTTCCTGCAGACCGATGGTGAAGTGGGCTACGTGGTCATCGACGTTTCGGCCGACGTTGCCCAGGCGCAGGCGTTGAAGGAGCGGATGGCGGCGATTCCGGGGACGCTGAAGACGCGCGTGCTCTATTGAGCCAGGCAAACCTCCGTCGCCTCGTGGCTCGACGACGTTTTGTCCTCGTGAGCGCTTCTTCGAGCCGTGCCCTCACCCGCCTGTAGCACCCTTGCCCAGGAAGGAAGAAGATTCGAATGCGGAGCTTGAGAGACGGCGCTGCGACTTCGCCGCTGCGCATCTGGGTCAGCGCGAGCACCTCCGCGCCCCGAAAACAAAAACGGCGCCTAAGGCGCCGTTTTCAGTTACCGAATTGGTCGGGGCGGCCGGATTCGAACCGACGACCCTCTGCCCCCCAGGCAGATGCGCTACCAGGCTGCGCTACGCCCCGACGTGACTCGTGTGTTCGCCGCGTTCGCGATGAAACAGGCGGCGAACTATAACAGATGCCCGCGTGTTTCAGCGACGCAGCAGGGTCAGGATTTCTTCCAGTTCCATGCGCACCTGGCGCACGATCTGGTGGGACATGCTCGATTCCATGCGCGCCTGCGGGCCTTCCAGCCGCGCGCGGGCGCCGGTGATGGTGAAGCCCTCGTCGTACAGCAGGCCACGGATCTGCCGGATCATCAGCACGTCGTGGCGCTGATAGTAGCGACGGTTGCCACGGCGCTTGACCGGGTTGAGCGCGGGAAATTCCTGCTCCCAGTACCGCAGCACGTGCGGCTTCACCCCGCAAAGCTCGCTGACCTCACCGATGGTGAAGTAGCGCTTGGCCGGGATGGCGGGCAGTTCGGTGTTATTCCCTTGGTCCAGCATAGCTCTCCACTCGCACCTTGAGTTTCTGCCCCGGACGGAACGTCACCACGCGACGGGCGGAAATCGGAATCTCCTCGCCCGTCTTGGGGTTGCGACCCGGTCGCTGGTTCTTCTGACGCAGGTCGAAGTTGCCGAAACCCGACAGCTTCACCTGCTCGCCCCTTTCCAACGCTTCGCGGACGACCTCGAAGTAGGCATCCACGAATTCCTTAGCCTCACGCTTGTTGAGGCCCACCTCGAGGAACAGGCGCTCGGCCATTTCCGCCTTGGTCAGCGCCATCTCAGCCTCGCAACTTTGCCTTGCATGTCGACTCCAACGCAGCCACCGCATCGCGCACGCAGCGGTCCGCGTCGTCGTCGGTAAGCGTGCGTGAAGCGTCCTGCAAAATCAAGCCCATAGCGAGACTCTTTCGGCCTATATCGACGCCCTTGCCGCTGTAACGGTCGAACAGCTTGAGCTCCTTGAGCACGCTGCCAAGCGTGCCCCGGACGGTTTGCTCGATCTGTGACCAGCGCACCTCTTCAGGCACCTCCACGGCGATATCCCGGCGTACCGAGGGAAACCGCGGGACCGGCCGGGCCTTGGGCAGGCGGCGGTCCAGCAGTGGCGCCAGGGCGATTTCCAGGACGTGCACATCCGGCCCCAGGTCGAGCGCCTTGGCCAATTGGGGATGCAGCGCGCCGAGGTGACCGACAGTCTCACCGTCCCGAGCGACGCGGGCGCTGCGGCCCGGGTGCAACCAGGACGGCAGCCCGTCGGCATGCAGCGACCACCGCCCCGGCTCGCCACCCCAGGCCAGCAGGGCGTCCAACTCGCCCTTGAGATCGAAGAAGTCGTACGGACGACCCGGCTCGGCCCACTGTTCGGCGCGCGCGGCGCCGCAGGCGGCGATCGCCAGGCTAGGGGTTTCCACGGGCGGATCGCCGGCGGCGAAGACGCGCGCGACCTCGAACAGTCGCACGCGTTCCTGCTGACGGGCGCGGTTGTGGCGCAGCGCCTCGACAAGGCCAGGCAGCAGTGACGGGCGCATGACGGCCAGGTCGGCCGACAGCGGGTTGGCCAGCGGCACGAGGCTTTCGGCATGGCCCCAGCGCGCGAGCAGTTCGGTGCTGACGAAAGACAGGTTCACTGCCTCGTAATAGCCGCGCGCGGCGAGCTGTTCGCGCAGCGGGAGTTCGCCGATGCGCGCCTCGGGCTCGGGCGCGAGCGACAGCGCGCCGGCGGGCGTATGGGTGGGAATGCGGTCATAGCCGTGGACGCGCGCGACCTCCTCGATCAGGTCCTCCTCGCGTTCGATGTCGAAGCGACTGGTCGGCGCGGTGATCTGCCAGCCATCAGCCGTGACCTGCACGGTCATGCCCAGCGCGGTGAAGATGCGCGTGACCTCCTCGTCGGGCACGGCAACGCCCAGCACGCGGGCCAGGCGTGCGCGCCGCAAGGCGACCGTGGCGGGCTTCGGCAGGTCGGCCGGGTTCTCCGCAACCAGCACGGGACCGGCTTTGCCGCCGGCGATCGAGAGCAGCAGTTCGGTGGCGCGCTCCAGCGCGCGGTTCGGCAACTCCGGATCGACGCCGCGCTCGAAGCGGTGCGAGGCATCGGTGTGCAGGCCGAGCTTGCGCGCGCGGCCCATGATCGCCGACGGGGCGAAATGCGCCGACTCCAGGAAAATGTTGCGGGTCGCATCGGTCACGCGCGAGTGGTGGCCACCCATGACGCCGGCGACGGCTAGCGCCTTGCGTTCGTCCGCAATCAAAACGAAACCCTCGTCGAGCTTCGCGTCACTGCCGTCGAGCAGCTTCAGCGTTTCTCCCGCGCGCGCATGCCGCACGACGATGTCGCCGTCCAGCGTGTCATTGTCGAAGGCGTGCAGCGGTTGGCCCAGTTCCAGCATCACGTAGTTGGTGACGTCGACCACCGCACTGATCGGACGCAGGCCGGCACGGCGCAGGCGCTCGGCGAGCCACAGCGGCGAGCGTGCCGACGCGTCGATGCCTTCGATGACACGGCCAAGGTAGCGCGGTGCGTCGCTGCCCGCGTCCAGACGGATGCCGCGGCGCGCATCGGAGGCGACCGGCGCCGGATCCTGCACCGGCACCAGCACGCGGCTGCCGAACAGCGCGGCCACGTCGTGGGCCAGGCCGACCAGCCCCAGGCAATCGGGGCGGTTCGGGGTGAGCTTGAGTTCGATGCTGGCGTCGGGCAGGCCAAGGAACCGGGCGAGGGGCTGGCCGACCGGCGCATTGGCTGGCAGCTCCATCAGGCCGGAAGCGTCGGTGTCGATGCCCAATTCTTTCGCCGAGCAAAGCATGCCGGACGATTCCACGCCGCGCAGCTTGGCCGCCTTGATCGTGATGCCACCCGGGAGCACGGCGCCAAGCATCGCCAGCGGAGCCTTGAGCCCCACCCGGGCGTTGGGTGCGCCGCAGACGATCTGCAGCGGCTCGCCCTGCCCGACCGCGACCTTGCATACCTGCAGGCGGTCCGCTTCCGGGTGCTTCTCGGCGGCGATGATCTCACCCACCACCACGCCGTCCAGGCCCTCGCCCAGCACGGTCAGCTCTTCCACTTCCAGCCCGGCCATGGTCAGCGCATGGGCCAGCTCGGCGCGGTCGGCCTGGATCTCGACCAGCTCGCGCAGCCAGTTCTCGGAGAATTTCATGGGTACTAGGTTCCTTGCCGGCTTACGCGAACTGCTTGAGGAAGCGCAGGTCGTTCTCGAAGAACGCGCGCAGGTCCGCGACGCCATAGCGAAGCATGGCGAAGCGCTCGACGCCGAGGCCGAAGGCGAAGCCCGTGTAGCGCTCCGGGTCGATGCCGCAGTTCTTCAGCACGTTCGGATGGACCATGCCGCAACCGAGCACCTCCAGCCAGCGGCTCTGGCCGTCTTCGGTCTCCCAGCGGATGTCCACCTCGGCCGACGGCTCGGTGAAGGGGAAATAGCTGGGGCGGAAGCGCATCTCGAAATCGCGCTCGAAGAACGCGCGCACGAACTCGGCCAGCGTGCCCTTGAGGTCGGCGAAGCTCGAAGTCTCGTCGACCAGCAGCCCCTCGATCTGGTGGAACATCGGCGAGTGGGTCTGGTCCGAATCGCTGCGGTAGACCTTGCCTGGCGCGATGATGCGGATCGGCGGCTGGCGACCCTGCATCGAGCGGATCTGCACCGGCGAAGTGTGCGTGCGCAGCAGGCGCCCGTCGCCGAAGTAGAAGGTATCGTGCATGGCGCGCGCCGGGTGGTGCGGCGGAAAATTCAATGCCTCGAAGTTGTGCCAGTCGTCCTCGATCTCGGGACCTTCGGCGCGCTGGTAACCGAGGCGCGCGAAGATGGCAGCGATGCGCTCGAGCGCGCGGGTGATCGGGTGGATGCCGCCACGCTCGCCGTCGCGACCCGGAAGGGTGATGTCGAGTTTCTCCGAAGCCAGGCGGCGGTCGAGTTCAGCCTGTTCCAGCGCCTGCTTGCGCATCGACAGCGCATCGGCCAGGCGGTCCTTGACGCGGTTGACCTCGGCGCCCCGGGCCTTGCGCTCGTCCGGGGCGAGCGCGCCCAGCGACTTCAGGGCGGCGGTGACGATGCCGCTCTTGCCGAGCAGGCCCACGCGCAGGGCTTCGAGCGCGTCGAGCGAGGCGGCGGCGGCTATGTCGGCCAAGGCCTGGGTTGCGCGGCTTTCCAGATCATCCATCGGTGCGTTTTCCGCTTTGGCTTCCGGCTCCCTCTCCCTCCGGGGAGGGGGTCGGGGTGAGGGGTCGCTCTTGCGTTGGAGTCGGGTTCGAAGCGGGCTTCGATAATGCCCAAGGCAAGCCTCGGCCCCTCACCTCAATCCTCTCCCCCGTCATTGATCAAAAATGGGGAGAGGAAGCGAACGCGAAAAGCGACATCATTAAATAAAAACGGGGAGAAGGCGTTGGCCTTCTCCCCGCTTGATTTACAGCATACCGTCGGTGACGACGATCAAGCGGCCAGGCTGGCCTTCGCCTTTTCCGCGATGGCGCCAAACGCCTTGATGTCGTGCACGGCGATGTCCGCCAGCACCTTGCGGTCGATCGTGATGCCGGCCTTGGACAGGCCATTGATCAGGCGGCTGTAGGACAGGCCGAACTGACGGGCGGCGGCATTGATACGCACGATCCACAGCGCGCGGAACTGGCGCTTGCGCTGCTTGCGACCGATGTAGGCGTACTGGCCGGCCTTGATGACGGCCTGGTTAGCAACGCGGAAGACCTTGCGACGGGCGTTGTAGTAACCCTTCGCGCGGCCGATGATCTTCTTGTGACGACGACGGGCGGTAACGCCACGCTTTACACGAGCCATGGTGTTGTCCCCTTAGACGTACGGCAACATGCGAGCCACACCCTTGGTGTCGCACGCCTTGACGTGATTGGTCGCGCGCAGGTTGCGCTTACGCTTGGTCGACTTCTTGGTCAGGATGTGCGACTTGAAGGCGTGACCGGCCTTGAACTTGCCCGACGCGGTCTTGCGAAAACGCTTCGCGGCCGCCCGGTTGGTCTTGATCTTGGGCATGGGAATGCTCCATGAGTGGGCTTGGTTGCCCGGTTTCTGACTGATTCGGCGGTGGGTCCGAGGAACCACGCTTTCCATCCTGCCGACATCGGTTCACGACCCGTCCGTGTGGGTCGAACCGGCGATTATACGGAGGAGTTCGGGGCAAAGCCAGCCTGCCGGGCGATCTGTCCTCGTCGGGCGGCCGACCGGCTAAAGTGGGCGCTTCCCCGCACCCGGAGCCGCCATGACCGCCCCCGTCGATACCGTCCGGATCGTCGAAGTCGGCGCCCGCGACGGCCTGCAGAACGAAAAGACCCTGCTGCCGGCCGAGGTGAAGATCGCGCTGATCGACCGGCTTTCGTCCACCGGCCTGACCACCATCGAGGCGACCAGCTTCGTCAGTCCCAAGTGGGTGCCGCAACTGGCCGACGCTGCGGAGGTCTTCAGCGGCATCCGCAAGGTGCCGGGCGTGCGCTATCCCGTGCTGGTGCCGAACCTGCAAGGCTACGAGCGCGCGCGGGCAGTGGGCGCGCAGGAGATCGCGGTGTTCACCGCGGCCAGCGAGGCGTTCAACCGCAAGAACATCAACGCTTCGATCGACGAGTCGATCGAGCGATTCATGCCGGTGATCGAGCGCGCCAAATCCGACGGCGTGGCCGTACGCGGCTATGTCTCCACCGTGCTCGGCTGCCCCTACCAGGGCGAGGTGCCGGTCGCCGACGTCGTGCGCGTGGCGCAGCGGCTGCATGCGCTGGGCTGCTATGAGGTTTCGCTGGGCGACACCATCGGCGTGGGCACCGCGGCCAAGGCGCGGACGATGCTGCGCGCAGTGGCACAAGCGGTACCGATGCAGGCGCTGGCCGTGCATTTCCACGACACCTACGGGCAGGCATTGGCGAACATCCTGGCCTGCCTGGAGGAAGGCGTGCGCGTGGTCGACAGCGCGGTCTCCGGTACCGGCGGCTGTCCATACGCCAAGGGCGCCACCGGCAACGTCGCGACCGAGGACGTGGCCTACATGCTGGAGGGCATGGGCATGCATACCGGGGTCGATCTGGACCTGCTCATCGCCACCGGGGCCTGGCTCTCGGCGCAACTGCACAAGGAAACGGCCAGCCGTGTCACCCGTGCGCGCACGGCCGCCTGAAACCCCTCAAGTTCGACGACCGCCAGATCCAAGATCATGACCACCAACTTCCTGATCCGCCCTATCGAACCGCGCGACGATGTTGACGTGGCATCGATCATCCGCACGGTGATGCCCGAATTCGGCGCCGACGGTCCGGGCTTCGCCATCCACGATCCCGAGGTCGACCACATGTCGCAAGCCTACGCACGCCCCGGCTGCGCCTATTTCGTGGTCGAACGCGAGGGCGTGGTGATCGGCGGCGCTGGCGTGGCGCCGCTGGACGGCGGCGAACCGGACGTGTGCGAGCTGCGCAAGATGTACTTCCTGCCACAGGCCCGCGGCATCGGCGCCGGCACGGCGATGATGCAGCGCTGCCTGGACGCGGCGCGCGCGCTGGGCCATCGCCGCTGCTACCTGGAAACCCTCACCGGTATGGACGCCGCGCAGGCGCTGTACCGGCGCAGCGGTTTCGCGCCGATCTGCCAGGCGATGGGCGGCACCGGGCACCACGGCTGCGACCGCTATTACCTGCGCGATCTTTGACGCCATGATCCGCATCGCCCATCCCGACGATGCCGTGGCGATCCATGCGATTTACGCCCCATCGGTCACCCACGGCGTCGCCACCTTCGAAACCGTGCCGCCCGGCGTACCGGCGATGCGCGAGCGCATCGCAACGCGACTGGCGCATTACCCCTGGCTGGTATGGGAAAGCGAAGGCGCGGTATTGGCCTACGCCTACGCCAGCCGCTTTCGCGATCGCGCCGCCTACGACTGGATCGCCGAGACCTCGATCTACGTGCGCGAGGATGCGCAGCGTTCGGGGCTCGCGCGGCGCCTGTACGGCGCGCTGCTCGGGGCGATGTGCCTGCAGGGTATCAACCAGGCAGTCGGCGTAATCACCTTGCCGGGCGAGCCCAGCGTGCGGCTGCACGAGGCGATGGGTTTCACGCCCGCCGGCGTGTGGCGGCAGAGCGGCTACAAGCTTGGCCGCTGGTGGGACGTGGGCGTGTGGCAGAAGACCCTGCAACCGCCGGCCGAGCCGCCGGCGCCGGTGGTGCCGTTTGCGGTGTTGCGTGACAGCCCTGCGTTGGGGGCATTGCTGGCGCGCGAACCGTAGGGCGGGCTTGCGCAGGAACCATGGCGGACTGGAGCTTACCCAAGCCCTCCCCGCCGCCGCCTAAACCGCGACGGGAGCCTTGATCGCCGGATGCGGCACGTAGCCCTCGAGCGCGATGTCCTCGAAGCGGAAATCCTCCAGCGCCCGCACTTGCGGGTTCAACACCACGCGCGGCAACGGCCTGGGTTCGCGACCAAGCTGCAGCCGGGCCTGCTCGACGTGGTTGCTGTACAGGTGCGCATCGCCCAGCGTGTGCACGAAATCGCCCACGCCCAACCCGCACACGTGCGCCACCATGTGGGTGAGCAACGCGTAGCTGGCGATATTGAAGGGCACTCCGAGGAAGACGTCGCCCGAACGCTGGTAGAGCTGGCAGGAGAGCCTGCCGTTGGCGACGTAGAACTGGAACAGCGTGTGGCAGGGCATCAGCGCCATTTTCGGCAGCTCGCCCACGTTCCAGGCGCTGACGATCAGGCGGCGCGAATCGGGGTTGCGACGGATCTCGTCGACCACCCAGCGGATCTGGTCGACGGTGCCGCCGTCGGCGGTCGGCCAGGCGCGCCACTGTTTTCCGTAGACCGGGCCGAGGTTGCCCTCCGCGTCGGCCCACTCGTCCCAGATGCTGACTCCGTGTTCCTTCAGGTAGGCGACGTTGGTGTCCCCGCGCAGGAACCAGATCAGCTCGTGCACCACCGACTTCCAGTGCACCTTTTTGGTGGTGACCAGCGGGAAGCCCTTGTCCAGGTCGAAGCGCATCTGCCAGCCGAACACGCTTTTCGTGCCGGTGCCGGTGCGGTCGGTTTTTTCCGTGCCGTGGTGGAGGACGTGGTCGAGCAGGTCGAGGTAGGTGCGCATGGGACGATTCTAGCGGACCGCCGGCGCAGCGTTTTCCCAACGGCTCCCAGCCGCACCCGGTGACATCCGTCACTCCCACACGCGCCCCGCGCCGGCCTAGACTCGTGCCCTTCCACCAAGGGACGGCCAACATGACGCAGTGGTATTTCAGCTACGGCAACAACGAACGCATCGGCCCGATGGACGACGAGGCCGCCCGTGCGCAGGCGCGCAGCCGTCCCGACGGTTACTGCTGGAAAGAAGGCTTCGGCGAATGGCGGCCGATCCACAGCGTGTTCCAGCCGGCCACCGCGATGGCCGTGGCGCCGCCGCCCGTGCCGGCCGGCCGCTACGGCAGCGCCGACGAGGTCGACTACCGCATCGTCGGCAACGACATGCAGTTCGTCGAAGTCGAGCTCGATCCGGGCGAGAGCGCGATCGCCGAAGCCGGCTCGCTGATGTACAAGGAGTCGGCGGTGCAGATGGACACCGTGTTCGGCGACGGTTCCACCGCCAGCCAGGGCGGCGGCCTGATGGGCAAGCTGATGTCCGCCGGCAAGCGCGTGATCACCGGCGAGAGTCTGTTCACGACGGTGTTCACGCACACCGGGAGCGGCAAGGCCAAGGTCGCCTTCGCCGCGCCCTACCCCGGTACCGTGATGGCGATGAAGCTCTCCGAACACGGCGGGCGCCTGATCTGCCAGAAGGATTCGTTCCTGGCCGGCGCGCGCGGCGTGCAGCTGGGCATCTATTTCCAGCGCAAGATCCTCACCGGCCTGTTCGGCGGCGAGGGCTTCATCATGCAGAAGCTCGAGGGCGACGGCTGGGTCTTCGTGCACGCCGGCGGCACCGTGGTCGAGCGCGAGCTCAAGGCGGGCGAACGGCTGGATGTGGACACCGGCTGCGTGGTCGCCTTCCACGACACCATCAACATGGACGTGCATACGGTCGGCGGCATCAAGAGCATGCTGTTCGGCGGCGAAGGCATGTTCCTGGCCTCGCTCACCGGCCCCGGCAAGGTGTGGCTCCAGTCGCTGCCGTTCTCGCGCATGGCCGGCCGCATGCTGGCCGCCGCGCCGCAGGGCGGTGGCCAGCGCCGCGGCGAGGGCTCGATCCTCGGTGGTCTGGGCGATCTGATCGGCGGTGACAATAACTTCTAAGGCGGGCTTAGGCCCATCGACCCCAGGCCGGAACGCAGGGTGGGCTGGAGCCCACCCCTGCGGAAACACTCAGTGCGCGGCGGGCGCCAGTGTCGGCGCCCGGCGCGACATCGCCACCAGCACCAGACCGATCACGATCAGCGGCAGCGACTGCACCTGCCCCATCGTGAGCCAACCCCAGGCCAGGTAACCCAGCTGAGGATCGGGTACGCGCACGAACTCCACCGCGAATCGGAAGCAGCCGTACATCAGCGCGAACAGCCCGGAAACCAGGTAGCGCGGGCGCGGCCTCATCGATACCAGCCACAGCACCGCGAACATCACCAGGCCTTCGAGCGCCATCTCGTACAGCTGCGAGGGGTGTCGGGGAATGCCGCCGAACTGCGCCAGTTGCTGGGCCAGCGCCGGCTGGCCGTGCGCCAGCTGCACGTCTTCCAGCTTCGCGTTCGGGAAAATCATCGCCCAGGCCACGTCGCCGGGTTTGCCCCACAACTCGCCGTTGATGAAGTTGCCCAGCCGGCCCAGACCCAAGCCCAGCGGCACCAGCGGCGCGACGAAATCCATGGTGTCGAAGAAGTGCAGCCGATGCCGCCGCGACCACCACCAGGCGGCTACCAGCACGCCGATCAGGCCGCCATGGAAGCTCATGCCGCCGTCCCATACCTTGAACAGCGCCAGCGGCTCGGTCCAGATCCAGTGAAGCCCGCCGGCGTAGTAGAACAGCATGTACCACACGCGCCCGCCGACGATGATGCCCAGCATCGCGTAGAACGCCAGGTCGCTCAGCGCGTCGCGGCTCACCGGCAACCGTCCCTGCTTGCGCCTCCGCTCGCCGAGCAGTCCCGCGCTCAGGAAGCTGAGCAGGTACATCAGACCGTACCAGTGCACCTGCACGGGCCCGATGTGGAAGGCGACCGGATCGAAGTGGACGGTGAAAGGCTGGGTCATGGTGGAGGGCTGGCGGACAAAGACCAAGTGTAGCCGGGCCCGACCGGCCCGCGCAGGCCCTTCCGGCCCGCGATCCACTCTCACTAGAATCGCGGCGAATGCATGCGGCGGGGGACGCCGCCCGGCCTGCCGCCGCGCTCCCGGCGGCCGCGCCTGCCACAGGGAGCTTACGGGGGAAGGGATGATGAACCGATTCACGCGGGCCGCGTTGTGCGCGGCCCTGTTAGGGGCGTCGGCGATCGTCGCCGCAGCCGATCTGCTGCCGGTGGAGGATTTCGCACGCCACCCGTCGCTGTCGATGCCGCGGCTGTCGCCGGACGGCAAGTACCTGGCCGTGCGCTGGGACGATGGCAGCTCTCACGCACTGGTCGTCTATCACGTCGACGACATGTCCCGGCCCGCCAGCATGTTGCGCATGCCCAAATACGAACTGCCGGCCGGCATCACCTGGGTCAGCCCCACGCGGCTGGTGGTCGAAAAAGGCAAGGAATACGGCTCGATCGACAAGCCGTCCATGACGGGCGAGATCATCGCCACCGACGTCGATGGCAAGAACCAGGACTACCTGTACGGCTACGATGTCAAGTACAGCTCGCGCGCCGCCACGCGGGGCACCGACCGCGGCTGGGGCACCGTCGACGGCATGCCCGAGCACGCCAACGGGCACTTCTACATGGGAGCCACGCCGTGGGACAGCTCCGACCACAGCTATATCTACGACGTCGACGCGAGCGCCAACACCCGCCGCCTGATCGGTGACATCGGCGAGGGCGGCATGACCTTCATGGTCGGCGCCGATGGCCAGGCGCACTACGCCTACGGCCGCAACGAGAACTTCGACTACGTGGTCTACCACCATCAGGACGGCCACTGGCAGTCGCTGAGCGCGCAGCAGATCGGCGGCACCTTCGCCCCGATCGACTACACGCCCGACCACCAGCGCATCTATGCCATGTACGACGCCGGCGGCGGCCCTGCCTCGCTGGTCGAGCAGGACGAGAACGGCGGCAACCGCAAGCTGCTTGCCGCCGCGGGCTTCGGTGACATGGGCGGCATCGAGTGGACGCCACTGCCGCATCAGCCGTTCGCCACCATCCCCGATACCGGCCTGCCGCAGCTGAGCTACATCGATCCCAACCTGCCGGCCGCCAAACTTCACCGCGCGCTGGTAATGAAGTTTCCGGGCCAGTACGTGCACTTCGTCGACTACAGCGAGGATGGCGGGCAACTGCTCTTCAGCGTGGCCAGCGACCGCACCCCGGGTTCGTATTTCCTGATCGATACGCATACCTACAAGGTGCGCAAGCTGTTCGACGCGGCGCCATGGATCGATCCGACCAAGATGGCTGAACGCCGTCCCCTGCGCTTCAAGGCCAGCGACGGCACGGAGCTGGAAGCGATCCTCACCCTGCCGCCGGGTCGCCCCGAAACCAACCTGCCGATGGTGCTGCTGCCGCACGGCGGCCCGATCGGCGTGCGCGACGACTGGTTCTACGACGACGACGCGCAGTTCCTGGCCAGCCGCGGATACCTGGTGTTGCAGGTCAACTACCGCGGCTCGGGCGGGCGCGGAGAAGACTTCCAGGAAGCTGGCTACCTCAAGTGGGGCACGCGCATCCAGCAGGACCTCACCGACGGCGTCAAATGGGCGATCGCAGAACACTATGCCGACCCGGCGCGCGTGTGCGTCTACGGCGGCAGCTTCGGTGGCTATTCGGCGATGATGACGGTGATCCGCGCGCCGGGCATGTTCAAGTGCGCTGTCGGCTACGCAGGCATCTACGACCTGAAGATGATGTACAAAAAGGGGGATATCCAGTCGAGCAAGAGCGGTCTCAGCTACCTCACCACCGTGATCGGCCGCAACGACGCCGAACTCGACGCCAACTCGCCGGACAAGCTTGCCGACAAGATTTCGGTCCCGGTGCTGCTCATCCACGGCGAGGACGACAAGCGCGCTCCATTCGCCCAGGCCAAGGCCATGCGCGCCGCGCTGGATGCTGCGCACAAGCCATACGAATGGATGAGCAAGCCGGGCGAAGGCCATGGCTTCTACGACGAGAAGAATCGCGTGGACTTCTACAACGCGCTGCAGGCGTTTCTGGAGAAGCACATCGGCAAAGGTGCCTGACGCGTATCGCGCAGTAGCGATCCCGCCAACCGGACGGCCGCCTTCGGGCGGCCGTTTTCGTCACAGCAGCACGGGCCGATCGGGCAACTCGTCGGGATTGTCGCGATCGCCCGCCGGGAAATGCTCACTCAGCAATGCGTTGATGGCGGCCAGGCCCGCCAGGCTTCCCTCGCGCCAGCGTGCAGCCGAGAAGTGATCGCGCATGAGCGAGCAGACGCCATCCCATTGCACCTGCGGCACGCGGCGCGCGATGCCGCGGTCGGCAACGATCTCGATCCGCTGCTCGGACAGCAGCAGGTACACGAGCACGCCGCAGTTCTCCTCGGTGTCCCACACGCGCAGCTGGGCGAACACGTCCCGAGCGCGCGAACGTGCATCCACGCCAGCCAACACGGCGCGCACGGTCAGGCGCGATTCGACCGCGAAGCGCACTTCGCCCAGGTGCCCCCGTTCGCCGATAGTCACCGCGTCGGCCAGCTCGTCCAGCAACATCGCGGGAAAGCGCTGGCGCAACTGGAACCAACCACCGAACAGGTTGGCGAACAATCGCTGCATGAGCGTCATCTACCAGCTCCCCGACGAACCGCCGCCACCGAAGCTGCCGCCTCCACCACTGAAGCCGCCGCCTCCGCCGAAACCGCCACCAAAACCGCCCCCGCCGAAACCACCGCCACCGAAGCCGCCCCAACCACCCCAGCCGCCACGCCCGATCGAGCGTCCGCCGCCGCCGGGCAGCAGCATGAACACGCCACCGATGATTGCGCCCAGCGCCGCCGCCCCCAGGCTGGCGGCGACCAGCCACAGGATGCCGCCGGTAATGCCGGCACCCAGCGGCGTGCGCACGAACAGGTTGGCGCGGCCGAACAAATTGCGCAGGAAGAAGGCGATGAAGATGCCGATGAACAGCGCCTGCTGGAAGCCGATGCCGCGGTGCTCGCGCGGCGCGCCCTGCACCGGCGGCGGCAACGGCTCGCCGTCGATCAGCTGGGTGAGCGCCCCCACGGCGTCATGAATGCCACCGTAGTAGTCGCCCTCGCGGAACTTCGGCGCGATGTACTCGCGGATGATGCGCGCGGTAGCTGCGTCGGGAATCGCACCTTCCAGCCCGTAGCCGACCTCGATGCGCACCCGGCGATCGTCCTTGGCCACCAGCAGCAGCACGCCGTCGTCGGTGCCCTTGCGGCCAACCTTGTTCTGCTCGGCCACCGCGAGCGAATAGCTCTCGATGTCCTGCTCGCCGGTGCTGCCGATCATCAGCACGACCAGCTGCGCGCCCTTGCCCTTCTCCAGCGCCACCAGTTGGCCGTCGAGTTCATCGACCTGCTGCGCGCTCAGCGTGCCGGTCAGGTCGGTGACGTGACGCTTGAGCGTGGGCACCTCGGCGGCCTGTGCCGCCCAGCCTGCCGCCAGGAGCAGCACGCCGAGCAGCAACCACGCCAGCCGTGGCGGGCGATGGGCCATGTCAGTGCGCGGCCGAGCCGGCCGGAGCCGGCGCCTGCGTGCCGAAGTCGACGGTCGGCGCGGTGGAGATCGCCTTTTCGTTCTCCACCGTGAAGTTCGGCTTGACCTGGTATCCGAACATCTTCGCGGTGAGGTTGTTCGGGAAGGTGCGGATCATCGAGTTGTACTGCTGCACCGACTGGACGTAGCGGTTGCGCGCCACGGTGATGCGGTTCTCGGTGCCTTCCAGTTGCGCCTGCAGGTTCTGGAACAGGCCATTGGCCTTCAGGTCCGGATAGCGCTCGCTGACCACCATCAGCCTCGACAGCGCACTGGAAAGCTCGCCCTGGGCCTGCTGGAACTGCTTGAGCTTCTGGGCATCGTTGATGGTGTCCGGGGTGACCTGCACGCTGCCCACGCGGGCGCGGGCGTTGGTGACCTCGGTCAGCACGCGCTCCTCGTGCTGGGCATAGCCCTTGACCGTATTGACCAGGTTCGGCACCAGGTCGGCGCGGCGCTGGTACTGGTTGAGCACCTCCGACCAGGCGGCCTTCACCGCCTCGTCCTGGCGCTGGATGGCGTTGTAGCCGCAGCCGCTCAGCAGCACGGCCAGCAGCGACAGCACGATCACGCGAAGGGTCTTCATGGCGGCGCTCCGAGGGATGGGAACGCCAGCGTAGGGTCAGGCTCCGGCCAGCGTCAACGAGCCCGCCATGACGTTCGCGCGAAAAGGCGGCGGGCCGAAGCCGACCTACCGAGCTACATGGTCAGGATCGCGGGCAACCGGGGGCCGACGATGAGCGCCCAGCTCAAACCCATGAAGACGAGCAGCACGAACACGGCAGCCGAACCCATGTCCTTGGCGCGCCCGGCCAGTTCATGGAATTCGGGGCTGACCTTGTCGACCACCGCCTCGATCGCCGAATTGAGCAACTCGGCCGACAGCACCAGGAACATCGGCAGCACCAGCGCCAGTTTTTCCAGCGCGCCCTGGCCCAGATAAAGGCCCAGCGGAATCACCACGATGGCCAGACATACCTCGAAGCGGAACGACGCTTCGTGGCGCCAGCCCGCGCGCAGGCCCTTCATCGACCAGCGCATCGCGTTCCACAGTTGCCGCGGTCCGCGGAAGCCTTCGGCGGCCATGCGCTCAGGCGCCCGTCCGCGCGAAGGCGGAGTCGGCGGGCAGCGGGAAAGGGGCTGTCGACATGGGCGGCTACTCGCGATTCGGCCGGCGGCAAGCGCGCCATGATGCCACAGCGACCGTCGCCGGACGGCATGCCGCAGTGCAACGTTACCCGTATGCCGGATCGGTTACCCTCGAATGGTTGTAGCCCGGTTCAGGGTTGCAGAGCAGGCCGCGCCGCGGCAGTCAGTGTTCAACCGCTCGGAAATTTCATGGCAATCCAGAATCCGCCCGTATCGAAAACCCGTTCCTTCAGCACCGTCTTCCTGATCGAAATGTGGGAGCGCTTCGGCTTCTACGGCATGCAGGTGCTGATGGTCACCTACATGATGAAGAAGCTCGGCTTCATCGACACCCACGCCAACCTGGTGTGGGGCGCGGCCGCCGCGCTGATCTACGCCACGCCCGCCATCGGCGGCTGGGTCGGTGACAAGCTGATCGGCACCCGCCGCACGATGCTCACCGGCGCGGTGGTGCTGGGCCTGGGCTACGCGATGCTGTGGATTCCCACGGACAACCCCTACCTGCTGTATGTCGCGCTGGGCGTGATCATCGTCGGCAACGGCTTCTTCAAGCCCAATGCCGGCAACCTCGTGCGCAAGATCTACGAGGGCGACGACACCAAGATCGATAGCGCGTTCACCATCTACTACATGGCGGTGAACGTCGGCTCGATGATCTCCATGACGCTGACCCCGTGGGTGCGTGACTACGTGGGCGAGCGCTACGGCGACGCCTGGGGCTGGCACACCGCCTTCGGCATCTGCGCAATCGGCCTTCTGCTGGGGCTGGTCAACTACATGCTGATGAGCCGCACGCTGCGGCACATCGGCTCGGCGCCGGACCAGAAGCCGTTCAATCTCGCCCGCTTCGGCATGGTGATGCTCGCTGCGGTCGGCATGGTGTTCGTCTCGGCCTTCATTCTGCAGAGCCAGACGGTGGCGCGCATCTGCGTGTATGCCGCGGGCGTGGTGATCCTGGGCATCTTCATCCACCTGATCCGCTCCAGCGAGCGCAGCGAGCGGGCCGGCCTGGTCGCCGCGCTGGTGCTGACCGTCCAGACGATCTTCTTCTTCATCTTCTACCAGCAGATGTCCACCTCGCTGAACCTGTTCGCGCAGAAGAACGTGAACCTGGACTTCAGCGTGTTCGGCATGCACCTGTTCACCTGGATCCCGGAGCAGTACCAGAACCTCAACGCGATCTGGATCGTGCTGCTCAGCCCCGTGCTGGTGTTCGTCTACAACTCGCTGGGCCGCGTCGGCAAGGACCCGTCCGTCGCCGCCAAGTTCGCACTGGGCTTCGCCGCTGTGGCGGCGGGCTTCTTCGTGTACGGCGTCGGCGCACATTGGGCCGTTGCCGGCCAGGTGTCCTCCTGGACCATGGTCTGGGGCTATGGCCTCTACTCGCTGGGCGAACTGCTGGTGTCCGGCCTCGGCCTGGCGATGATCGCCCGCTATGTGCCGGCACGCATGGGCGGCTTCATGATGGGCGCCTATTACGTCGCTTCCGGCATCTCGCAATACCTCGGCAGCGTGGTGGCCAACTTCGCGCACATCCCGGAAGGTCTCAACGATCCGCTGCAGTCGCTGGACATCTACACCAGCCTGTTCACCAAGCTGGGCTGGGTCGGCCTGGGCTGCACGGCGATCGCCGTGGCGGTGCTGCCGCTGATGAAGAAGCTCTCCAACAGCCATGCCGAGCATGCTGCCGCGGCCGATCCGCTGCCGCCGGTGCGCAGCGAGGAAGGCTGGGAACTCCCGGGCTGATCCAAGACGGCGCCGCGGACCACCGCGGCGCTTTTCCTTGCGCCATGCCACACCGGCACGCCAACCGCCGCATCGGACCCTTCGCGCTCACGCGCATGCTCGCGTGGTTGCGCCTGTGCGCGATCGCCGGCCAAAGCGTGGCGGTGCTGGTCTGCGCGCTGTGGATGCACCTGCCTATTCCAGTACTGCCGTTGCTGACCGGCATCGGCGCACTGGCGGTCTTCGCCGTGTTCGCCGCCTGGCGGCTCGGCCAGCCCTGGCCGGTGCGGGAGTGGGAAACCATCCTGCACGTCGCGATCGATACGCTGGTATTGGGCTACCTGCTCTACTTCACCGGTGGCGCCAGCAATCCGTTCGTGACCCTGCTGCTGGTGCCGATCGCGCTGACCGCTGCCGCGCTGTCGGTGCCCGCCGTGCTGGCGGTGGCGACCCTGGCCGGCGTGGCCTACCTGCTGCTGCTCTACCGCTACGAGCCGTTGCCGCTGCCGATGCACGGCGGCGGCTTCCCGCTGCACATCCTCGGCATGGGCGTGAACTTCGTGATCACCGCGCTGCTGCTGGGCTTCTTCATCAACCGCCTGGCGCGGGCGTTGCGCATGCAGCAGATGGAGATCCAGCGCGTGCGCGAGCGCGCGCTGCGCGACGAAGGCATTCTCGCCATCGCCACCCAGGCCGCCGGCGCCGCGCACGAGCTCAACACGCCGCTGGCGACCATGCGCACGCTGCTGCCTGAACTGCGTCGCGAACATGCACAGGACGCCCTGCTGGAAGAGGACCTCGCGCTGCTGCAGGAGCAGGTGGACCGATGCCGCACGATCCTGCGCGAGATGGTCGCCTTCGGCCAGGCGCAGCTGTCGCAGGAGGCCGAGCGGATGCCGCTGCAGGCATTCGTGCACGGTTGCCTTGAACGCTTCCAGTTGCTGCGCCCGGAGGCCGAGCTGGCGCTGGACCTTCCAGACGCCATCGCGCGACTGGTGCTTCGCGTGCCGGCGGGCCTGCGCCACGCGCTGATCAACCTGCTCAACAACGCCGCCGATGCCTCTGAATCGCGCGGATCGGATGCGGTCGAACTGCAGATCCGCTGTGAGCACGGCTGGCTGGAACTGACCGTGCGCGACCACGGCCCGGGCTTCGACACCCAGGCCGAACTGGGCGAACTTGGCCGCAGCGGCAAGCAGGGCGGCCTCGGGCTGGGACTGGCGCTGGCCGAAGCCACCGCCGAACGCCTCGATGGCGAACTGATGGCAAGCAATACCGCTCAGGGCGCCCAGGTGCGCCTGCGCCTGCCGCTGGCAGCGATCGGCGCGGGCTGATCCTGCGAAACGTGCAACTGCGGCGCGCTCGGGCAAGAATGTCTTTCCCGACCTTGCTCCCACCATGCCCATGACCGACGCCAACGCTCCCCGCCAGCTGCTGATCGTCGACGACGACGCCACCTTCGTTCGCGTGCTCTCCCGCGCGCTGGGTTCGCGCGGCTTCGAGGCGATCGGCGCCACTCGCGCCGACGAGGCGCGGCAACTGGCCCGGCGTCACCAGCCACGCTACTGCGTGCTGGACCTCAAGCTGGGCGAGGAGAACGGCCTGAAGCTGATCTCCGAACTGCACGCGCTGGTGCCGGAGATGCGCATCCTGCTGCTGACCGGCTACGCCTCGATTGCCACCGCCGTCGAAGCGATCAAGCGCGGCGCGCACGATTACCTGGCCAAGCCGGTCGACGCCGACGCAGTGGTGCGCGCGCTGCTCGAGGGCGAGGGCCCATCGGCGGTCGACGACGAGCCGCCGGAGGCACCCGAGGCGCCGCTGGCCTTGCGCCGGCTGGAATGGGAGCACATCCAGCGCGTGCTCACCGAATGCGACGGCAACATCTCCGAAACCGCGCGGCGCCTGGGCATGCATCGCCGCACGCTGCAGCGCAAACTGAGCAAGCATCCGGTACGCGAACGCCCCGACGCGGGCGAGTGATCGTGCCATCGTAGGGCGGGCTTGGAGCCCACCGACCGTCCGCGTCGCACACGATGGTGGCCGGAGCCCACCCCACGGTTTCCCCGCGAGAGGCGCTTTCCACACTCCCGTGCGACAACGCGTCATCTGGCCGTGCACATTGGCGCCGCTATGCTGCGAAGCCTCGACCCACGTCCAGAGTTGACTGTGAAGCCCCGATCGCCCGGTCTCCGCGTGCTCGCCATCCTGGCTTTCCCGGGCTTGCTGCACGCCGTCGACGCGCCACCGCAGGCGACCACGCTCGCCCCGGTGATGGTGCACGCCAGCGACACCCACGTGACCGAGACGCCGGCCGTCAGCGTGCGCATCGACCGCGCGCAGCTCGCGCGGCAGAACGTCACCACCAGTGCGGACGCGCTGCGCTTCGCTCCCAACCTGCAGGTGCGCGCGCGCTACATCGGCGACCCCAACGCCATCATCAGCGGCCGCAACGCGGGCACCCTGCAGAGCGCGCGCAGCCTGGTCTATTCCAACGGCCTGCTGCTCTCCAACCTGATGACCAACGGCTGGGACGGCGCGCCGCGCTGGGGCATGGTCACGCCCGAGGAGATCGGCGCGGTCGACGTGCTGTACGGGCCCTACTCCGCGCTCTATCCCGGCAACTCGATCGGCACCACGGTGCTGATCCACACGCGCCTGCCCGAACGGCTGACCGCCAGCGCGAGCGTGCAGTTGATGAGCCAGGATTTCCATGACGCTTATGGCGCCGACGGTCACTACAACGGCCGTCACGCTGCCGCCTCCCTCGGCGACAGGCAGGGCCGCTGGAGCTGGTTGCTCACTCTGGACCGCCTGGACAACCACGGCCAGCCGATGCAGTACGCCACGGCGCGGCCCGGCGGCGATCCCTCGACGGCGATCGCGGTGGACGGCGCCGCGCTCGACCGCAACCCCAACGGCAGCCCGCGCCTGGTGTACGGCGCCAACAGCATCGAACACACCGTGCAGACCCAGGCCAAGCTCAAGGTCGGCGTGGACCTCACCGATCGGGTGGCCGCGTTGTTCACGCTCGGCTGGTGGCACAACCACGCAGAGGACCGCACGCGCAGCTTCCTGCACGGCGCGGATGGCCGAGCGGTAACCGCCGGCACGGTCAGCGCCTACGGCGGCCTCTGGACATTGCCGCCCAGCGGCCTGGCACCGGCCGCCAGCGAAGATACGCACTTGCTCTACGGTGCCGAATTCAATGGCCATTGGTCCAACGACTGGCGCTGGACCGCCGTCGCCAGCCACTACGACTTCGCGCGCGCGCTGGCACGCAGCGCGTCGCTGCCGCCGGCCGGTCCGCTCGACGGCCCCGGTACCGTGGCAGACAACGCAGGCTCGGGCTGGGACACGTTCGACCTGCGCAGCTCCGGCCCGCTGGCCGACACGCACATGCTCTACGCCGGCCTGCACGGCGACCGCTACGTGCTCGACTCGCGCGCCCGTGCGGCCAGCGACTGGCGTGGCGCTCCCGACGGACCGCTGACCGCCGCTTTCGCCGGCCGTACGCAGACCCGCGCGGGCTACCTGCAGGACGTATGGAGCTTCGCCGACGCCTGGGCGCTGACGCTCGGCGCGCGCTGGGAGCAATGGCGCGCCTACGGCGGACGCCGTTCGGATGCCGCCAACGCCGTGCGTTACGCCGACCGCCAGCGCAGCGATCTCTCGCCCAAGGCCGCGCTCGAATGGGATTTTGCGTCCGACTGGCAGCTGCGCCTGGCCTGGGGCAAGGCGGTGCGTTATCCGACCGTGGCCGAACTGTTCCAGGGCGCGCTCTCCGACAACGCCATCGTCGGCAACGATCCCAACCTCAAGCCCGAGCGCGACAACTCGCTCGACCTCACGCTCAAGCGGCAACTCGCCAACGGCCATTGGCGCATCTCGCTGTTCCAGGACCGCATCGCCGATGCGCTCTACACGCAGACCGACATCACCGTCACGCCCACCGTCACCAACGTGCAGAACATCGACCTCACCCGCGTGCGGGGCATCGAGGGTGAGCTGGCGCTGACCGACCTGTGGACGAGCGGGCTGGATCTGACCGCGAGTGTGGCACTCAACGACGCCAAGACCCTGCGCGACCGTCGCTACCCGCTGGCCGAGGGCAAGTGGTTCCCGCGCATCCCGCGCCTGCGCGCGAGCCTCTTCGCCGATTACCGCTTCGCCGACGGCTGGGAGGCGTCGCTCGGCATCCGCCGTTCCGGGCGCCAGTACGGCACGCTGGACAACAGCGACTTCGTCGATACCTACGGCGCCGTCAGTGCCTTCACGGTCGCCGATGCGAAACTGCGCTGGCACTTCGCCCCGCGCTGGACCGCATCGCTGGGCGTGGACAACCTCACCAACGCGCGCTACTGGGTCTACCACCCGTATGCCGGTCGCACCTGGGTCGGTGGCGTGCGCTGGGATATGTAAACCGGAAGGACTGCCATGCGCCGCTTGTTGCTCCTGCTGCTTTGCCTTGCCGTCGCGCCGGTCGTTGCGCACGAGCACATGGCCATGTCCAAGGAGCCGCCGCTCGGCGCCAGCGCCGCATTCGACACGCAGGGCCGGCTATGGGTGGTCGATGCGGCCGACGGCCACGTGCGCCTGCGCCATTCGGACGACCTGGGCAAGACCTTCAGCGCGCCGATGCCGGTCAACGCGACGCCCGAGCCGATCTACGCCGAAGGCGAGAACCGGCCCAAGCTGGCGTTCGGCCCTGATGGCGAAATCTACGTGAGCTGGTCGCAGCCGCGCGCGAAACCGTGGACCGGCTTCGTGCGCTTCGCCCGCTCGCTGGATGGCGGCACGCATTTCTCCATCCCCATCACCGTGCACCGCGACCGCGCCGAGATCACCCATCGCTTCGATGCGCTGGCGGTCGACGGCAAGGGACGCGTCGTAATCGCCTGGATCGACAAGCGTGACCAGGCCGCGGCCGAGGCGGCGGGCAAGCCGTACCTGGGCGCCGCGGTGTACTACGCCTGGTCCGGCGACCGCGGTGCAAGCTTCGTACCCGAACGCAAGCTCGCCGCACACAGCTGCGAGTGCTGCCGCATCGCGCTTTCGAAGACACCGAACGGTGAAGTCGTCGCGTTCTTCCGCGCCATCTACGGCGACAACATCCGCGATCACGCCTATGCCACGCTGCGTACGGACGGCGGCCCAGCCCAAGCCGAACGCGCCACCTTCAGCGGCTGGCACATCGCCGGCTGCCCGCACCACGGCCCCGGCCTGGCGATCGGCAGCGACGGCACACGCCACGCGGTCTGGTACGAGGCCAGCGGCAAGCCGACGATCTGGTACGGCCAGTTGCAGCCGGGCCAGCGTGCGGCGCACGCGCAGGCGATCGCCGGCGCAGGCGCGAGCCATGCCGACGTCGCCGTGCACGACGCCTCCGTGTGGATCGCATGGAACCAGGTCGACGCACAGGGGGAAGCGCTGATGCTGCGACGCTCGGATGACGGCGGCCTGCACTTCGGCCCGCCGCACGCGCTGGCGAACAGCACCGCGGCAGTCGGCTCGCCACAGTTGCTGCAGCACGACGGCCGCGCCTACGTCGCCTGGAATACCGCAGCGGGCTTCCGCCTGCTGCCCGCGGGAGACACGCCGTGAAGCGTTGGCTCGCCATCCTGTTGCTGGCTCCCGCCCTCGCAACCGCCGGTTCGCTGAAGCCGCTGGCCGCCGCCGACGTCCCTGCCCTGCTCGCACCACCCGCGCACGGCGAACGCCTGATCGCGCTCTGGGCGCTGGATTGCGCGTATTGCGAACCGAACCTGCAGGCCCTCGCGCGATTGCAGCAGGCACATCCGGAGGCGATCGAGCTGGTCACCGTGGCCACCGACGACATGACGCACGAAGCGGCCATCGAAAAGCGCCTCGCCACCGCCGGCATGACCGCCTGGCCCGCTCGCGCCTACGCCGACGCCACGCCCGAGCGTCTGAACTATCTGCTTGATCCCGAATGGGGCGGCGAGACGCCGCGCGTGCTGGTCATCCGCGCCGATGGCTCACGCCACGGTTACAGCGGCGAGCTGACCACAAAACAGCTGCAAGCCCTCACCCTCGACCCATAGGGTGGCTTCAGCCCACCTTGCCCTCCGTCGTGGCTAGGTCGGAGGGCCGAAGCCCACGCTGGGAAAGCCGTGGCCAGACATGCAAAACGCCCCATTCGGGGCGTTTTGCATGTCTGGCGGAGAGAGAGGGAGATGATTCTCTCTCAACCCCACCAAGCCCTTGCGGCGCTTGGCCCGCCGGAAAGTTTGACCTCCGGTGTTGACCAAGTTCGGCGAACCGTATCAGGGAGCCTTGCTCTGCAGCAACCACTCGACCCTTGAAACGGCCGAGCCCGCCCAAACGTGAAAATTTGGTCCATGTGGACCGCTAGAGGCGACCAGCATGACTCAGCAGGAGAAGGAACTGGAACACGCCAAGGGCGATTGGTCCAAGCACGACAACAAGCGCTACATCGGCAAGATCGATCGTGTGAATGTATCGCTCAGTGAATCCTGGGAGGTCGAATACTTCATCGACCATTACATTCAGACCCGTGGGTTCCCCATCACTAACGGAAACCGGAACAAAGTCGTTGGCGCGTTGGAGAACTTCACCGGTCGCGCGCCTTACAAACGCGACGAATTGAATGCTTACCTGGACAAGCTTTGGGGTTTGTCGCCCAAGGTCTAAACCGGACCAGAGGGGCGCTGCTGCGTGGCGCGCCCTCTTTTTGCCCTGTCCAAATAGCAGTTACCACGAAAGCGGATCGGCGAAGGTGTCTGCGTGGCTTGGGGCGTGGGCTCGGTAACGTCGTTCCCATGCTTGCTTCAACAGGTCCACATCACGCAACCCAGTGGTTCGCACAAAATCGAGGTAAGGCTCAAGGCCGCGCGCCGAGCACTCATAGATGTCGCCGCGAAAGTTCATCGCAAACGCCCGGGACGAGAACCGCCAGCCTTCTTTGGGTGACCAACTATCCTCGCCGCTGCCCTCACAATCATCAGGGATCTCATTAGAGCTCTCGCTGTCCGACTGCTCCCATCTGGCTTGCGCCACCTCACACCACCGATCCCGCTGCTCTCGCTTGAAGCACTGGGGCTCAACGCGGGCAAGGCCAGCCAAGACACCGATGAGGTTGCTGTAAACAAACACTGCCGGGACTCGGTAGACCACGTCAGCCTTTCCGGCAGAGACGATGAACACCGTTCGCCACCGATCCCTGCCCAAGTCGTGATGCTGTCCGTCCACTTCGATGGCGACCCGCCGTCCCGGCCTGGTCAGTAGAAGATCGAGCCGGAACGGGCCCGCTTCCGTATCAACCCAGACTTGCGTAGTGAGTTGAACCCCCGGGGCCAATGAATCGCGCAAGCGCTCACCCAATGCTTCTTCAGGGTCGCTTTCATATGCCGTCTGGGTCCGAGCTAGCCGTGCGATAGCAGCGCTGATGTGTTCCATGGGATCAGCCTACTACCTACGTTCTCAGTCGACGAGACAATAAGTCTGTGGATAAAGCTTGTTTCCGTTTTAGAGCGACGAGTCCGTCATGGCGGGGCTTTGCCGGTGCGCAAGGTCTTTTCGACCTCTCGAGCCCAAGCGACCAGGTCCGTGCCACAAGCTTTGCACCAATCCCGGATCTGCAGCCCATCTAGCCTGACCGCACCTCGCTCGGCCGCGGTGACGTAGTTCTGCGACCTTCCCAATAGATCGCCCAGGTCTTTTTGCGTGAGCCCTGCCCGCGTTCTCACAGCACGCAGAGTCGCCAAGAACGCTTGGTTCTCCGGTCGATACAGGGACTTCTGTGCTCGTTCCGACAGCCGGTCGACAGCCATGTGCCCGCTCCCACGTTGGATCGGACACGCACGCTATGACTCAAAACTGTTTACACCGAGTTTGTGTTTTTGTTTAGTATCGATTCCGATTCGCGACGCTAGTCTCGAAATCGCCAAGGACGGTGCGGGTGGCCTTGGCATGGATCGCCACACACCCGCGGAACAGGGGTTTCGAGATGATCAAACATTGGATCCAGGGCACGGCCGCCGCGCTGCTAGCGCTATGCCTCACGCCGCTCCACGCCCAGGACAGCGGGCTCAAAGGCTTCCTCCACCGCGCCAGTTCGGCGATCACGCACACGGCCTCAAAGGTTCTGAGGGGCCCGGCAAACGGAGCAAGCGCCAACGCAGCCGGACCGGCGACAACCGACGGGGCCTACTACCGTCCCGTCAGCCCGTCCAAGTCCGGCGACATCGTCGGCATTTTCGCGCACCACAAGGTGGGCGACGCGTGGCCGCGGGTCGCGATCAAATTCACGGAAGCCGGAACGAACCTCGCGTGCTGGACCGCCACTGCCCGGGTGTGGCGCTCGGCCACTCGTCATCACGACGAAACCTTTCAGGTCTGTAACGCCCCCTTGGCGTTCACCGATGCGATGGGACAAACGCGCTACATGACGGCGCCGGAAGACAGCATCGGCAACGGCCAAGGCCGGCTCCAACTGCTCACGGCGCAGAACATCCAGGGGATCTCGCACGTCGACACCGCCGTTGGCGGCGTGCGCAACATGGGCCCAAACCCGCCCCACATGCTTTTCGATCTGGGGGACGCCACCGAGTCCGGGCCGTTCGCGCACCAGTATCACGAAATTCTCATTCGCCTCATGTGGATCACCAGCTGGATGAGCCACGCCGATCCGGTGTTGGACAACAACTCCGGCAAAACCCTTTGGATCGTCGGCGTCGATCCCGCCGGTAACCACAACCTGCGCCGCTGAGGGAGCCTCCAATGAGCGGACTGCTGACTTTCCTAGCGCTGCTGATTGCCGCGGGCGGCTTCGTTATTCACTATTTCGGCAGCAAGTCGAGCCGCGGACCCGTCTTTGAGGTCCGCGAAGCCGGCGGTTGGGCGACGCTCATCGCCACGCCCGCGGCGTTGCCCTTTCGCCTCACCGTTGTTTCGATGGGCTTGGCAATCATCCCCGCCTGGATCGTGGGCGGGATGATTTACGCACGCAACCCCGAAAGTTCGGCCGCGCCCATTGCTGGGTTCCTTACGTGGATTCTCGCGGGGGTGCTGATCCGCCAAATGTGGCAGGGTTACCACGACCACCGGCGAAAGGTCGTGCGCGAGCCGTTGAAGGTGTCCACCGAAGGCATCCGGGTTGGCACGACCTACATCCCCGCCGACCAGGTCCTTTCGCTGGTCCGCAGCAACGCGCAAGACGGCCGAACTGTCGTGATCGGCGGGAACGGCGTGGCGGCAGGGGTCGGTCACATGGCGGCCCAAACCCTTTCGTTGTTGGCGGGTGTGAGCTACACGGTTGAGGTGGATCACCTTGGCCAACGCACCGTGCTGGCGGGCGGACTGACCGACGCCCAAGCGAATGCCGTGGCTACCGAACTTGCGCGCCGGTTGGCGCGCTTCTAGCTGCTTTATTCATCGCCGGAGAACGCAAAGGCCGCCCTGTGAGGCGGCTTTTGTTTGTCCGTGGCGGGGACAGTGTCCGGAAAATTGGGCGGACAAAAACTGCTTGGCTGGTGGAGGTTTAGTTGAAAAAGGGCGGTGATGCATTTAGACCCTACCTATTCGCCTGGACCGCTTCGGGGAGCAAAAAACGAGCGATTTTCGGGCAGGCGCATGGGGAACCTCCGATCCACACCCGAACTTCTCACAAGCGACAGAACTGTCAACCGGCCGGGTGCGCACGGTCGGAACGCTAACCTTAGCGATCCGGCCCCGGCACCCGACGAGCGCGAAAAAATTCTTTGCACGCGCCAGCTCAAGCCCCACGTCGATTCGTCGGAAACTGCGTCACAACAAGCAAAAATCAGGGGTTGACAGCCCTCTGACCTCGGCTAGAACCACGCACCCAACTGCTGCGTTCTGCCGCCATGCTCTCCTCCTCCACCGCTTTGGAAGGCCCCACACACGAGCCGCATCTCTATGACCTAGTCGCCACCCGCGACGGGCTGCGCGTGTCACCCACATGCGTGGATGGGCATCTGCTGGTGATGGAGCTGCTGGATCGTCTCGGCCTGGCCGATCGGTTAAAAGCCGACGAAAGCGGTTCTGCAGGCGGCCAAGGTGCGCGCGGCGACTGGAATGGCGGCGCCTTGCCGATCCTCCTTACGCCGGCAGCGCCTCGGCAAGCGACACCGCCCGCTCAGCCACCGCGGCGCACCGTCGGTGCCACCGTCGCCCACCCGAGCGTGTCCCAGAAGCTCCACGAAGCCGATCAGGCCACCGCCAACGAAGAGCCGAAGCCGAATACTGTCCCTTTGCCAAAGGCGTCACTTGAGCCCAGCCCAGAGCCGGCTCCCTCCACAGCGTCCGCGCCCGCCAAACCGGGGGCTCCGCGACTGCTCAGCGAACTCACGGCCCTTCACCTGGCCAACCTGGCGCGCGGGCCGAAGAAGGCCACCTCCCCCGTCACGGATCGCCGCTACATCCTCAACCTCCTGCTCGACGTCCTGGGCGACAAACCGGTGGCCGAGATCACGGCCGCTGATGCCAACCGGTTTGCCGATGTCCTGGCGTCGTGGCCATGCCGGCTGACCCACCATCCGGAGTTGAAGGGGTTGCCGGCCGCACGCGTCGCTGCCATCACGAAAAAGAAGCGCCTGCCGGTCATCCAACGAGGCACCCAGGGCAAGCACATCATGGGCTTGAGCGCGTTCTTCAATTGGTGCGTGGACACCGGCGCCATCCCGGAGAACCCGTTCCACTACGTCCAGACGTCCCGCTACCGGGATCAGGTGCCCAAGAAAAAGGACATCTTCTCCGCGCAGGACCTTCAAACGATTTTCGCCCCGTCGCACCTCGGCCGTCATTCCGAGCCCCACAAGTATTGGGTGCCGTTGATCGCCCTGTTCACGGGTATGCGGGTCAACGAGATCGCCCAGCTCTACGTGGAGGACATCCTGACCACCACGGAGACGGATGCGGAAGGCCAGGAGCACACGATCCTGTATTTCGACATCACGCCCTTCCGCGAGGGTCAGAGCATCAAAACTTGCTACTCCATGCGTCGGATCCCGATCCACGCACGCCTGCTGGAACTGGGCTTCGAGCGCTACGTGGCCGACGTGAAAGCGTCCGGCGCCGTCCACCTGTTCCCCGGGCTCGTCTGGGAGGAAGGCGGCCCGGGCCGGGTGGTGTCCCGCTGGTTCAACGATTACCACCTGCGTCGAACCTGCGGCATCACCAGTGCCAAGAAGTCGCTGCATTGCTTCCGTCACACGCTGACCACCCGATGCGAGCGCGCCCATGTGCCGAAGAGTGTGATCCAGACGATCAACGGCCACAGCGACGGGCAAGGCGTGGACGCCCGCACCTATGTCGCTCGCGGCTCGCTCCTGGAATGTAAACAGGCCTTGGAGCGGCTGACCTACCCGCCACTGGACCTGGTGCCATACGCCTCAGAGCGTTTTGCGGCCTACTTGGCTCAGACAGCTGCGCAGGAAAGTCACGCCACCCGGTTGGCCGCGGAAGGGAAGCCCATCGCGCGCAAGCGGGGGCGGCGGCCCAAGCTACAAACACAGGATCTACGCGCGGGCATCTCCTGTGTCGGCGGCACCTGATGGCATCCGTCCGCGCAAGAATAGGTCGTCCGCCTCGACCATCATTTTCATGGCGCGTCCCGTGTCGCCAACAATGCCGCCGACCACGTCCACTGCCGCCATCGTGGCCACCCAAACACCGATGCTCAGCGCGTTGGCGAGATCATCCCGGGTGTATTGAGGACCCACGCTCGATGTTCCTATCCTCAGCCCCAAGTGCTCGATCCCACCATGCGTCATTGCGTTCATCCGCCGGACCAGGTTCTGCAAGTCTTTTTTTCGTGGGCCTGTTGGGTTTTCATCTCCAATGCGGCGAAGGAGCGGTTCGAGCGTGTGGGTCATACGCCCTCTCTTGAAGGCGTCCAGTTGATCCTCGCTGGCCTGGTAAAGCAACCAGTAACCCAACGCGAAGCCCTCAACTGCGCATCGAAGCAACGCCAAGGCGGAACCATAGGCCTGGGCACCGGCCAGCACGGTCATGGCCCGCTGATGCTCCAACGCCAAACCATAGGCCGCACCTGCAAGCCGATTCCGCACGGTCGGCTCCAGCTGGCGCCCTTGGACGTGTTCGGCCGCCCACGCCGCGGCGTCCACAGCACTTCGGTATGCCAGATCAAGCTCGCTCATGATTGAATTCCTTCACGTGGTCACGAGCCTGACCCGTTGGCTGGAAAATCTTCCACTGAGTGACCGCTAGTCTGAGACAGACCGGCCGCCATAACTGGCAACCCGGCCACTGCCCCGTAGAGATGCCTTAACCTTGCCCCACAGGAATGGGGGCCACGATGGCACTGATCAACGACCTCGCGCGGTTCACACAATGGCTGGGGGCGCGTCAGCCTTCCGAGGATGTGCGCAAAACTTGCGCTGTCGTAGAGGCTAACTTAGCGCACGTTGCTCGAACGACCCACGCCGGTGGCCAGCGATCGCGCCTGCTTGTGCCACTGCTTCGCGCAGGTATGGACCAAGCGGTCGTGGTTGACCAGGCAGCCGCTCCCACGCAAGTAGGCGTCGAATGGGACAAGCTGACCAGTCTCGAGATCGGCCCTTTTCGCGGCTTCCGTCGTAAAGAAGTCTTCGACCTATGTGGCGCCACAACGCTAATCCTCGGCGGCAATGGAACCGGTAAGAGCAGCTTGTGTGAAGCGCTGGAGCTCGCCCTTCTGGGCCGAATCGAAGAGGCGGATGAGCGCGGCTTGGGAGCAAAGCACTATTTCAACAACGCCCATGAGGGCAAACACAAGCAACCCGTGCTTCTCGGCAGCCTGAAAGGAGCATCTACTGAGATCAAACCGGACGACGAGCTTCACCGCTTTATCATCGTCGAGCGTAACCGCATCGAGGGTTTCGCCAGGATAGGTGCTCGCCGGCCTGCGGAAGCCGCCCGCATGCTGGCCGCCTTGTTTGGGCTTACGGCCTTCAACGACTTCGTCAGCGGGTTCGCCTCCTCCCTCGATAGCCAGCTGGACCTCGCCCTTCCCAAGGCCGCGGCTCTCGAATTGCGCCGCGCTGCCACTCAGGCGGACCAAGCAAAGGTGGCATCGACCGCCGAGAGCCACGGAAAGTTCGATGAGGAACGCGCAGCGGTTGCCGCCGGATTTGAGCCCGGGCTGACATACGCCGACCTTAAGGCGCGGATTGGCACGCAAGCGGCCCCGGGGCGCCTCCAGGAAATCCGGGACATCCTAAAAAACCCGTTGCCGGCGCTGACAGGGAGCAGCGCTAGCAAATTGGTCACTCTGCGCCGAGATCTTCGCGATATACAGCGCCAGCTCAAGCAAGCACGGGCGAAGCTAGAGGCTCGCAGCCGAGAGGTTTCCTTCCGCAGTCTGTATCAGGCTGTCGTAGCGTTGGAGGCAACACGGGCTGATCGGTGCCCGGCCTGCGAAACTCCGCTGGATCAGGTGGCAACTAACCCGTTCCGTCGCGCCGCTGATGGTCTTCAGGCACTACGAGAGCTCGCGCTGCTGGAACAACAGGCCCTCGAGTTGGACCGCCGATCTGCCGTAAGCCAGGCCGCCCTAGAAGAGGGGATCCGGCAAGTCATGAGCCACGCGGCCCAGTTGCCTACTGACAAGCAGCTGGCTCCATTGGAACAGCCGCTGAGCAACTACCGGTCAAAGGAGTGGCGCCAAGTCTTGGCGGCCGCCAAGGTCTTAGAGGAACTGGACGCTAAGTTGGCAGCAGAGCAGACGCAACGGGACGCGTTGTCCGCCGAAGCAGAGAAACTCCAGGGAGCTCGAAACGCGCTGATCGATATCCAAGGGCGACAGACTCAGTTCGACGCGGATGTGGCAGCAGCGCGAGAGCGGTTGACCGCCTTCGAACGAGAAAACGCGGAACTTCTGAAGGAGGTCGAGGCGGAGGCCGCCGAGCACCAGGTGAAGTTGAGGATCCAGAAGGCCTACGCCGAGTTTCTTGAGGAGCTCAAAACTTATCGAGACGGGCTCCCTCAACAGCTCTTGGCGGATCTGAACGAGGTCGCGCTCGACCTCTACAACTCATTCAACGTCGAAGACCAGCCGGCCGATTTGCTTGAAGAGCTGCGGCTGCCACTACGGGGCGGGGACCCGATACAAGTCCGTTTCCGGGGCACACCCGACCGTTGGCAAGATGCCTTGGCTATCTTGAGTGAGGGTCATGTTCGTTGCCTCGGGCTCGCCATCCTGCTGGCGAAAAACATCAAGCTCGGCCTGCCCGTCTTGCTGCTGGACGACGCGGTGAACGCCATTGACCACGATCATCGGGAAGGGATCCGCACCACGCTTTTCGGCCACCCAGAGCTCGTGAAGAAGCAGCTGATCATCAGTTGCCACAGCGACGAGTTCATCAAAGACATCCACAACCACCATGCGCGCGATGCCGAGCTTTACATCCTCCGCCACCATGACGGCGACCACCATCCGCGTGTGAGCGGGGGAAAGACGCGCAACTACATCAAGCAGGCGGATGCTTGCTTGGCCGACTACAACTTGCGGGGAGCTCTGTCCCACTCTCGCCAAGCGCTCGAGGGACTTCTCCACCAAATGTGGAAAAAGCTGGCGAAAGAGGCTCCTGACGTTGCGCGTTTCTCGCTAGAGCTGCGAGGTCCGGGCGCCCCGCCGGACACAAGGAACGTAGCCGAGGTGTTGCTCAGCCGGATAACGAAGGCTCTGACCGCTGGCACGCTGAAAGCCCCATGGGACCTCCGTCGGGACCAGCTAGATCTGATCCTTAAGGCCAAAGTGAACTCTCGGGCGTGGCTCTCGTTAAATAAAGGCACCCACGAAGAAGGAGATCGAGAAGACTTCGAGGAGCCAACCGTCCGCCGAATACTTCAAGCCCTGACTGCTATAGATGACTCTCTTCGGTAACGCCGCCATCTCAGGCTAGAAGTAACGCAGTTCGCTCACCCGGGCGCTCCCGGCCGCCTCCGCGGCTCCATCGTCAGAGCTCTGTCTGGCCTGCCCGACGTCTGCGGCGGCACCGAAGCCACCACCCCCGCGGCCTGGATCCATTCCCGCTCATCCTCGTGCGCCGCGGTGAACAAGGCACGCACAGACCCCTCGTCGGTGTTCCGAATTCCGCCCAGCAGCAGGCGCAGCCGGTTCATCAGGCTGGCGTGTTCGTTGCCCAACCGAAATCCCTCCTGATCGAACACCAGGATCTGCCGGTCATGAGAAGCAAGCGCTGACTCCATCTCCGCGATACGGTCCTGCCGCGCCTCCACTGCGCGGTTCAAGATCCGCCACTCGACTGGCTTGCCGTCGCCACCTCGGGCCTTGGCCGCTCTCATCCGCCATGGATGCGCGGCCTCCCATTCCTGGACGCGGGTGCGAGCGGCATCGCGCTCGTCGCGAACACGATCGAGGCGATAGACTACTTCAAGCTTGGCCGCCACCCGGCGTCCGCGCGCCTCATCGTGCTGTCGGAACCTGGCCAGCCACTCCCGAAGGGAGACGAACACCTTTTCGACAAGCCGAACCAGGCGCAAGACCTTGTTGTAGGCAGCGTGTTCCTTGGGGTCCTCCGGCGCCTCGTCCATCTCACGAAAACGCGCGAGGAGCGAGCCCGGAGGCCCTTCGATGAAGTCGGTAAAGGGTGACCCTGTTTCCCCCGCCGTTGTCGCTGACCCTTGCGCGTCCGCTCCAGCGGCTTCCGCTTTGGGCACCGTCTTGACCAGCTTCCATTCCAACGCCTCGCCATCGGTCGTCTGGATCACGCCTGGAGAGGGGGTGGTTAGTGGCTGAGGTTGGGGAACCTTCGTAGCAGCTTCCCGTTGGCGGTCTGCAGCAGCCTGAGCACGTTGCGCTTCAAGCACAATCGCATGAGCGGCTTCTGCGAGTTTGGACGGCAGGATGATGTCCTCACGCAGCTCCGCTCCCTTGCGCGTGAAAAAGCCCTTCCGCTCCATTGCCGTGACGGCCTGGCCGAGCGTGCGTTGCGGCTGGATCGGCAAATCTTGCCGTGCGTAGCTCCGGTGGTCGTAGTCGGCCGTCAGCCCGTGCTCGGCCATGTAACGGTTGGCGAGCTCGGCCCACTTCGCGTTCAACTGCTCGACGAAGGCGCCAGAGCTGTTCTTGTTCGAGAGCATGGTCAGTTTCGAGCCAAGCCCCCACTCGCCTTTTCCCTCTTCGCCTTCCAGCTGCTCGAGCTTTCGCGTCGGGAAATACAGGTGCGCGTGATACCCCTGCTTCTCCTTCGGCTTCACGTTGCCGAGCGCGTCGACCTCGGCATCGCGGTGAAGGCCCATGGACACTGCTGTGGTGAGAACGTCGGCGATATAACGCGCCATCGCCTCGGCCATGTCGCCCGCTTGCTCATCACTAAGGCCAAACGGAATCGGGATGCGGTAATCGCGCGCGACCTGCGCGTCCTTGCGCTTCTCAGCGCCCTCCGCCCGGTTCCACAGCTCGTCCGGATCGGTCGCCCAGTCGGGCGCGCCTGGCGGTGCCACGGTGACGGCACGCACGATCTCTTCGCCCAATTTGCGGCGCCTGAAGTCGTGCCACTTGCCTGTGCGCCGGTCGTAGAGGCGCAGGCCGAGACGGTAAGCCACGCCAGCGACGGCCGAGTGGCCGGCACCGCGTGAGTGGGTTTCCAAGTGGGGGCGGGCATGACGAGACACGTTGATCCTCCTTGATCCAGTCACCTGTCGGCGACCACCGGTCATCCTGACCAAAACTGACAGCGCGGCGGGCCAGCTTCATGCCCGCCCCCACGAGAACATCCAAGCAGATCTGGGGATTGCGTCAAGCCCAGCAGGCACTAAGGCGGCTGGGCGTTTCACCGAGTGAGATGGCGGTCTCGGAACATCCAGTGCCAGGCGCCCAACAGGAATGCCTTAGCATCATTGAACACCAGCGTGAAGCGATCGGTGGATCGCGAGGACAGGGGCATGGAAGAACAACAAGGAACCGTTGACCAGAAGCCAACGGCCAAAACGTCACCGGTCGAACCGGTGTTTGGTCTCTTAGAGTGGCTCGCGAAAGTCTCCGTGCCGCTCGGTGCGATGTTGCTGGCGGTTGCGGCGCTCTACTGGCTCGAGTTCATCAAGCTCTACGCGCTGCCCGTGGACTTTTCTTCCTCGGGCACGCTTTCAGGGTTGCCAGCGCTTGCCGCAGTGATCGCCGCACTGGTTGGTTTGGTGGCCATGTCGGCGTTGATGCCCATCATGGCGCTCGTCTACCCCCTCGATTCAGAAGGTCACACGCTCGCCCACACGCACCAGATGGCCGCCGCGGGCGATCCTGGAACGAAGTGGGGTGGAAGCCTCGGACAGCGGTGGATCATCCTCACCGTTGCTCTGACAATTCTCTGGCCACTGGTCATCGGCGCCTTGTCGCTGCTTCCAGGGATTGAGAGGTTCCTATGGGTCTTGTTCGGCCTGGCCATGGTCGTCTCTTACCTCTTCATCCTGCCCATCTATCGTCGAGCGACGACCAGAAAGTGGCCCCCGTTTGACGTCACCACGATCTTCATATCAGGGGTGGGCACCCAGCTGATGCTTACCTTCGGGGTGTTCTACGTGGCGGTGAAAACGTTGACCGACAGCCGGGTGTTCACGTTGGTGGCCGCTTCCGTGGTCTACCTCGCGGTCTGCATCGCCCTCTCAGCCGTCCAGTTCATTGCCGCCAAAAAATATGTCCAAGGATGGTCAGCCCAAACGCCGAAGTGGGTGGTTCCTGCGGCTCTCGTCATCATGGCGCTCCCCTTGGCTTGGCCACCGCTCGGCGGTGCGATTGCCTCGTTCCCCTTCCGCGTTTCGCCAGCCGGCGGCGGCTCGTGCGTCACCCTGGTGGCCTCGAACCTCGGTGAGAACACGGCTTGGGCCGACATCACAGATAAGGCTAGTCCGGGGCATACCCTGCCCCTGGGCTTCGCGGCCAGGCTGGACGATGCCTACTACATCAAGCTGGCGAAGGATCGGGCGACCTACATCCTGCCCGCGGCGATGGTCACCAAGGTGGATGGCTGCCCAAAGCCAGCACCCAAGGCAGCTGCCGCTCAGGCCACACTGCCAGCTCCCGCTGCTCCCCCAACAAACAAGGACGGCCACATGGCTCTCGTTGCGCTCATTACCTCCATCCTCTCAGCCATTGCGTCCCTTCTGACGGTGTTTTTCATGGTCCACCTTTGGCGCAGAAGCAACAGGCCCCTCGTCACCGCGAGGATTGCCACCCACCGCGGAGGGGATGTAAACACCGCGCTGGATGTTCTCGTCGAGAACGCCGGCAGCCAGCCGGCAATCAATGTCCGGCTGCGCGCAAAGCGGGAAGATGTCGAGGCAGCCATACGCAACCCACCCGGATCAGAGCGATTGAAGTCGGCCCCTGAGCGGATCTTCTTTTCGGACGTGACTATTCCAGTGCTGGCTAACGGTCGAACCGTAGCCAACTCCTTTGGGATGCTCGGAGAAGACGGGCTTTGGAAAGCGGGCGCCCAGCTCCCCATCACGGTGTGCTACGAGGCTATGGATGGACGGAGCTTCACGGAGAAGGGCGTGCTACTGCTGCACTCAGACGATGGGTTCGCCCAGACGTCTTGGGACGCCCCAGCGGACAGGGACATCGTCCATAGTCAGGTCGTGCTGACCGATCGCTCGAACGCTTAGCGTTGACTGTTGCCTTTAGCATCGATCATGCGAATTCCTCCCCCACCGTTAGCAGGCCTTCGGCCTCCACCAATTGCCCCGTCCGCACTGCTTTGTTGATAGCCGATTCGATCACGGACCGCACTTGGCTGCTGGTGCTCCGGATGCCTAGGCCGCGTGCTACAGCCTGAATGATCTGCTCCCGGGAAGCGCCAAAGTTCTTGCGCAACAGTTGGACGGCGGCAGCCTCGATCTCTGAAGGTGGCAGCATGTCCGCACGTCGCAGAGCAACCGTCTCGACGTTCCCACGATCCCTTGGAAGAGGTGTGGAACCAGGCAGCCAAAGGAAGTTTTGCGCACGCGCCACGCGCTTGAATCGAACAGCTACACCTATTGCTTGATCCACCGCAGCTTCAATGCGCTGGCCACTGCGCTTCAAACCCCAGGCTTCACGGATGCGTGTGGTTACCTGGTCAACATGCACCGGTCCCTCAATCGAAACAGCCTCTATCACCAGGTCGGTCAGCACATTGAGAGGTGTGTCGTGAAGTTCGGTTGCGCAGCGCGAAGGCCGCTTGAGCACAGCCTCCTTGTAGGGCGAGAAGACCGCAGCGTCCTCATCGCTTCCACTTTCGTCCCGCGGTATGGCGGGGATCTCTACCGAGGGCTCCGAAAGAGCAAATGCGTCCTCTTCGTCCGCGTCACCGGACTTTAAGGCCTCGATGCGTTTGATCACCAGGTCCAATTGCTCGGCCGGCCGCTGGAACCAATCGGTGCTCCATATCCGATGGATCACCCATCCATGCTCCTCCAAAATCATCTGTCGCAACCTATCTCGGTCCCGAGCGGATCGGGAGCTGTGATAGGCCGCACCATCGCATTCGATACCCAGCAAGAAGCGCCCAGGCTTTTGCGGGTCGACCACGGCGAGGTCGATGAAAAAGCCCGCGATCCCGACCTGGATCTGAACCTCGTAACCGCACGTTCGCAGCGCGTGCGCCACCTGCTCCTCGAAGATGCTGTCGTAGTCTCGCCCAGTGACCTCGGCCGTTGGCATCCGGCCTGTCCTCGCGTATTGGAGAAACAGGCGGAACGAGTGAACTCCCTTCTTGCCTGCGGCGTAGCTGGGATCAATGTCCTCATCGGTCATCGAGGCGAAAACCTCGCAACGCTGCTTAGCGCGGCTGATCAACACGTTCAGGCGCCGCTCGCCACCGTCTGTGCCGAGAGGACCAAAGCGCATGGGCACCCGGCCACCGGGCACAGAGCGGCCATAGCCAACCGAAATGAAGATGACGTCTCGCTCGTCACCCTGGACATTCTCCAGATTCTTGACGAAGAACGGCTCAGCCCCCTGTTTATTGAAGAACGCCTCGACCTCGGGGTCCGCACCGCGGCGCAGAAGTTCCAGCTCATCCACGATGGCACGGCGCTGAGCCGCGGAGAACGCCGCGACGCCAAGAGACAGGCGGGGGAATTTCGTCGCGTGTTCCATGATCGCCTTGGCGACCGCTTGGGCCTCGACTAAGTTGTTCCGCTTGTTACCTGCGTCGAAAAGGCCGTCCGGGACATAATGAAAGCGAAGACCCATTCCGCCTTGGGCGGTGTATGGGCTGGGCACAATGAACAACTTGTTCTCATAGAACTGATGGTTGCTCACCGCGATCAACGATTGGTGGCGGCTGCGGTAATGCCAACGAAGCATGCGGGTCGGCAGCCCCCTGGCCATGAAAAGACCCAGGATGCTTTCCACATCCGCGACTGCGGCACCGTCTTCGTCATCTTCGCTGTCAGCTGCGGTCATCTTGGCGAAGAATGAGGTCGGCGGCAGCTGCTTGGGATCGCCGACCACCACGACCTGTTGAGCGCGCGCAATGGCACCGAGGGCGTCCACAGGTTGGATCTGGCTTGCCTCGTCCATCACGAGTAGATCGAACTTCATTGCTCCGGGGGGCAGAAATTGCGCCACCGACAACGGGCTCATCATGAAGACAGGCTTGAGAGCGCGAAGTGCGGGACCCGCCTTCTCGACGAGCTTGCGCAATGGCATGTGCCCCCGTTTTTTCTGGATCTCGCCGCGCAAGATGCCTAAAGGGCCCATCGCACCTTCGCGTTGAGGAACGCCGTTGTGGTGGGCGCGGGCAACTTCCACTCGAGCGGCCACAATCCGCTCTTGATCGAGGGTTCCGAAGTCGCGAACCAGGCGTCCGTGCGTGGTGCCATCGAAGCGTGCGAGCTCAGGCTTTTCGCGCACCAGCCGCGCGTAAGTCGCTTCGAAGTAAGCCATCTCGAAGGCAGGGACCACCTGCTCGGGTGTTAGGCGGCCATCCCCCAAGCGCACCACGATCTCCGCGCAGCCCTGCTCCGTCGCTCGCGCAGCTCGATCGCGGTAGTTCACCCACTGGAAAATCTGTTCGTGCTCGTTGGCCCACCGCTGAAGGCGCCAGTCCACGACGCTGATGAGTGCTTCCTCGGGGGGGGCACCCAGCGATGCGTGAAGATCGAGCTTCAACTCAGTGGCCAATGCCCGGAAACTCGCGAGGGCATGCGCCTGGGCAACTTCAATGAACTTGGCCCGTGGCAGCAAACTTTCCCGCTCCCCGACCCGCCCAGCCAATGCACGGATGTCGGGGTTTGCCTTCATCCACCGACTGGCTTCCACGAGGAACCCCCAGTCGGATGCCTCGTCTCGCCACGCTTGGCCAAACGCGATCTGCCCCAGGGCTCGTGCCCCACGCACTGCCCCGCGGGCGGCCTGCCCCTCAGCCAGTTCCATGAGCAGCGCGCGGCCCTCACCCACGCGCTCAGGTGCGGGCGTGGCGATGCTGCGCACCAAGGCTTGAGCCCGGGAGTAGCGAACCGCGACTTGGAGCAGCGCGTTGAGTTCGACGCTCTCCACCGCCGCCATGTCTCCGAAATGCTTGGCCCGAGCCTCTCCAAGATCGATCCACGCTTCCCTCAGGAGGGGCGCGGCCATAGCGCAGAGATCCGAAAGTTGCCTCGCCCTGGCCGCAACCTCGGCTTTCTCCGGGCTACGCGAGGCAATCATGCGGGGTTCTGCGCCGAGTCCCTTGAGGGAGCGCATCCACTCGACCAGCGCAAGCAAGGGAGCGGCGTTCGAGCGTTCGCCCCGCCAGTCGTGCCCAAATGCGCTCCGGCCGAAGTGATCTTCGCCTTCGATAACTTTCCTTGCCGCTTTGCCTCGGGCGAGCGTATCCAGCAATCCCAAGGTGACGGCCAGGGGCTGGTCAGGCGCTGCGGTCACGGATCGCACCAAGCGATTGGCGTTCCGCCATTCACCACTGAGGAACCGGAAAACGCTGGTTCCGCGTGACGCCAGCACCGCTCGTGCGCCTGCGAGGTCGGTATCCCAAGCTAGATCGGTCAACTGGCTACCGATCGAGGCGCGCGCGTCTTCCAGGGTTGCCACCGCAGCGGCGAGGTCGCCAGCGCGTTCCACGCCGTTGTCCCACAGATCCGCAGCAAAAGTTTCTGGACTTGCTGGTGGCGCAGCAGAGACACATTGACCAATCCGAACAAGCACATGGAAATCTGCGAGGGTCCTACCGGGCTCGCGGCCCAAGGCCCGCCCAAGAGCCGCCGCCTCGGCCAGCACTCGCGGCAGCTGTAGGGACATTTGAGTCAGACGTTCGAATTGCTCGACTCCAAAGGCACCTGGCAATTCGGCGAGGGCCTGCTGGTCTTCCAGCAGATCGACATCCCAAGCATCGTCTGTCACTCGGCCGGATAGGCTTACCCTCGCCTTTTGATAGCGCAAACCCTCGCTGAGTAAGGCCTCCACGTCATCCGAGCGTTCCCACACGTCGCTACCCATTGCCTCGGATGAAAGGACCGGTGCGCCAGCAATGCGCCGCAAGAGCTCCACCATCGCAGGCACATCCATGAACCGCCGAGGCGGCTCAATTCCAAGCAGTTGCGCAGCCTCTTCGAACTTTTGATGGGTCGTGCCTAGATGGGCAGCAAGCGAGCGCACCCGCGTGACAAGTCGATCCGCGTCCATGGGTGTGATCGCTTCTAAACCGACGCCAACCCAGGCGTGGTCCGCAGGCTTGCCAATCTCCCGGACGCGAGAGGAGAGGTCGCTGAGCAAGTCATGGCGGCTCAGGAACCCATGGCGCCCCCATTCTTCCGGTGCGCCAAGCACGATGTCGTTGGGCTTTTCGCCTGCCGCGCGCAGCCGGGTCAACTGGCCTTGTATCTGATAGGCGGAAAGCCCCGAGCGCTCATCGACCTCGTGTAACCGGTTGGCATGACCGTTCAAATTGTCTCGTGCTTCCGTCAGCCGGACAAACAGCCTCCCCGGATCTTGTGCCCTTGGCGCGCCGAGCTCCCACGTGCGCCGGAGCTCTTCAAGCACCGAACGCTTGTTGGTCTTGTTGCTGTGGATTTCGAGACAGGCGTCACCGACACTCGTTTCGTCCAGGCGGCGTTTCACGACCTCCAAGGCGGCCATCTTCTCGGCCACAAACAGGACTGTCTTACCGTCCTTGATGGCCGCCGCGATCACATTGGCAATCGTCTGGCTCTTTCCGGTTCCCGGGGGCCCCTGGATGACAAGATTTTTCCCGCGCCGCACCTCGTGAATGGCCAATGCCTGCGAACTATCGCAGTTGAGAATGTGGACCATTTCTGCAGGTGGGATCAGCTCATCGATGTTCGCGTCTTCATGGGCCATGCCGTGATCGGCTGGAAACCCTTCGGTCAGCACGCCACGGATGAGCGGGTGATCGCTGATGGCGGCCCCGTTCGGCCAAACAGCCGGATCGAGGTCGCGATACATCAGGAACTTGGCAAACGAGAAGAAGCCTAGAGAGATGTCATCGGGCAGGACTTCCCAGTCTGCCTTGGCCTTGACGCTCGCGCGCACCCTTTCAACGTAGTCAACCGGATCAAACCCCTCGCTCACCTCGAACTCGGGCATCCGTAGAGCGTGGACGCGATCCAGGTATGTTTCGAGCGAAAGGTTGGATGCAAAGTCATCCTGTCGGGCCTTGAGCTGGAAGCGTTCACCAGCGCTGCCACGATCGAGTTGGACCGGCACCAGCAACAGGGGCGCGTGGCGGATGTTCTGTGCGTTGTTGGGATCCACCCACTTCAAGGCACCGAGTGTCAGGAACAGGACATTGACGCCTTGCTCTTCTTCCAGCGTTCGGGAGTCCAGGTAGAGTTCAAGCAGCCGCTTTTGGAGCCCCTTGCTCGTCAAGCGGGTTTGGAGGCGGGTGTCGGCATGCCGCCGCAACACCCCGCGTTCGTCTGTGCTGTCGTCTTCCGGTTGCGCCAGTTGCTCGATCTCTTCGGGCTCCTGGTCCGGCTGAGCATCAGCTGCGACAAGCGCCGTTTCAGCCTCGGCCGCACGTCCAGCCAGAAAGGTGAAGGTCTTTCCTTCGCGCACCAAAAGACGGAA
The DNA here is from genome assembly GCF_021117405.1 of Frateuria edaphi. NCBI lineage: Bacteria > Pseudomonadati > Pseudomonadota > Gammaproteobacteria > Lysobacterales > Rhodanobacteraceae > Frateuria > Frateuria edaphi. Next base: position 2,580,888 of record NZ_CP088251.1, read on the forward strand.
GACCTCGCAGGCCTTCTCGTCAACGACCTCGATGGAGCGAGCGCCTCGCGCGCCCCTCGGCATACTGAGGAGGCGGTTGCGTGCGGAAAGATCGAGAAGTTCTGTGCGCGCCCGCTCCAGCTTCTCCCTTAACGGCAAATCGCTCTGAAAGATTGGCCCGGTTTGGGCCACCACGGCGACGTCCTCGTTCGGGCCCATGCCTTGCTCCCCCTTGCCCTGCGGTCCTTCCACGCAGCATAAAGCGGGTAAGGGCTGGGCGCACCTCTGCTTAGCTGGCTGCAGTGCTCCGGCCCGCCGCCGACAGGCGTTTCCTGAGCGCGTGAGGTCTTCATCTCAAGCAAGCTGCAGCATGCTTGGGCGCGTGAGGCGGAGCCTCGTGCGTCAACGCTTTAGCTTTGAGCGTCGTGTTCGCAGAACACTAAGACGCGCTCTGCCTAAGGGGCGAACCGAAATCAATTCATGCAGGTCCCAGCTGGATCTTTCTCGGTCGACCATTCACCCGCACCACGATCTTAGCCCGGGCGTTGTTCAAAACGCATGTCTTCGTAATCTCCCTGAGGCGCAAAACCGAATTCACCTTATGGGTAGCGCCCTGATGCTGAAAGTATCGAAGCTCGTCTAGAGAGCACGCCCTTTCCAGCGCTGACAATACACCGTTCACCTGAAGAAGCTTGAGTTTTTCGGGATGAATTAGACTGATCAGTTCTTTGAACTCATCGATTCGCTCGTGGAGATGTCTCATAGCGTCTGGCGCCGAGGCGACACCAAATTTTTTCCAGATTGGTTCGTGATGTGAGGCACGATTTCGGAATTTGCGGACTATTTCTATGAGAACACGGACTCGCATAAGTAATTGGCTTGTAGTCAGGTGTCCCCAGTCGCCACGAAAAACCTTTCCAAGATGGGCAGGCCAGAACAAGCCTGGGCCATTAAATTCCGGATCGAAAATAAACTCCCATGTGGAAAACTCTGTCTTCGCAACAATCTCGCTCCTACTTGGCGTGCAATTCCTCACGCCGTATCTGTCCATCTTATCTCGCCGGACGTTATTGTTTGCCTTCGCAAAGTTTTCTTTTACGCACTTCACAGCATGAGGCACAACGCCAGTAGTGGAATAGGACAAATAGCGCAGATGCGGCCTTTGCCACCAGAATGGATTTACTGCCCCTGCGAGGGCTGTGTCTACCGAATTGCGCAACGCCACTTCAACAGCGGTGATAAGCGGGTGAAAGCACGAGCAGACGTGGCCATTCCACAAATACGCTCCAAACAGCTCAATGTCATCTCTCGGAGCGAAGACAACCTGATAGCTATTGAGGCGGTCTTGCGTCATGATTCCGTCAACGAGGTCCGGCCTGTAGACCACAGTCCCTGGCATTCTTGGCCCCCTAGGCCTTGACTTGATGGTTGCGTTGGCCTATCTTAACCCCTAGGCCGGTATCCGCTTCCACTGTTGCAAAGCCGCATCAAGAACGGATATGTAAAGCCTGAACACCTCAAACCCCGGACCAGAGCCGGGGTTTTTCATACCTAAGGCTTGGAAGATAGGCTCACATGAGCCCCCTCCCCGCCATGCTGACGCAGCTGCCCGCGCCGACAACGATGTGGTCCAGCACCCGCACACCTACCAGCCGCAAAGCCTCCGTCAATTCCCGGGTGATGGCCCGATCGGCCGCACTGGGTTCGGCCACGCCGCTCGGGTGATTGTGCGCGAAGATTACGGCGCAAGCATTGGTCGTTAGGGCCGCTCGCACCACTTCCCTGGGATGGACGCTGGCGCCGTCCACCGTGCCCGTAAAAAGCTTCTGGCAGTCCAGGATGCGGTGGCGATTGTCGAGCCAGAGGACGTGGAACTCTTCGTGGAGCAGTGCCCCCAGGCGCATGCGCAGGAAGTCACTGGCGTCTTCCGGGTTGCCGATGCTGCCGAGTCGTTCCAGCTTGGCTTTGAGGATGCCTTCGGCGGCGGCCAGCACGTCGTGCTCCGTGGTTTTGCCGGTGAGCCGGTAGTTGCCTTTGCTGTCTTTCGCGATGCCCATGTTCCGTTTCCCTCGACGCGGGATTGCGCCGTGGGCTTCGCAGAACGAAGCGGGAACAGGGCTGCAGCACCTAGAACTAGCGCCTGCGCGCCGTGAAACGCGGGAACACCGTGGACGAGGCCTTGGCCTTGCGCGGACCGACCGCGCAGTGAGCATGGCCCACAACAAGCGCAGTCCAGTGGCGAGGGATGGAACAGGCGGTCGATCGGATCGCTATGACTTAGCGTTCGACAGCACGTTCAAGACGTGCCTGACGACGAGCTCTGCCACGGGCTGGCTCTCTTCTTTAGCGTCGATGACGACAGCTGCTCGCAAGCTTTCCGATACCGCCGCGTCGCACCCGTTGAGGAAGACCACGATGGGTTGGAAGCCTCTAGCGAAGGGGCGCTCGAAAACTGTCATGTGGTCCAGTAACCGTGAGGCGTGTTGACCCACGATTACCACAAAGGGCCTTTGCGCGATCATCCATAGGGGCCGGGCTCGGTCCGCATCCTGCGGTGCGCCTGCCGGGCCGCATTTGATAGCTTGACTTCTTGCTACGTTGGCCAAAACCTCGACGAATCTCAGCACGTCGGGCTGATCAAGATCATAGGAGATGGTAACCAGGACGCCGGGAAGCCAGACCCGCTCACCAATGGCCTCGGGGGTAAGCTCTTCGCGTAGGAAACAAGCCTCAACCAGATGGTTTCCCAGCGATGTCAGCTGCTCACCTTCCACCAAAGACTGGCTAACCAGCGCCGCATGATCGCGTCGATCAAGCACGCCGCCTTTGTTTCCCAAGAAGTCTGCGGGCGACTTATTACCGCTTCCCTGTGCTGGGAGCAATGTGTGTTGCTTCGCCACCCAGGCTCGCCTCAACCGCTCTGCTTGTTGAAGTGTGAGGGTTGACAGCGCCACCATCAACGGAGGCCCGAAGTTCGCCGGCACCTTGTTTTGCGCGATGGCCTTTGCTAACCGCCCATAGAGCGGCGCCTTCTTCTGCTCGATGTCAGCCATACAAAGACGAAGCATACCCATGAGCTCTTCGGCCGACATGTCTTCCGCATTCTCGGGAAACACGTCGCCTTCCAGCGCAGCCCGGACGAACTCCTCATAGCGCCGCTCCGTTTGGGCCTTGTAACACTCAGCGACCGCGCCGGCTCCTCGCTTTAGGAGGCTCGCGGCTGGAAAGCTGCCCAGCAGGGCGTCAGCCGCCATCCCGCCCGCGGACTTCACCAGATCCCAGGTCGGCGATTTACTTGCCACGAACACGCCTGCGGACACCGCCGCTCCACAGCGCCTTTCGGATGCCTGAAAGATCCAAAGCCCACCCTAGCCCGCCCTGGACGGCATCAAGCATCTCTTTGGGACCGTAATCACCGCTGTAAGCTTCCACATGCTCCTCGTCGAGCTCGTGACCGACGTAGGCGCACCGCCATTCCAGTGGCACTTTGGCTGCCTTCATCGTCTGGATCGCGGTCTTGCGCAAGCTATGGAAACCATACTTGCCCTTGGCCGGCTGCTCGATGCCCACCGCCTCGATGTGGCGGGTGAAAGACTTCGAAAGCCAATTGCCGGCGCCATTGACGGCGCCGACCTTGACCTTGGGAAACAGGCGCGTTTCCCCCTCAGCCCGCAGCGCTTCGACGCGCTCCGTGAGCCCCAACGCCAACAGATCGGGATGGATGGGGATCGTGCGGCGGCTCGCTTCGTTCTTGATGCTCTGCCCTTCGCCATCGTCGGTGATCGTGAGACACGGAACCTCATCCACGGTGGTGAAGTCCGTGAGTGCCAGTTGCCCCACTTCCGACACGCGCGCCCCCGCATAAAGACCGACGAGGGCGCCCCAGCGCGCCCCTTCGCTCAACTGAGCGAGCGCCTCCGGCGCATAGAGCTTCTGGACCTGTCCCAGGGTGAACGCCTTGAAGCCATGCGCCCGCCGCTTGACCTTCTCGCGCTTGCGGAAGACCACGTGCCCCATCGCCGGGTTCTCATCCTTGGGGAACTTCGGGTAGTAGCCCGCCTGGGCTGCCCAGTCGAAAAAGCCGCGGAGGTAGCTGCATTTGTTCACGAGGGTGGGCGTCTGCAGCCCGCTCAGTCGCAAAGCCTCCACCCACGCATGGATGTCCTCGCGCACTACCTCGTGGAGCATGCGATCAGTGCCGAAATGCTTGGCGAAGCCTTCCACGGCCGCCGCTTTGATCGTCAGCGTCTTCGTCAAGGTGTCGGCGCGGATGCTGCGCAGCCACTGCTCCGCGGCTTTGCCGATCGGGCGCATGAGCCGGTGCGCAGGCGCTGCCGGCCCCACAGGCAAGACCACGGGTGGCGGCACCAGGGCGGGCGGCTGCTGGGCCATCAGCGCCGCCATCTCCCGCATGGCTTCCATGGCCCGAGCGTGGTCCTCGGGACCGTTGGCTTCGATGCGGACGTTGCCCACCTGGCAGGCGTAGTCCAACACTTCGTTGCCCGGCCCGGTGGGCAACACCAAGGGCCGCGGGCGGTCCTTACGAGCCTTATCCATCGGCGGCGTCCCCTGTCCGCGTGCTGCGGCGAAGACCTGAGCATAACGTGCCCCTAAGACATACGCCCACACGCGCGCCACGGCGGGATCGCGGGTGCGCAGCGACTTCTTGATGATGCGCAGGCCGACGACGGCGCGCAGGTCGGCAGGAACAACCAGGCGGAAGTGAAACACGCCCGATGAGTGACGCAGGAGATGGTGGGGTAAACGCATGTCGTTTGACCAATCGACATGACCAAGCACCTTTCTCTAGGCCACAAAAAACCCCTGTAAAAACAGGGGCTTTTGCAATCTGGCGGAGAGAGAGGGATTCGAACCCTCGATAAGGCTTTTGACCCTATACTCCCTTAGCAGGGGAGCCCCTTCGGCCTCTCGGGCATCTCTCCGGGTATGTTCCGCGCTTTCGCGGAGCCGGCAAGGATACCGGCCGACGCCGCCGAGGTAAAGCGTTGGTGATCAGTGCTCGCCGGCTTCGCCGGACGCGCCGCCACCGGACTCGTGCTCGCCCTTGATCCGCTGATAGATCTCTTCGCGATGCACCGCCACGTTCTTGGGCGCATTGATGCCGATCCGCACCTGATTGCCCTTCACGCCGAGAACGGTAACGGTCACCTCGTCACCGATCATCAGGGTTTCACCGACCCTGCGGGTCAGAATCAACATGTTGTGTTACTCCATTACGCTGTTTGGTCACAGGCCTGCTGCCGCTGGAGCTTCACCCCTGAGCTCCCCGTCAGTCAGTTCGACGAAAGTCCGTCGAAGGCCCTACCGCCTTCCCCGGCTTACAGCCAAGACATTCGCCATGAATGCCCTTGCCTCGCGGCGACATCGTGGGTCCATGCCGCCGACAGTCAACCGATACTAGCCGAGCGCGAGCGCCGTGCGCAACGCATTTCGAGGGCGATAAATCCCCGATTCACAAAGGCCTGAAGGCCTACATCTGTTGGCCGATCCAGTCCGGCAAAGAGGCCAGCAGAGCCGGCAACTGGGCGGTGTCCAGGCCACCGCCCTGGGCCATGTCCGGACGGCCGCCGCCCTTGCCTTCGATCTGCCTGGCGACGTGCGACACGACGTCGCCTGCCTTGATGCGACCGAGCGCCGCACCATGCACACCGGCCACCAGTGACACGCGACCGTCGGCCGCACCAGCCAGCAGGACCACGCAATCGACCAGTTGCTGTTTGAGCTGATCGACGCTGTCGCGCAGGGACTTCGCATCGAAGCCCTCCAGGCGCGCCACGACTACCTTGATGCCGCCCACTTCGAGCGCCTGGCCGGCGAGGTCGGCAGTGGCGTTGCCGGCTGCCTTGCTGCGCAGCGATTCGAGCTCGCGCTCGAGCTTCTTCTGGCGGTCGAACAGCTGCCGCAGCTTCTCGACGACGTCATCGCCGCTGCCCGAAAGCAGGTGCGAGAGTTCGCCCAGGCGACGCTCCTCGTCGGCAACGTAGGCCAGCGCGCCGTCACCGGTCACCGCCTCGATGCGCCGCACGCCCGAGGCCACGCCGGCTTCGCTGACAATCTTGAACAGCCCGATGTCGCCGGTGCGGTTCACGTGCGTGCCGCCGCAAAGCTCGGTGGAGAAATCACCCATCTTCAGCACGCGAACTTCGTCGCCGTACTTTTCGCCGAACAGCGCCATGGCGCCGAAGGCAATCGCCTCGTCGTAGGCCATCTGATGGACTTCCGCCGGCGCGTTGCGGCGCACCTCGGCGTTGACCAGGGCCTCGACCGCGGCAAGCTCGTCGCGGCTGACCGGCTTGAAGTGCGAGAAATCAAAGCGCAGGCGCTCGGGCGCCACCAGCGAACCCTTCTGCGTGACGTGCTCCCCAAGCACCTGGCGCAGCGCCGCGTGCAACAGGTGCGTGGCCGAGTGGTTCAACACGGTGGCCTGTCGGCGGCCGGTATCGACGTGGGCGTCCAGCGTATCGCCCGTGCGCAGCGCCACGCCGTGCCAGCGACCTGCGTGGCCGAAGAACACGCCACCCATCTTGAGCGTGTCGCTGACCTCGAAGCGGCCATCGGCGCGGCTGAGCACGCCGGTGTCGCCCACCTGGCCGCCGGACTCGGCGTAGAACGGCGTGCGCTCGAGGATCACCAGGGCATTTTCGCCATCGTCCAGCGCATCGACCTGCCTGCCGTCGCGCACGATGCCCACCACCTTGCAGCCGGTGGCCACGAGCGCGTCGTAGCCCAGGAACACCGTCGGCGCGAGACGGCTGGCGAGTTCCGCCGGCATCTGGCCCTTGGCTTCGAAGCGGCCGGCCGCGCGGGCGCGCTCGCGCTGCTCGTTCATGGCCTGCTCGAAACCGGTCATGTCGACGGAAAGGCCACGCTCGCGCGCGATGTCGCCGGTCAGATCGACGGGGAAGCCGTAGGTGTCGTAGAGGCGGAAGGCATCGGCCCCGGGAATGGTGTTGCCGGCCTTTTTCGCGACCTCGTCGAACACGCGCATGCCGTGCTCGAGCGTCTCGCCGAAACGCTGTTCCTCGGTGCGCAGGGCGTCCTCGACGAAGGCCTGCCTGGCGGCCAGCTCCGGATAGGCCGCGCCCATCTCCTCGACCAGCGGCGCGACCATCTTCCAGAAGAAGTCCCCACGCACACCGAGCATCCAGCCATGGCGCAAGGCGCGACGGATGATCCGGCGCAACACGTAACCGCGGCCTTCATTGGACGGCAGCACGCCGTCGACGATCAGGAACGAGCAGGCGCGGATATGGTCGGCGATCACGCGCAGGGACTTGTTCCCCAGATCCTTTGTGCCGGTCAGTTCGCCCGCCACGCGAATGAGGTGTTCGAACAGGTCGATCTCGTAATTGGAATGCACGTGCTGCAACACGGCGGCCAGGCGCTCCAGGCCCATGCCGGTGTCCACGCACGGGGCCGGCAGCGGCGAGAGCGTTCCGTCCGGCGCGCGATCGAACTGCATGAACACCAGGTTCCAGATCTCGATGTAGCGGTCGCCGTCCTCGTCGGGCGAGCCCGGGGGACCGCCCGCCACGCCGGGGCCGTGGTCGTAGAAGATCTCGGTGCAGGGACCGCAGGGCCCGGTGTCGGCCATCTGCCAGAAGTTGTCCGAGGCGAACGGCGCGCCCTTGTTGTCGCCGATGCGCACGATGCGCTCGGCCGGCACACCCATCTGCTGGTTCCAGATGTCGTACGCCTCGTCATCGGTTTGGTAGACCGTCACCCACAGCCGCTCCGCGGGCAGCTTGAACACGACCGTGAGCAGTTCCCATGCGTAGGCGATGGCGTCGCGCTTGAAGTAGTCGCCGAACGACCAGTTGCCAAGCATCTCGAAGAAGGTGTGGTGGCGCGCGGTGTAACCGACCTGGTCCAGGTCGTTGTGCTTGCCGCCTGCACGCAGGCAGCGCTGCACATCGGCCGCACGCGCATACGGCAGCTTTTCGCTGCCCAGGAACACGTTCTTGAACTGCACCATCCCCGAGTTGGTGAACAACAGCGTCGGATCGCTGGCTGGCACCAGCGAACTGGACGGCACGATGGCGTGGTCCTTGGCGCGGAAGAATTCGAGGAAGGTCGAACGGATTTCGGCGGTTTTCATGGGCGGCGGGCGGCTAGACAAAAAAGGCCACGCCGGCGGCCACCGCCGCGAAATCAGTCGATTTCGTCGGCAGCGTCGTCCACTTCGGCGTGGGTAGCACGTCGTACTGTGGCGGCGGCAAAGCCGCGACGCAAGAGGAACTGCGCGCGCCGTGCGCGTTCGGCATGGTCCACCGGGCCCTTGCCGCCATAGCGGCGGCGCAGCTGGTCCACGGCCGAGGCTTCCCAATCGACGTCCGCCGCATCCAGCAATTCGCGGATGCGCACATCGGGCACGGCGTGGGTCTTGAGCTCGGCGCGGATGCGCTGGGGCCCGTAACCCTGGCCCGCGCGACTGCGCACCAGGATCTCGGCAAAGCGGTCATCGTCCTGGTATTGCTGTTCGCCAAGGCGGTCGACGGCCGCCGTGGCTTCGTCGCCATCATAACCGCTCTGGCGCAGCTTGGTCTTCAGTTCGCGCCGCGAGTGCTCGCGGCGGGCGAGCAAGCCGAGCGCCTTGTCGTAGGCGGTGCGTTTGGGCTTGTCGGGGTTATCCGTGCGACGCCTCATGGCGCGCGATGCGCATCGAAAGCGGCAGGACTGGCTCCCTCCCAAACCCGCTGCCCCGGCCGATGGCCGAGGCAGGGGCAGCGTCGATCAGGAAAGAGCACGACTCACGCTTCTTCGAGCGCCTCTTCGGAGGCCGGCGCGGCCTTGCCGCCACTGACCAGCAGGCGCGCGCGCAATTGCTGGTCGATGTCGTCGGCGATGGCGGGGTTGTCGCGCAGGAACTGGCGCACGTTCTCCTTGCCCTGGCCGATGCGGTCCCCGTTGTAGCTGTACCAGGCGCCCGACTTGTCGATCAGGTTTTCCTTGACGCCCAGTTCGATGATCTCGCCCTCGCGCGAGGTGCCCTCGCCGTAGAGGATCTCGAACTCGGCCTGGCGGAACGGCGGCGCGACCTTGTTCTTGACCACCTTGACGCGGGTCTCCGAACCGATCACCTCGTCACCCTTCTTGACCGCGCCGATGCGACGGATGTCCAGGCGCACCGAAGCGTAGAACTTCAGCGCGTTGCCGCCGGTGGTGGTCTCGGGGCTGCCGAACATCACGCCGATCTTCATGCGGATCTGGTTGATGAAGATCACCAGGCAGTTGGTCTTCTTGATATTGGCGGTGAGCTTGCGCAGCGCCTGGCTCATCAGGCGCGCGTGCAGGCCGACGTGGGAATCACCCATCTCGCCCTCGATTTCAGCCTTCGGGGTGAGCGCCGCCACCGAGTCGACCACCACCATGTCCACCGCGCCCGAGCGCACCAGCATGTCGGCGATCTCAAGCGCCTGCTCGCCGGTATCCGGCTGGCTGATCAGCAGATCGGCCACGTTGACGCCAAGCTTCTCGGCATAGGTCGGGTCGAGTGCGTGCTCGGCATCGACGAAGGCAGCGGTGCCGCCGCTCTTCTGGCAGTTGGCGATGGCCTGCAGGGTCAGCGTGGTCTTGCCGGAGGATTCCGGGCCGTAGATCTCGACCACGCGGCCGCGCGGCAGGCCGCCGATGCCCAGCGCGATGTCCAGGCCGAGCGAGCCGGTCGAAACCGTGTCGATGGCTTCGTTGCTCCGGTCGCCCAGGCGCATCACGGCACCCTTGCCGAACTGCTTCTCGATCTGGCCAAGGGCGGAGGCCAGCGCTTTGCGCTTGTTGTCGTCCATCGTGGGAATCCCGGGTGGTGTGGCTAGGAATGAGGGGATGATGCCCGGTCCGAATCTCACGGGCTGCGATAAGTCTGCGAAGGCGTTGATTATCCCACAGCCGTCAAGGCCCGCCGCCGGCGCAGGGCGCTTCAGCCCGTCAGCGCTTTCCGCACGCCGTTGAGCGCGGCGGCCACGCTTTGACGGCGGATCGCCTCACGATCGCCATCGAAATGGAACAGCTGCGCGTGGGCGTAGCCGCCTCGGCGTTTCCAGCCGATCCAGACCGTCCCGACCGGCTTGTCCGCCGTGCCGCCCGAGGGCCCGGCGATGCCGGTGACCGCCACCGCGACGCCCGCGCCGTAGCGCGCCATGGCGCCGGAAACCATTTCGAGCACGGTTTCCTCGCTCACCGCGCCGGCGTGTTCGAGCGTGCGCGGATTGACGCCCAGCAGCGCCTCCTTGGCTTCGTAGCTGTACACCACGACGCCGGCATCGAACCAGGCCGAACTGCCCGGCTGGTCGGTCAGCGTCTTGGCGATCCAGCCGCCGGTGCAGGACTCGGCGGTGACCAGCATGAGCTTGTGCTGCTGGACTTCCATGGCGACCTGGGCTGCCAGGGCAGACAGCTCGGCATCGGTGGGTGAGGAGGACAGGGGCACGGTGGGCTTCCCGGTGGTGCAAAGGCCCCTTCTACCCGCTGGGGCGAGGCGGCGGCAAGCGATGCCTCCTGGCGGGGCCTCTTGAATACGCGCAGCCGGCCGCGCGCACGGAACGCTCCCACGGGTAGTGCGGCCGTTCGCGCTTCCCATGCCGCCGGGCCAAGGGCGACGCCGTGTACACTCCGAAGCCTCCCGGCGCGATCACCGCCGCCGGCGACCGCCTGACCAAACTCCCTGCATGAACCTCAACGATTCCGCCTCGCATACCCCCTTCATGCGCCAGTACCTGGCACACAAGGCCGAGCACCCGGACGTGCTGCTGTTCTTCCGCATGGGCGATTTCTATGAGCTGTTCTACGACGACGCCCGCAAGGCGGCGCGGCTGCTCGACATCACGCTGACCCAGCGCGGGCAGTCGGCCGGGGCGCCGATCCCGATGGCCGGCGTGCCCTACCACGCGGCGGAAAACTACCTGGCGCGACTGGTGAAACTCGGCGAGTCGGTGGCGATCTGCGAGCAGATCGGCGACCCGGCGACCTCCAAGGGCCCTGTCGAGCGCAAGGTGGTGCGCATCGTCACGCCCGGCACGGTGACCGACTCGGCGCTGCTGGAAGAGCGGCGCGACAACCTGCTGCTGTCGATCCACGCCGGCGCGCAAGGCGCCTTCGGGCTGGCGTGGGTGGACCTTAGTTCGGGTCGCTTCCTGCTGAGCGAAGTGCCCAGCGCCGAGGCGCTCGCCGCCGAGCTCGCGCGCCTGCAGCCGGCCGAAACGCTGGTCGGCGAGGACGGCGGCTGGCCGAAGCTGGTCACCGCCCTGCCCGGCCTGCGCAAGCGTCCGCCGTGGCATTACGACGTCGACGCCGCGCGCCGCGAGCTCAACCGCTTCTTCGGCACGCGCGATCTCTCCGGCTTCGGTGTCGACGGATTGCCATTGGCGATCGCCGCGGCCGGTTGCCTGCTCGGCTACGTCGAGGAAACCCAGAAGAGCGCGCTGCCGCACCTCACCGGCATGGCGGTGGAAAACGCCGGCGAGACCATCGCGCTGGATGCGGCGACCCGGCGCAATCTGGAGCTGGATACCCATCCGAGCGGGCGCGTCGAGTACACCCTGCTTGGCGTGCTGGACGAGACGGTGACGCCGATGGGCGCGCGACTGCTGCGCCGCTGGCTCAACCGCCCGCTGCGCTCGCGCGACGTGTTGCGCCTTCGGCATCAGGCGATCGCCACGCTGATCGAGGCGCGCGCCTGCGAGCCATTGCGCGAGCAACTGCGCGGCATCGGCGACCTGGAGCGCATCCTGGCCCGCGTGGCGCTGTGCTCGGCGCGTCCGCGCGATCTCTCCACGCTACGCGACGGCCTCGCCGCGGCGCCGGTCTTGCGCGAACGCCTGGCCGCACTGGACAGCCCGCTGCTGCACACCTTGGTCGCGCGCATCGGCGACCATGCCGAAACGGCCGCGCTTCTGCAGCGCGCGATCGTCGCGCAGCCGCCGGTGCTGCAGCGCGACGGCGGCGTGATCGCCCAAGGCTACGACGCCGAGCTCGATGAACTGCGCCGCCTGTCCACCAACGCCGACCAGTTCCTGGTCGAACTGGAGGAACGCGAGAAGGCCGCCAGTGGCATCAGCACGCTCAAGGTCGGCTACAACCGCGTGCACGGCTACTACATCGAGATCACCCGCGCGCAGGCGGACAAGGCGCCCACGCACTACACCCGCCGGCAGACCACCAAGAACGCCGAGCGCTACATCACCGAAGAGCTGAAGGCGTTCGAGGACAAGGTGCTCTCGGCGCGCGAGCGCTCGCTGATGCGCGAACGCGCGCTCTACGAAAATCTGCTCGCCACGCTGATCGAACACCTCGCCCCGCTCAAGGACGCTGCGGCCGCCATCGCCGAACTGGACGTGCTGGCCGACTTCGCCGAACGCGCCGACGCACTCGACTGGCGCGCGCCCGACCTCACCGACGCGCCCGGCATCTGCATCGAGCGCGGCCGTCATCCGGTCGTGGAGAAGGTGCGCGACGAGCCGTTCGAGCCGAACGACCTGGACCTCACCGACGCGCGCCGCATGCTGGTGATCACCGGCCCGAACATGGGCGGCAAGAGCACCTACATGCGCCAGAACGCGTTGATCGTGCTGCTCGCCCACATCGGCAGCTACGTGCCCGCATCGCGCGCGTGCATCGGTCCGGTCGATCGCATCTTTACCCGCATCGGCGCCGGCGACGATCTCTCGCGCGGGCAGTCCACCTTCATGGTGGAGATGAGCGAAACGGCCAACATCCTGCACAACGCCACCGAGCACAGCCTGGTGCTGATGGACGAGGTCGGCCGCGGCACCAGCACCTACGACGGCCTGGCGCTGGCGCGCGCCGCCGCGGTGCACCTGGCTGTCGCCAGCCGCGCTTTCACGCTTTTCGCGACGCACTATTTCGAGTTGACCGAACTGGCCGGCGAGTATCCGTCCATCGCCAACGTACACCTGGACGCGGTCGAGTACGGCGAGCAACTGGTGTTCATGCACGCGGTCAAGGAAGGCCCGGCCAACCGCAGCTTCGGCCTGCAGGTGGCGGCGCTCGCCGGGTTGCCCAAGAGCGTGATCGCCGATGCCAGGCGCACGCTGGCCGAACTCGAGCGAGGGATGCATGGGCACGCCGCCACACCGACGCCCGCACCCACGGCCTCGCCCCAGCTCGGGCTGTTCGCGGCACAACCTTCCGCGGTGGAAGAAGCGCTGAAGGCGCTCGATCCGGATGCGATGTCGCCGCGCGAGGCGTTGGAGGCGCTGTACCGGCTGAAGGCGGTGGGCTGAGCGGACGCCCATCCCAGTGCCTCCGTGAAGGGGGAGAAGCAGAACGCGCGCGCCTTATAAGCGATCCCTGCCCTACGACTGCTCGTCCTTGAACCGCATGATCTGCCGCCGGGCCTGCTTGTCCGGCCGTGTCGGCGGACGCAGCAGGCCGGCGGCTCCCAGCTTGCGCTGCGCCTGCGCCGCCTCGCGCGCGACGAGGCTTTCCGCGGTCTCGCGATACAACGCCTGCGCCACCGGTGCCGGGCCGCGCTGTTCGGACAAAGCCAGCACCACCACCTCGAGCCGCTCCTCGCCGCGGCCGATGTGCAAACGGTCGCCCACGTGCAAGGCCTTCGCCGGCTTGCAGCCGCTGCCGTTGACGTCGACCTTGCCGCCGTCGATCGCCTGCTTGGCGAGGCTGCGCGTCCTGAAGAACCGCGCGGCCCACAGCCACACGTCGGCCCGCACGGCCGGCGGATTGTTCTGCGTGTCGTTCATGGCCTCATTATCCCGCGCTGCAGTGAGGCGCGCGCATCATCCCAGCAACGCGCTTCCCAGCGGCACCGTCAGCAACGACAACACGATGCCCGCGCCCAGGATGGTATTGGCCAGCGGCGGATCCAGCCCGTATTCGTCGGCCAGGATCGTGGCCGAAACCATCGGCGCCATCGCCGCCTGCAGCACGCCCACGGTCAGCACCAGTCCGCCCACGCCGGTGGCCATACCGAGCAGCCAGCACGCCAGCGGCGCCAGCAAGAGTTTCCAGCCCAGGCCAAGGCCCGCCGCAGCAAGCTGGCGCTCGCCCGGATGGAAGCGGAACTGCAGTCCGACCGAGAACAGCGCAAGCGGGGTAAGCGTCGCGCCCAGCGGCGCGAACACGCCCTCCACGACAGGCGGCCAGCCGCCGAACACGGCAACGGCGATGCCGACCAGCAATGCGACGAATGCCGGGAACGTCGCGATACGTCGCACGATCATCGTCGGCTCCGGCGTACGTCCGGCGTACAGGCAGGCCACCACGATACCCATCGAGGCGAGCACCGGAAACGCACCGAGCTGGTCGGCCACGACGGCGAGCGTCAGCCCCGGCTGGCCGTACAGCGCCTGCATGAGCGGGTAGCCCATGAACGAGGTGTTGCCCAGCCCGCAGACCAGGATCAGCGCCCCGGTGCGCCCGCGCGACCAGCCCAGCCGCGGCCCGAGCAACCCGAACAGCAGCCAGGCCCCACCGAAGGTCAGCCACATCGCGACGATCGGGAACCACAGCTGCGGATCGAAACGCAGCTTCGGAATCAGCTCCAGCACCAGCGCCGGCAGCGCCACGTTGATCACCCACCAGTTGAGCCCCGCCGCAAGGCCGGCCGGCGGCCGCGCCAGGCGCGCCACCAGTGCGCCCAGCACCAGGCAGGTGAACAGCAGCAGCAAGGCACTCATCGAGCAGGCCGGTGGGAAAGGGCGCCTAGCATGCCGGAAGCGGGATGCTGCTGTGGTTCCGGCTCCCGACGCGATAATGCCCGGATGAACGACACCGACCACCGCGTCCACGGCCTGGCCGCCGACGATGTCCCGCCCGACTGGCCCCCCATCGCCCCGGCGGAGGTGACCGCGCTCCTCGCGCGCTATCCATCGATCGGCTCTGCCGGCGTGATCCGGTGGTGCAGCCCCCGCCCGCTTTCGGCCGCCGCGCTGGTCGATGTCGCCGGGCGCATGGTGTTCGTCAAACGTCACCATCGCAGTGTCCGCACACCGGCCACGCTGGCCGAGGAGCACGCCTACATGGCCCGGCTGCGGGCGGCCGGCCTGCCCGTACCGGCGGTGTTTGCCGATGCGGCTGGAAACTCTGCCGTCGCGCGTGGCGAATGGACGTACGAGGTGCACACGGCCGCCGAAGGCCTGGATCTCTACCGCGAAACCACCTCGTGGTCGCCACTGCTCGATCTGGGGCACGCGCGGACCGCCGGCGCCATGCTGGCAAGGCTGCATGTAGCGGCGGAAGGCTACCCGGCCGAACAACGCCACACGCACCTGCTGGTTGCCCGCAGCGAGCTGATCGCATCGGCCCATCCGCTCGACACGCTGGCCGCGCAGTTGCCGGTACGGCCAGGGCTGGCCGCGTACCTGGCGCAACGCGACTGGCGCACGGAGTTCGAGCAGACGCTTGGCCCTTTCCATGCGCAGGTGCAGCCACGCCTGGCGGCGCAGCCCGCGCTGTGGACGCACGGCGACTGGCACGTTTCCAATCTGTGCTGGAGCGATGCGGGCTCGCAGGCGTCCATCACCGCCGTGCTCGATTTCGGGTTGGCGGCGCGCACGTTCGCGCTGTTCGACCTGGCCACGGCGATCGAACGCAACGCGATCGCCTGGCTGGCGCTCGACCGTGGCGATGCGGCCTATCCCGACACCGCGCTTGCATTGATCGCCGGCTACCGCGAACAGCGGCCGCTGTCCGCCGCGGACATCCATCTGCTGGCCGACCTGCTGCCACTGGTGCACGTGGACTTCGCGCTGTCGGAAGTGGAGTACTTCAGCGCGATCACGCGCTCGCCGGCCAACGCCGACGTGGCGTACCACACGTTCTTTCGCAGGCATGCGGCGTGGTTCGCCACCCCGCCCGGACGCGCGCTGCTGGATGCCATCCGCGCGCTCGCCTGATCCGCCGAGACGGTTGCGCGGCCATTGCTCGCGCCAGCAGGCGAAGTCGACAGGCCACGCAGGCGCGCGTGTCCTTGCGACGCCGGCCTGCGGCCTGCGCTCAGCGCGAACAGTTTGGGTTGGACGTCCATTCCATGTTTCAATAGCGGTCTTGAAGCGGGGGTGCCCGGCAAAACGCCGGGCTGAGAGAGTCCCTTGGAACCTGATCCGGTTTGTACCGGCGTAGGGAGCTTGATAAGCAGTCGCGCGTCCGTCCGGGCGTGCGCCTCGCCGTCGCTTCGTCCTTTCCCTTGCCGACGAGCCGACGATGACCTTTCCCCGCACGCCCCTGCTGCTCGCACTGATCACTGCGCTGGCTCCGGCCACGCACGCCGCCGATCTGCCCGACGCCACCCAGGCCAAGGAACTCGCGCCCGTGCGCGTGGAAGGCCTGACGCATGACGACCGCCACGGCACCGCCATCGACGCGTACGGCAACGCCTCGCTGCAGGACACTCCCGCGGCCGTCACCGTGGTCACGCGCAAGCAGATCGACGATCGCCACATCCGCACGCTGAGCGAACTGGCGCGAGAGGACGCGTCGCTGGGCGACAACTACGCCCCGGTCGGCTACTACCAGGACATCGCCATCCGCGGTTATCCGCTGGACCTGGCCACCGGCCTGCGCTTCAACAACCTCACGATCGCCGGCGAACAGCCGGTCGCGCTGGAGGACAAGCAGCGTGTGGAAGTGCTCAAGGGCCTGGCCGGATTGCAGGCGGGCGTGATGGAACCGGGCGGCGTGGTGAACTTCGTCAGCAAGCGCCCGGCGAACGTGCGCGAGGTGACGCTGGGCACCGATTCGCACGGCTCACGCTACGGCGCGCTGGATCTCGGCGGCTGGCTCTCGCCGACCTTCGGGGTGCGCGCCAACCTGGCCTGGGAAGACGTCCACTCCTACGTGCATCACGCCGACGGCCGGCGCAATTTCTACGCCCTGGCGGCCGACTGGCACCTCACCCCCGACGCCACGCTGGAGCTGGACAGCGACTACCAGGCCAGCGCGCAACGCTCGGTCTCCGGCTACCAGTTGCTGGGCGGCGACACGCTCCCGGAACGTGCCGACGCCACCCGCATGCTGGGCTTCGAACCGTGGCAGCAGCCGGTGAGCATCCATGCGGCCAACACCAGCGCGCGCTTCGGCTACGCCTTCAACGACGACTGGCGCCTGCGCCTGGCCGCCGGACACAGCCGGAGCGTGATCGACGACAACGTGGCGTTCGCCTACGGCTGCTTCTACTCGCCCGCCTGCGCCAGCGGCGCGCCCGGCAACTTCTTCGCGCCCAACGGCGACTACGACGTCTACGACTACCGCAGCCCGGATGACACGCGCATCGACGACGAGGCTCGCGCGACGCTGGAAGGCCACCTCGCCACCGGCTCGGTCAGCCACCAGCTCACGCTGGGTGCGAGTGCGTTCCGCCGCCTCAACGACCAGCGCGCCGATGTCTACGACTACGTCGGCACCGCCAACATCGATGACGTGGACCCGCCCTACTTTGCGCCCTCGCCCAACCAGCCCGGCCCATCCGCGCGCCGGCTCACCAGCTGGCAGCGCTCGCTGTTCGCCCTCGATCGCCTGCACCTGGGCGAGCAGTGGCAGCTCATCGCCGGCGGCCGCTTCGTACGCCTGCACGAGCGCGCGTACGACGGCGACGGCCTGCCCGAACGCGATACCCGCCTGAGCAAGGCGTTGCCGCAAGCGGCCGTGCTGTGGCAGCCGGGCGAAGCACTCACCACCTACCTCAGCTACAGCGAAGGCCTTTCGCTCGGCCAGGAGGCGCCGTACTGGACCAGCAACGACGGCCAGATGCTGGCGCCGCGCCTGTCGCGCCAGCTCGAAGCGGGCGTCAAGTACGCGGTGAGCAGCACGCTCGACGTCAGCGCGGCCGCGTTCGGCATCCGCCAGCCCTACCAGTTCGCGCAGCCGGACGATTCCGCCTACGGCTTCACCTTCGTGCAGCAAGGCGAACAGGTGCATACGGGGCTGGAGCTGGGTGCCCACGGCCACGCCAGCGACAACCTCGAAGTCACCGCCAGCGCCAGCTTCATCCGCGCCCGCGCCCGGGACACCGGCACGCCCTCCTACGAAGGCCACCAGGTCGCCAACGTGCCGCAGGTGCGCGCCGCCGTGTACGCCGACTACCGCCTGCCGTTCGCACCACAGCTGAGCCTGCTCGGCGGCTGGCGCTACGCCTCGCCCAACGTCGCCACCCCGGACGGTCGCGTGCGCGTTCCCGCCTACAACGTCTTCGACGCCGGCGTGCGCTACGCCACGACGCTGGACGGCCATGCGCTCACCCTGCGCCTGTCGATCGACAATGTATTCAACCGCTTCTACTGGCGTGACACCGGCAGCGCCTACGGCGACAGCTACCTGTTCCCGGGCGCGCCCCGCCTCGCGCGGCTGTCCGCGACGTTCGCCTTCTGATGGACGCGGTCGAACTCATCGGCGCGGCGCTGAGCGCGTGGGCGGTATGGCTCACCGCCCGGCGTCGCCCGTGGTGCTGGCCGGTGGGCTTCGCCTCGGTGATGGTCTACAGCTGGATCTTCATCGACGCGAAGCTCTACTCCGACGCCCTGCTGCAGGGCGCATTCGCCGTGCTGATCGTGTACGGCTGGATGCGCTGGCTCAAGCACCTGGGCGGCGACGGTCGCGTCCAGATCGCGGTGCTCCCGCCAGGCCAGTTCGTCGTGCACCTGATGCTCGGCATCGCCGGCGCGCTCGCGCTCGGCTACGCCATGCACCGCTGGACCGACGCCGCCCTGCCCTGGCTGGATGCCGCGCTTACCGCCTTCAGCCTGGTCGCGCAGTGGTGGCAGGGCCGCCGCCACCTCGCCGCATGGTGGCTGTGGATCGTGGTCGACGTGATCTACGTGGGCGAATACGTCTACAAGGACCTGCTGATCACCGCCGTGCTGTATGCCGGCTTCGTGGTGCTGGCCGCCATCGGCCTGCGCGACTGGCGCCGTGCGAGCCAGTCCGTGCCCGACGGCCACCCCGCGATCGGCTGAGCCCGTCCCGCCGATCAGCGAGCGTGGTCGCGATCGCGCTCGTTCGGTGTCGTGACTTGCTCCGAGCGTGCGGACGGCAGGCGCCAGCCGTAGCGGATCGCCATGAAGCGCAGCGCCAGGCACACGGCTCCGCCGGCCACTGCCGCCGCGGTTGGCGCAATCTGCAGCAGATGCCCACCGACCACCACGGCCGCGCCGGCGAGCGCGGCCAGCGCGTAGAGGTCCGTGCGCAGGACGGTGGGAATGCCGGACACGAGGACATCGCGCAACATGCCGCCGCCGATGCCGGTGAGCATGCCGAGCAGGGCCGCCATCAGCGGATGGACGCCGTGGACGAGTGCCTTCTCGGCACCGGCGACCGCGAAGAACGCCAGCCCCACCGCATCGAGCCACAACACGTCGCGGCTGTAGCGGCGGGTGACCGGATACCACAGGAAGGTAATCGTGCCGGCCAGCGCGGACACCGCGACGTAGCGCCAGTCGTCGATGGCCGCCGGCGGTATCGCGCCGATCAGCAGGTCGCGCGTGATGCCGCCGGCATTGCCGGCAGCAAACGACAACACCAGCACGCCGAACACATCCAGCCGGCATCTGACCGCGACCATCGCCCCACTGATGGCGAACACGAAGGTGCCGCCCAGGTCCAGCATCAGCACCAGGATGTGCATCATCGGACAATTGCTCCGGCTGCCCGTGGCTCAGGTGGCGGGCGACAGCCACGCGCGCGCAGCCACCACCAGCGTTTCCACGCCCGTTTCCAGGGTGGGATGGATGACCGGCAGGAAGCGCGGGTTGTGGTTGGTCGGGATCTCGTTCAGGCGGTTGTCGGCCTTCGCTTTCGCGTAGGTTTCCGCATCGGTGCCGCCAACGAACCAGAACACCGATGGCACGTGCCACTCGGCACCGAACGAGCCGAAATCCTCGCTGGCCGAGGTCGGGCCGGTCCGCCGTAGCCGTTCCGGCGGGAAGAACGCGCGGAACGCCTCGACCACGCGCGCCGCCGCCGCCGCATCGTTGTTCACCAGCGCGTAGCGGTCCAGCGGGGTGATTTGCGGCGGCCTGGGCGCACCGGATGCGGCCGCCTCGGCGTTGGCAATGCGCGTGATGGCATCGAGCACGCGCTTGCGGACGCCTTCGTCGAATGTGCGCACGTTGAGCTTGATGACGGCCTCATCGGGAATGACGTTTTCCTTGGTGCCGGCCTGCAGCGAGCCGACCGTGATCACCGCCGCCTCGGTCGGCGCCAGTTCGCGCGAGACGATGGTCTGCAGGCGCAGCACGGTCGCTGCCGCCATTACCACCGGGTCGATGCTCGCCTGCGGCATCGACCCGTGGGCGCCACGGCCGAACAGGCGGATTTCCAGGCTGTCGGCGGCCGAGGTGATGACACCGGTGCGACCCGCCACCGCGCCTGCCGTACCGACCATGACGTGTTGCCCGAGCACCACGTCCGGCCTGGGGAAGCGCTGGAACAATCCGTCGTCGATCATTGCGCGCGCGCCTTCGGCGGTTTCCTCTCCCGGCTGGAACACCGCCATCAGCGTGCCCTGCCATTGCGCGCGAGTCTGCGCCATCAGCGTGGCGGCACCGACCAGCCAGGTGACGTGCATGTCGTGGCCGCAGGCATGCATGACCGGCACGCTGTGGCCTTCGCGGTCGACGGCTTCGACCGTGCTCGCGTACGGCGCGCCGGTCGCCTCCTTCACAGGCAACGCGTCCATGTCGGCGCGCAGCATCACCGTCGGGCCCTCGCCGTTGCGCAACAGGCCGACCACCCCTGTCTTTCCGACACCGGTAGTCACCTCGTAGCCGGCGGCCCGCAGATGGTCGGCCGCCAACGCGGCGGTGCGGGTTTCCTGCATCGACAGTTCGGGATGCGCGTGGATGTCGGTGTAGAGCTCCTCCAGCGCGGGAAGCAGGCTCTGGAGGTTGCCGGGCCGGGCGGCGGAGGCATCTGTCTGCGTGGTGGTCATGGGGCATGGGGTCCGCTGGGAGGACGCTGGCGCGGGGCCGGTGTTACGACAAACGAACTGCGCGGGACGACACCTGAAAAATGCGCGGCGATATGGATGCGAGCGCGAGGACATGCCTCGTGTGTGGCCCTGAGGTCGCTGCGAAAACGCCTCGCCGATGTCTTGTGCAGCGTGCCGGCATCATGCGCGAGTACGCGCAAGGAGGGGTGAAGCAAGGGACGGCATGACTCGTTCGTGTGGGTCGAAAGTTCTTTCGCACCGCTGGGATATCCGGCACCAACCGGCTAGCCGTCCATTTCCACGATCCGCGGCATCACTTCGCGCCCGTCGATGAGCAGCTCGCCCACGCTGATCGGTAGCCTGAACCGCCGTCGCCCGGCGCTGCCGGGATTGACGTAGAGCACGCCTTCGCGTTCCTCGACCAGCGGTTTGTGCGAGTGACCCGAGACCACCACGTGCACGCCCTGCGCGCGCGGATCGATGGCCAGTTCCTTGAGGTCATGCAGAACGTGCACCCGCACGCCACCCAATTCGATCGTCGCCGTTTGAGGCAGGTCGGCGAATGCCTCGCCGCGGTCGTTGTTGCCGCGCACGGCGGTGACCGGCGCCACTGCCGACAACGCTTCCATGAGCGCGACGCCGCCAATGTCCCCTGCGTGGATGATGCGCTGGCACCCGCGCAGGAAATCCATCGCTGCGGGGCGCAGCAGGCCATGGGTATCGGAAATCAGGCCTACGCGGAACATCGTATCGGGCACCTCTCGCGCTGCCGACCTCGGTGGCGATGGCTCCACGCTAGCT
This sequence comes from Frateuria edaphi, assembly GCF_021117405.1. Lineage (NCBI taxonomy): Bacteria > Pseudomonadati > Pseudomonadota > Gammaproteobacteria > Lysobacterales > Rhodanobacteraceae > Frateuria > Frateuria edaphi. The sequence continues at coordinate 2,602,585 of NZ_CP088251.1, forward strand.
CGCCCGGCGCGACCGTGCCGTCACGGACCGGCAGCGCACGGGAAAGGCGTTCGTGTCCGTCCGCGAGTGTGTCCGGACGCGGAAGCCGGTGTCCGCGGACGGCCATTGCGCGCGGGCTCGGTGCCTGGAAAACCGCATGGCGCCGTGCTTTTAAACGTTGGCACGCCTCGTGCCATCCAATCCGCGAAAGCTTCCCTTCAACCACGCGGAGAACCACCATGAAATTCGAAACCATCCTGCTGCAGAGCTTCTTTGCCGCCTGCATGCTGCTTTGCCTGGCCGTGATGAGCGCAATGCTGGTCCTGCCGACGCCGACCGCCGTGGCGGCCGCCAGCCAGGCGCACGCCGCAGCGGTCGCCAACGCGGAAGGCTGAAGCCGAAGCGAAGCCTTCGCCAGTCGGACAAGACCGACCGAAGGCCTCCATGAAGGGCGCATCCCTATACTTGCGCCCATGGCTTCGCCACTGCACCTGCTTCGCCGCGCCACGCACGAACCGATTCGCCGCTGGGTAGTGGGCGCCTTCCCGCGCGATCCCGGCGGCTCGCTGGACTATGACCACCCGCGTGGCGATCCCGGGCTGTTCGGCCCGGACAGCGTGACCTGGCGCATCCACGCCGACTTCCCCGGCATGCTCGCCGGCGGCCTGGCCGCGTTGATGATGCAGACCCTGCATCCGCTGGCGCTGGCAGGCGTGTGGGACCACTCCAACTTCCGCGGCGACCTGGTCGGCCGCCTGCGCCGCACCACCACCTTCGTTGGCGCCACCACCTACGCGCCGCGGGCGGCTGCGCAAGGGCTGATCGAGCGCGTGCGCCACATCCACGGTTTCGTGCGAGGTACGAGCGAGGACGGCACACCGTACTCGGCCGACGATCCGGCCCTGCTCACGTGGGTGCATGTCACCGAAGCGCACAGCTTCCTTGCCGGCTATCGCCGCTTTGCCCACCGCGCCGTTCCCCGCGCGATCGCCGACCGCTACTACGACGAAGTGCGGCGCGTTGCCGAAGCGCTCGGCGCGCGCAACGTGCCGGCGTCGGAGGGCGAGGCGAACGACTACTTCGCCGGCATCCGGCCGCAACTGGCCTATACCGATCGCTCGCGCGAGGTCCTGCGTATCCTCGCCGACGTGCGCCTGCCCGTCCCGCTCGCCGGCCTTTCGCGCGACGTGTTCCTCAACGCCGGCATCGCGCTGCTGCCCGCATGGGCCAGCGAACTGCTGCGCCATACGCCCCGGCAGCGCCAGCAGGCCCGCGTCGCCGCACGGTTGTTGTGGTCGATGGCCCCGGCCTTCCGCGCCGCCCTGAAGGAGAGCGGCGTGGTCAGCCGCTCGTGCCGTCGCGTGGGCGTGGCGCCGGAGGCGATGCGCCGCTGGCCCGCGCCGGGCGATCGGTAGCGCGCCGCTCAGGCCCCGGCCCATGCAAGCTTGCCTTCGCGCTGCCAGCGGCCGCCCTTGCGCGGCAGCAGCAGGCGCCAGGAGCGACATCGAGCTGGTCCCGGGGCCGGCGCCCGCCGTTGCACCTGGGCGGTCACCTGCCACTGCCGGCCACTGCTCGCGCTACGCCACTGCACGGGCAGCGTTACGTGCCGGACCTTCCGCCTTTGCTTCTACTGCCAGCATGCTGTCAGCAATAGCGCCGACAGCGTGCCCAAGGCGGTGGGTTTTGACTTGGCCGGCGCGCATCATGGTCGGAGTGATTTTCCCCATCCCGGTGCCCACATGTCCTCCCGCTCCGCCATTGCGCCGGTCGTGCTTGCGATCGGCGCGCTGTTGATCAGCATGGTGTCGTACCAATGCGGTGCGTCGCTGGCCAAGCATCTGTTCCCGCAGGTCGGCGCGCAGGGGGCGACGGCCTACCGGCTCGGGCTCAGCGCAGCGATCCTGTTACTGTGGCGGCGGCCGTGGCGGCGCCCGCGCAGCGGGCGCGACTGGCGCGCGCTGTGGGGTTACGGACTCTCGATGGGCGCCATGAACCTGGTGTTCTACATGTCGTTGCGCACGATCCCCCTGGGAATCGCGGTCGCGCTGGAGTTCACCGGACCGCTGGCGCTGGCGCTTTTCGGTTCGCGCCGGCCGCTCGATTTCGTCTGGATCGCGCTGGTGGTCGGTGGTCTGCTGCTTCTGCTCCCGCTGCGGGCGCACGCCCAGGCGCTCGATCCGGTCGGCGTGATGTATGCGCTGGCCGCCGGCGTGGGCTGGGCGCTGTACATCGTGCTGGGGAAAAAAGTCGGCGCGAGTCACGGCGCAGACGCGGTGACGCTGGGTATTTCGATCGGCGCCCTGCTGGTGATCCCGTTCGGTGTCGCGCACGCCGGCGCCGCGTTGCTGTCGCCGACGTTGCTGCCGTACGCATTGGGCGTCGCGCTGCTCAGCTCGGCGTTGCCCTATTCGCTGGAGATGGTCGCACTGACCCGATTGCCGGCGCGCACCTTCAGCACGCTGTTGAGCCTGGAACCGGCCATCGCGGCGATGGCGGGCGCGGCATTGCTGGGCCAGCAGCTGAGCCCGATGCAGTGGGCAGCGATCCTGGCGATCATCGTGGCGGCGGCCGGTACGGCGGTCAGCGTGCAGCAACCCACGGTAGTGGAACCGCTGGCGAACTGATCGTTTCGGTCGGTACGGAAAAAAAAGCCCGCCATGTGGCGGGCTTTTTTTTGGTCGCGGTGCTCAGCCGAGCAAAACGCGGTTCATCCGCTGCACGAACGCCGCCGGATCGGGCAGTTGCGCGCCGGCCGCGATCTCGGCCTGGTCCAGCAGCAGCATGGCCAGATCGTTCGCCTTGGCCGGGTCGCCCTCCGTCTCCACGCGCCGCACCAGCGGGTGCTTCGGATTGACCTCCAGCGTGGGCTTGCTCTCGGGCATGTCGTGGCCTGCCTCGCGCAGTAGCCGGGCCAGGTGCGGCGCCATCTCGTAGTCGGACAGCGCCAGGCACGAGGGGCTGTCGGTGAGGCGGGCGGAAACCTTGACGTCGCCGACGCGGTCGCCGAGTAGCTCCTTGAGCTTCGCGAGCAACGGCTCGGCCGCCTTGGCCGCTTCTTCCTGCTTCTTCCTGTCCGCCTCGTCCAGCGGCACCTCGCCCTTGGCGACGCTCTGCAGCTTCTTGCCGTCGTATTCGCTCAGCGAGCCGAGCATCCACTCGTCGATGCGGTCGGACATCAACAGCACCTCGATGTCCTTGGCCTTGAACGCTTCCAGTTGCGGGCTGCCGGCGGCGGCCGCGTAGCTGTCGGCGGTGATGTACCAGATGGCCTCCTGGCCGACCTTCATGCGGCCGATGTAGTCGTCGAAACCCACCGTCTGCTGGGCGCCCTCGCCCCGGGTGGACGCGAAGCGCAGCAGCTTGGCGATGCGCTCGCGGTTGTTGGCGTCCTCCCCTATGCCTTCCTTGAGCGTGTTGCCGAAGGCCTTGTAGAAGGTGGCGAACTTTTCCGGCTCGTCGCGGGCCAGCTTCTCGATCAGGTCGAGCACGCGCTTGACGCAGGCGGCCTTGATGCGGTCGAGCTGGCGGTTGTGCTGCAGGATCTCGCGGCTCACGTTGAGCGGCAGGTCGTCGGCATCGACCAGGCCGCGCACGAAGCGCAGGTAGTTGGGAAGCAGTTCCTCGGCCGCGTCCATGATGAAGACGCGCTTGATGTAGAGCTTCAGCCCCTTGCGCTCGTCGCGGCCGCCCATCATCAGGTCGAACGGCGGTTGCGCGGGGAGGTAAAGCAGCGTGGTGAAACTCTGGCTGCCCTCGACGCGATTGTGCGTCCAGGCCAGCGCATCGTTGAAGTCGTGCCCGAGCGACTTGTAGAAGCTCTGGTAGTCCTCGTCGCTGATCTCGCTCTTGGGCTTGGTCCACAGGGCGCCGGCGTCGTTGACGGTTTCCCACTCGGCGCTCGGCTTGCCCGCTTCTTCCTTGGGCATGCGGATCGGGAAGGCGACGTGGTCGGAGTACTTGCGGATCAGCGAGGCGAGCTGCCAGCGCTTGAGGAATTCGTCCTCGTCGGCCTTCAGGTGCAGGACCACGGTCGTGCCGCGTTCGCCGAGCTCGACCTGTTCCAGCGAATATTCGCCCTTGCCGTCGCTCTCCCACTTCACGCCCTCTTCCACCGGCGCGCCGGCACGGCGGGTAAGCACCGTAACCCGGTCGGCCACCACGAAAGCCGAGTAGAAGCCCACGCCGAACTGGCCGATCATGCGCGCGTCGGCCTTCTGCTCGCCGCTCATCGCTTCGAGGAACCGCCGGGTGCCGGAACTGGCGATGGTGCCGATGTTGGCCACTACTTCGTCGCGGCTCATGCCGATGCCGTTGTCACGCACGGTGACGGTGCGCGCCTGCTCGTCCCAGCTCACGTCGATGTGCAGTTCGCCCTCGCCGGCGAGCAGCTCCGGATGCGCGATCGATTCGAAGCGCAACTTGTCGCAGGCGTCGGAGGCGTTGGAGACGAGTTCGCGCAGGAAGATTTCCTTGTGCGAGTAGAGCGAGTGGGTAACCAGGTGCAGGACCTGGCTGACTTCGGCTTCGAACTTGCGGGTTTCGGTGGATGCGGTCATTGCGGTGATGCTTCCCAGGTAACGACAAAAGACATGTCCCCTCCCACCGGGGAGCGGGTGCCAAAGGCGGGAAAGGGCTCAGGCAGGCGATCTGCCCGGCGCCAACGAACCCCGCCCCAGCCCTCTCCCCGGGGGAGAGGGGCTCAAGTTCAGGCGCGGGCCGCCTGCAGCGCGGCGATGCGCTCGTCCAGCGGCGGGTGGCTCATGAACAACCGCTGCAGGCCCGCGGCCATGTGGCCGGAGATGCCGAACGCGGCCATGGCCTTGGGCAGCGTGGTGGCGCCGTGGTCGCCCTTGAGCCGCTGCAGCGCGGAAATCATCGATCCACGCCCGGCCAGCTGAGCGCCCGCGCGGTCGGCGCGGAACTCGCGCCAGCGCGAGAAGGCGGCCACGATCATCGAGGCGAACAGGCCGAACACTACCTGCAGCACCATCACGGTGACGAAGTAGCCGATGCCGCTGCCGCCGCGATTGTCGCGCCCGCCGGAAAGCCAGCTGTCGACCACGCTGCCGACCACGCGCGCGGCCAGGATCACCAGCGTATTGAGCACGCCCTGGATCAGCGTCAGCGTGACCATGTCGCCATTGGCGATGTGGCCGATCTCGTGGCCGAGCACGGCCGAAACCTGCTCGCGGTCCATCTGTTGCAGCAGGCCGGAACTGACTGCCACCAGCGAACTGTTCTTCGTCATGCCGGTGGCGAAGGCATTCATTTCCGGCCCGTCGTAGATCGCCACCTCGGGCATGCCGATGCCGGCGGCCTGGGCGTGCCGGCGCACGGTGTCGACGAGCCAGCGCTCCGCCTCGGTGCCCGGCTGCTCGATCACCCGGGCGCCGGTGGAGTATTTGGCGATGGTCTTGGACATCGCCAGCGAAATGAACGCGCCGCCCATGCCGAACACGGCGGCGAAGACCAGCATGCCGGTCATGCCGCCGTAGCCGCGGGCGGCGGCCCACTGGTCGATGCCGAACAGGCGGCAGACGATGCTCAGCAGCAGGAGGACGGCGATGTTGGTGGCAAGGAAAAGGACGATTCGACGCACGGCTGTCTCGTTTTGGCAGTCATGGAAAAGCGGCTTGCGCCGCAGGCTGAGACTCGGGGCGGCGTGCCATGGTTTCAAGAGGTCGGCGAGAGGCTCGCCGGCGCGACGGGAGACTCAGCGCGCCGGCGATGCCGGCGGGGGCGGAGCTGTCAGCGCGGCCAAGTCGGCCAGGCCGAAGGCCCGTTCAATGCGCCCGATCTGGTCGACCGCGTCCTCGAAGCCGTCATGGCCGAACATGCGCCGCTCCAGCGCCTCGAACGTTTCGGACAGCGCGCTGTATCGGGCCGGCGTCAGGGTGCGCTTCCAGGCCGGGAAGACGATCGTGTCCTCGATCGCCGTGTGATGCTGGTACATGCGCACCAGTCCGTCCAGCGCGTCGGCCAGCGGCGCCATGTCGGCCTGGCCGATGCCCTTGCCAGCGCTGGAGGCCAGGATGTAATCGGTGATCTGCCGGCCGCGCTCGTGCTGCGTGGCCAGGATGCGGCAAATCGTCGCCGGTTCGCCGCCGGTCGCCACCACGGCGGGAAAGACGTGCCGCTCTTCCAGGCTGTGCTCGTGATAGTCCTCGCCGAAATGGCGGAACAGTGCAGCCGTCCGGTGCAGCGCGTCGGCGGGTATCGTCTCGCGGGCGCGTAGCCGGGTGGCGGCCTGCGCATAGACCAGCAGCGCGCGGCGCAGCACGCCGTGCTCGCGCATCAGGTCCTCCACGGCCAGCACGTCGGTGGATTTTTCCTCCTCCGCCCGGGCGGCAAGCGGCAGGGCAACCGTGAGGCCGCCGAGCGCGGCCAGGCCTGCGCCTGCCAGCCAGCGGCGGCGCCGCGGATCGGTTGCTTCATTCCCGGGCTCGGGCCCTTCCATGGCTCAGCGCCAGGCCGCTTCGCTGCGCTGCTCGAAATGCTCGTAGGCGGCGATCAAGCCACCGAGCACCTCGGCGGAAGTCTCGAACGGCGCCTGCGCCTTGGGATCGGAAACCTTCGGCACGTCTCCGCGCACGTGATCCATGGCCTCGCGCAGCATGCCCTTGATCTTGCGGGTTTGCTCGCGCGGATCGTCATGGCCCTCGGTTGCATCGGTCATCGCGTTCTCCTTCGGCACCGGACGGACGGATGCTCGCGCCGCTTCCGTTGCCGGCGGGTGAACCGGTGCCCGCGCCCTTAGAATCGTGCGATGACCTACTGCGGCCGCTTCGCCCCCTCACCCACCGGCCTGCTGCACTTCGGCTCGCTGGTGGCCGCGGTGGGCAGCTGGCTGTGCGCGCGCCATGCGGGCGGGCGATGGCTGCTGCGGGTGGAGGACATCGATCCGCCGCGCGAGGTGGCGGGCTCGGCGCAGGCGATCCTGGACGCGCTGCCGGCGTTCGGGTTGGTGGCCGATGCGCCCGCGCTGTTCCAGTCGCAGCGCCAGGCTGCCTATGACGTGGCGTTCGACCGGTTGCGCGCGGCGGACCTGGCGTTTCCCTGCTGGTGCAGCCGGACACAACTGGCGGCCGAAGGCGGGCTGCACCGTGGTCGTTGCATCGCTCCGCCCGACCCCGACCGTCCACCGGCCTGGCGGATGCGCGTTCCCGACGGGACCATCGCCTTCGACGACGCGTTGCAGGGCCCGCAGCGGCAGGTCCTGCGCGACGAAGCCGGCGATTTCGTCATCCGCCGTGTCGAGGGCTACTACGCATACCAGCTGGCCTGCGTGGTGGACGATGCCTTCCAGGGCATCACCGAGGTGGTGCGCGGCACCGACCTGCTCGATTCCACGCCGCGCCAGATCCTGTTGCAGCGCTGCCTGGGCTATCCCACGCCGGCCTATCGCCATCTGCCGCTCGCGCTGGACGGGCAGGGTCACAAGCTTTCCAAATCCGGGCATGCGCATCCGGTGGACCCGGGCGATCCGCTGCCGGCGCTGCGGCGTGCGCTGGCATTCCTGGACGTCCAGACGGCCGCGGGCGCGGACAGCCCCGCAGCCCTTCTGCAGGCCGCGCTCGAGCGTTTCGATCCGGCCCGCCTGCCCCGCCTGGCTGCGCGCACCCTGTAGGGAGGGCTTCAGCCCGCCGTCCCCGATGCCGGGGGCTGAGGCGTTTGCCGAAAGCAACCGCGACTGGATTCACTGGCAGGCCGGCAGCAGTTGTCATGAAGTTGGGGTATACATGCAAGGGCACGCCAGCACCGGCGTGTTCTCACCGGGAACTGCACGCAATGAACCCACGCACCGCACTGGTCACCGGCGGCACGGGCGGCATCGGCAGCGCGATCGTCCGCAACCTGGCGCGCCAGGGACACAAAGTCGCCACCAACTACCGCGACGCGACCCGGGCCGAGGCCTGGCGCGCCCGCATGTCAGCCGAAGGGATCGACGTGTGCATGGTGCCGGGCGACGTGGCCGACCCGGTCTCGGCCGAAGCCATGGTGCGCGCGGTGGAAGCGCAGTGCGGGCCGATCCAGATCCTGGTCAACAACGCCGGCATCACCCGCGACGCCACCTTCCACAAGATGGACTACCAGCAGTGGACCGAGGTGGTGAACACCAACCTCAACGCCTGCTTCAATGTCACCCGTCCGGTGATCGAGGGCATGCGCGCGCGCCGCTGGGGCCGCATCGTGCAGATCAGCTCGATCAACGGCCAGAAAGGCCAGTACGGCCAGGCCAATTACGCCGCGGCCAAGGCGGGCATGCACGGCTTCACCATCTCGCTGGCGCAGGAGAATGCGAAGTTCGGCATCACGGTGAACACGGTTTCGCCCGGCTACGTCGCGACCGACATGGTGATGGCGGTGCCCGAGGAGGTGCGCGAGAAGATCGTGGCGCAGATTCCGATCGGGCGACTGGGCAAGCCGGAGGAGATCGCTCACGCGGTGGCGTTCTTCACCACCGAAGAGGCCAGCTGGATCACCGGATCGAACCTGGCGATCAACGGCGGGCATTACATGGGGTGGTGATGTAGCTCCCTCCCTCTTCGGGGAGAAGGGCTGGGGCGAGGGGCCACTCTTACGGAAAGCTGCAAAGTGGCCGCTCTTATGCGCGCTTCCCCCGAGCCACGGCGCTTCACCTCGGTCCGCTTCCCAGCGAGGGAGGCGGAAGACGAGCTACTTCTCCAGCACCTTTTCCAGCACCTTTCCCACCGCCGCAAACGCGAACGCCCCGGTGATGTGGGTGGCCGCCCCCAGCCCGCCGCCGCAGGCCAGGTTGAGCGAATCCCCACCCGGCGGGCGCAAACCACAGACCGAGCCGTCCGGCTGCGGGTACTGCACGTTCTGCAGCGAATACACCGCCGATACGCCGAAATAGCGGTCCGGATTGCGCGGGAAATTGAAATCCTGCCGGAGCTTCTTGCGGATCAGGCTGAACATCGCATCGTGCTCGGTGCGCGAAAGATCGCGCACGCGGATCTGCGTGGGATCGGTTCGGCCGCCGGCCGAACCGACGGTGACCATCGGCAGCTTGCGCCGGCGACACCAGGCGATCGCCTCGAGCTTGACGCGGAAGGCGTCGCAGGCATCGAGCACCACGTCGTAGCCGCGGTCCAGCAAGTCGTCCAGCGTGGCGGTGGTGAGGAAGCGCTCGATCGCCTCCAGCCGGATGCGCGGGTTGATCGCATGCGCGCGCTCGGCCATCACGCCGACCTTGGGCTTGCCCCACTGGCCGTCCAGCGCGTGCAGCTGGCGGTTGGTGTTGGACAGGCAGACATCGTCGGCATCGATCAAGGTCAACCGGCCCACGCCGCTGCGCGCCAACGCCTCGACCGCCCAGGAACCGACACCCCCGATGCCGACCACGCAGACGTGAGCGCCCATCAGTCGCTCGATGGTTCCACGTCCGTACAGGCGCTCGACGCCTTCGAAGCGTTCGACCGGATAGTGCGGCCCGGTCATGCGGCCTGCCCGGGGACGAGGTGGATGCTGCCTGCCATCGCGTGCGGTTTCCTACGCGGAAAAGCCCATTTTACGGCTACGAAAGCCGCCAATGCTTCGGTATTCTGGCTGTTCACAACTTCCAAGGGCGGTCCACCATGAATGCACGTTCCGCACTCCTGATCCTGCTCGGCCTGGTCATCGGCGTCCTCGGCACCGTCTTCGCCATGAAGGCGCTGGGCAATCGCAACCCCATGCCGCACGCGGTGATGACAGTGATGGGCCACCACATGGGCGCGCTCGGCCAGGCGGTCAAGACCAAGCAGTGCGACGCCGCGCAGGTCAACGACCACTTGCTGCGGCTGCAGTCGACCGCATCGGACATCCCCGTCGCCTTCCCGGGCGCCGAGCAGGATTTCCTCGACCATTCCGGTCGCCTGCGTACGGCCCTGCAGGGCGCGGTGCAGGCGCATCCGACCGACTGCGCGGCGCTCGCCCAGGCGATCAAGCCGGTCGGCGACGCCTGCCAGTCCTGCCACGAGCAATACCGGTAAGCCAAACGCCAACGGCCGGATGCCATGTTGATGCCAGGGACGACCGACACGACGCACCGCCGCCGCTCGCGGCTGCAGCAGCTGCGGCGGCGGGTGGACAATGCGATGTTCACCCGCGCGCGCTACTCGCAGCCGATGATGCCGGTGATGTGCCTGCTCGGCGGGCTGTTCATGCCGCTGTACTGGTTCCTGTGGACCTATGTGCTGCCGCAGCCCTACAGCAACCTCGGCCTGCACCTCGCCGGCTGCGCGGCGCTGCTGCCGCTGGCGTGGCAACGCTGGTGGCCGCGCTCGTTCAAGCCGTGGCTGCCGCTGTACTGGTACGCGGTGATCACGTTCGTGCTGCCGTTCTTCTTCGGCTACCTGTGGCTGCGCAACGGCGGCACGATCGTCTGGATGGGTGCGCACCTGTTCTCCATCTTCATCACCATGATGCTGTTCGACCTGGCCAGCTTCGCGCTCATCTGCAGCCTGGGCACGGCGCTGGCCGCGCTGGCGTTCCAGCTCGGGCCGCACGGGGCCTGGCCGTGGCACGCGCTGTTGCAATACGCACCGCTGCTGGCGCTGACGCTGATCCTTGGGCCGCTGGCCAGCCTCTCGCAGAAGTTCGCCGACGAGGCCAAGGTCAAGGCGCTGATCGGCGCTTCCAACAACATCGCGCACGAGCTGCGTACGCCGCTGGGCTCGGTGCAGATGGCCGGTCGCGCGATTGGCCGGTACCTGCCCAACCTGCTGGAGAGCCACCGCGTGGCCGAGCGCGCCGGACTGCCCGTGGCCGCGCTGCGCAACCCTCACCTGCAGGCCCTGCAGCGCGGCATCTCGGTGATCGAACACGAGGTCAACCACGCGCACACCGTGATCGACATGTTGCTGATGGCGGCCAGGCCGATGGGTACGCTGCAGCTCGAGCCGCTGCAGGCGCGCGCCTGCGTGGCGCAGGCGCTGGCGCGCTACCCGTACGCCTCGCAGGCCGAGCGCGAGCGCGTGCAGCTGTCGGCCGAGCCCACCGACTTCGTGCTGATGGGTTCGGAGACGCTGCTTACGCACGTGCTCTTCAACCTGTTGCGCAACGCGCTGTTCCACACCGGCCGGGCCGGCAAGGGCGAGATCCACGTGAGCCTGGACAGCGATGCGGGCGGCCACTGCATCCGCGTGCGGGACACCGGGCCCGGCATCCCGCCCGACGTGCTGCCGCGCATCTTCAACCGCTTCTATTCCTACAGCGAAAGCCGCGACGGCACCGGGCTGGGCATCGGCCTGGCTTTCTCCCAAAGTGCCGTCGAGCGCATGGGCGGTCGAATCAGCTGCCGCTCGCGCTGGGGCGAATACACCGAGTTTTTCGTGGCGTTCCCGCCATGCGTGCCAACAGGACAGGGACTTCCGGCATGAGCATCGACTTTCACGGCGACATCCTGCCGTTCCACTTCCCCACCACCACGCTGCTGGTGGACGACCACGAGACATACCTCGACAGCATGCCCCTGCTGCTCGATCCGGCCCTGCGCCTGCGCAGCTACAGCTCGCCGCGCAAGGCGCTGGCCGAACTGGGCAGCCACGGCATCCGCGCCGTGCCGGGTGGCGGCTGGATGTACCACTGGAAGGACCGCTCCTCGCAGACGCGCGAACTGGTCGCACTGGACATCGATTCCATCCACCGCGTGATGTTCGACCCGGAGCGTTTCGCCGAGGTGTCGGTGGTGGTCGTGGACCTGACCATGCCCGAGATGGATGGCATTTCGTTCTGCCGCGAACTGGCCAATCCCCACATCGGCAAGATCCTGCTGACCGGCACCGCCGACGACTGCACCGCCATCGAAGCCTTCAACGCCGGCGTGATCGACCGCTTCATCCGCAAGAGCGATCCGCAGGCGATCGACAAGCTGCAACTGGCCATCCGAGCGCTGCAGCGGCGCTACTTCGAGCGCGTGGGCGGGTTCGTGGCCGAAGCGCTGGCGCTGGGCAACGTGCGATTCCTGCGCGACCGCGCCTTCCAGCAGGCCTTCCGCGGCCTGGTCGGCGACTTCCCTGCGGTGGAGTGCTACCTGCACGTCAACCCCACCGGCCTGCTGCTGCTGGACGAGCGCGGCCGCGGCCGCTTCGTGCTGGTGCAGACCGACGAGGACCTGCGGGCGCACTACGAGATCGCCAGCGACCTGGGCGCCCCGGAAGTACTGCTGGCCGCGTTGCGCGAAGGCGACCGATTGCCATGGTTCGGCGAGGGCGACGGCTACTTCCACGAAGGCATCCGCGAAACGGAAGCGCTGCTGCACCCGGCCGTGACCGTGCGCGGCGAGCAGTGGTACCACTTGGCGGTGATCGAGGACGTCTCCCGCTTCCAGCTCGGCAAACTGCGCAATTACCACGACTGGCTGGGTGAGCAGGACCAGGCCCTGGGGGCCTGATGACCTGGCAGGGGCTTCAGCCCGCCATGGCATCGAAGCGCCGGGTCGAGGCCCATCCTAGCCTGCAGTAACTCTCTTGGCCGGGCCCGAGAGTCGGCAGTCGCGCCCAAGGGTCCACAACGGTTTCGCAGGCGGTTCGCTACATCCGCTGGCGGCCGCGCAGGATCTGCCAGTACATCACCCAGTCGCCGGCCAGGCTGTAGAGCGGATGGCGGAAAGTCGCCGGGCGGTTCTTCTCGAACACGAAATGCCCGACCCAGGCGAAGCCATAACCGGCCAGCGGGGCCAACCAAAGCCAGCGTGCGTCGCGGGTCACGAGCGCCACGGCGATCACCAGCAACACCAACGTACTGCCGGCGAAATGCAGCCGGCGGCAGGCGGGATTGCGGTGTTCGCCCAGGTAGTAAGGGTAGAAATCGCGGAAACGGGTCGGACATGGCGCAGAACGGTATCCGGCGAGCGATGCCACGAGCGTGCGCCTACCCGGCACCGGGTACAAGCCAACCCGCGTTCCGAAATTTCCGATCGCCAGGAGCGCAAACGCGCGGCGCAGGGGTTGAGGGGCAAGCCAGGCCCTGGAACCGCTCGCACAGGTGCGCTTCGACTTCGCTCGCTGGCGAGCTCCGCACGGCGCGAGCGGTCGTTCAGGTAGCGCAAACCAGTGCTCGGTCTCCTCAGTGCTCCGGGAGCGGGATGAATTCCTTGTCGTCGCCCGGCACCACGCCGAAGTGCCCGGCCGCCCAGTCGGCCTTTGCACGCTCGATGCGCTCGCGCGAGCTGGCCACGAAGTTCCACCACAGATGCCGCTCGCCATCCAGCGGCGCTCCGCCGAACAGCATCAGCCGGCTTGGCGCGCGCGCGCGCAACGGCACCGCGGCGTTTCCGCCCTGCACCGCCATGCGGTCGGCGCCGACCACGACGTCGCCCATTTCCACTTCACCTTCGACCACGTACACGCCCCGCTCGGCGTGCTCGCGCGGCCATTCCAGCGTGGCGCCTTCGGCCAGGTTGGCCTCGATCAGGAACATCGGTGCGAACACCTTCACCGGTGAGCGCTCGCCGTAAGCGGTGCCCGCGATCAACAGCAGTTCGGCGCCATCCCGGCCGATGCGCGGCAGCTCCCCCGCGCCGTGGTGGTGGAACTCCGGTGGGACTTCCGCATCCTCGCGCGGCAGCGCCACCCACAGCTGGATGCCGTGCAGTCGCTGGCCGTCGCGGCGCTCGTCCGGCGGCGTGCGTTCGGAATGCACGATGCCGCGGCCGGCGGTCATCCAGTTGACCTCGCCCGGGCGGATGTCGGCCAGGCTGCCCAGGCTGTCGCGGTGGCGGATCGCCCCCTCGAACAACCACGTGATGGTGGCCAGGCCGATGTGCGGATGCGGTCGCACGTCCATGCCCTTGCCCGGCGCGAAGTCGGCCGGTCCCATGTGATCGAAGAACACGAACGGGCCGACGTGCCGCGCCAGCAGCGCGGGCAGCAGGCGTCGCACCGTGAACCCGTCGCCCAGGTCGTGTTTGCGTCCTTCGATCAATCGTGGCGTGTGGTCCATGTGTCGGTCCTCCGGGCGCTACCAGGCGCGCTGATACTGTACCGGCGCGACCAGCGACACGCCCAACTCCTGTGCGGCGCGGCGGGGGAAGTACGGATCGCGCAGGCTCTCGCGGGCGATCAGCACCAGATCCGCCTCGCCCTTCTCGATGATGCCTGCCGCCTGGGCGGATTCGGTGATCAGGCCCACCGCGCCCGTGGCGATCTCCGCCTCGCGCCGGATCCGCGCGGCGAACGGCACCTGGTATCCGGGGCCGACCGGAATCTTCACGTGCGGCACCACGCCGCCGCTGGACACGTCGATCAGATCCACGCCCAGCGACTTGACCTCGCGCGCCAGCCGCACGCTTTCCTCCACGCTCCAGCCGTGTACGCCCTCGCTCTCCGGTGCCCAATCCGTCGCGGAGACGCGCAGCCATAGCGGTAGCGTGTCCGGCCAAACCTCGCGTACGGCCGCCAGCACCTCGCGCACCAGCCGCGTGCGGTTTTCGAAGCTGCCGCCATAGGCGTCGGTGCGATGGTTGCTGAGCGGCGAGAGGAACTGGTGCAACAGGTAACCGTGCGCCGCATGCACCTCGACCAGCTGGAAGCCCGCGGCGAGCGCGCGCCTGGCGGCCGCACGAAAGTCGTCCACCACCTTGCGCAGTCCTGCGTCGTCCAGCGCCTGCGGCGTATGCCAGCCCTGATCGAACGGGATCGCCGAAGGCGCCACCGTTGGCCAGTCGCCCTGCCCCGCCGCCAGCGGACCGCCGCCCTCCCACGGACGCTGCGCGCTGGCCTTGCGCCCCGCGTGCGCCAGCTGCACGCCCGCGACGGCGTGCTGGCCGCGGATGAAGGCGGTGATCGGCTTCCAGGCGGCCACCTGTGCGTCATTCCAGATACCGGTGTCGCCGGGCGAGATGCGCCCCTCCGGCGAGACCGCGGTGGCTTCGGCGACCACCGCCGCCGCACCGCCCACCGCACGGCTGCCCAGGTGCACCAGGTGCCAGTCATGCGGCACGCCGTCGGTCGCCGAGTACTGGCACATCGGCGCGACGACGATGCGGTTGCGCAGCGTCAGGCTGCGTTGCTCAAAGGAAGTGAACAGGTTCATGCGGTGGCCTTGTCGAAAGACAATGCCATCAGATGACGCCGTGTGGGCTGGGCTTCAAGAGGCAGGGCCGTGCGCGCTCTTCGTGCGGGCCCATCGTGACTCCTAGGCTTGCGATTCCAGCCAGCCCGTGATGCGCGCGGCGACCGGCTCGGGCGTCTTCATCCAACCGAAATGGTCGGCCGTCCCATGCAGGTCATCCGGTGTGAGCACCGCGCGCGTGATGCGCGCGCGGGACAGCTTGCCGAGCAGCCATTCCAACGAGGCTGCCGGACCCAGCCAGTCGTCGCACGGACGCAGCGCAAGGAGCGGGCCGGCAAACGTTGCCATGCCCGGCTCCAGGTCGCCCACGCCTGCGGCGGCGTAACGGCCGGTGCGTCCGCTGCGCGCCCAATCGACGATCACCCCGCGCGCCTCGTTGCCGCCGAAGCCGATCCGACGCCCGGGAAAATGCCCGAACAGTCGGGCCAGCACCGGCGCCGCCACGTATGCCGTGGCGATCAGCCAGGCGCGGCGGAAGTTCTTCCAGTAGGGCGAGCCACTGGCCACCAGCACCAGTCCCGCGATCTGCGCGGAATGCCTTCCGGCGAACATCGTCGCCAGTTGCCCGCCGAGGCTGTGGCCACCCAGGTAGCCGGTGGTTCCTGGCCAGGCGGCGCCCACGGCGGCGAATCCTTGCGGCAGGTCGTCCTGAAGCAAGGTGCGGTAGCCCCAGTCCTGGCGCCTGGACGCGCGCCGGTCACTGGAACCGATGCCGCGCCACTCGTGAAGCGCCACGCCGAGGCCGCGCGCCGCCAGCGCCTGGGCCAGCGGTAGGTAATGCTTCGCCGGCACACCCATCGCGGGCAACCAGTAAAGCCAGCGCCCGCCCATCGGCTCCCCGACCAGCAACAACTGGCTGGCCGCGCCGTCGGAGGCAGTCACGCGGATGACCCGCACAGCAGCGGTCGGATTGGCGTCCATGAAAACCTGCCGAAAAGTCCAAGGCTAGCGAGGCCGCGGCGCACGCACAAAAAAAGGCCGGCTTGCGCCGGCCCTTTTGAAAAGACTCCGCCTGTCTCAGGCTGGTGCGACCTCGTCGGCCTGCAGGCCCTTCTGGCCCTGCACGACCTTGAAGCTGACCTTCTGCCCTTCTTTCAGGCTTTTGAAGCCCGTGCCGCTGATGGCACGGAAATGCACGAAGACGTCGGGGCCACTCTCCCGGCTGATGAAGCCAAAGCCCTTGGCGTCGTTGAACCACTTGACGGTGCCAATCTCACGATCCGACATGACTCACTCCGTTCTGCACGATGCTGAGACAAGTCGACCTCCCCTTTGGCCGACGACTTACTGGGCATGCAGGGAGCGGGTGGAGCGAGGCGCGATTCGGACGAATCCCGCTTCGGGGCACGCACGTGGACCGAGCAGACACAGTGCCCCAAGCATAACGGAAATTTCGCCAAGGCAAGCGGGCCGCGAAACCGACCTTTCGGACACAAAAAAGCCGGGCATCGCTGCCCGGCTTTCGTAGCTTTCGCGGAGGAACCGCTTAGGCCGGCATGACCTCGTCGGCCTGCAGGCCCTTCTGGCCCTGCACGACCTTGAAGCTGACCTTCTGGCCTTCCTGCAGGCTCTTGAAGCCGGTGCCGCTGATGGCACGGAAATGCACGAACACGTCCGGACCGTTGTCGCGGCTGATGAAGCCGAAGCCCTTGGCGTCGTTGAACCACTTGACGGTACCGATCTGACGATCAGACATGAAACACTCCACTAGGTTTAATCAAAGAGACTCGACCGCCGCAACGTGCGGGGCCGACTTACTGGTGTGCAAGGAAAACCCTAGGGGTGATTCGATGAAGCGCCGGTCGGCGGCATCGGGCCACGTGACTCTGGTGACCCCGGCAAACGCAGTGGGCGCATCATAGCCGGTACCGATCCCCTGTGCGACCGACATGGCTGAACGGCGGAAGGCCCGCCAGCACGGGAAATTTCAGATTTTCTTCACAGTGCCGTTTGTCTAGTGTAGAGGTCGCCAGCCTCGTTGCCGGCCTTGCCTGTCGCCAGAGGAACGCCCGCCATGAAGCTCGCCCTTCCACGCCTGACCATTACCCTGCTCGGCGTCGGCCTGATGCTGACCGGTTGCGCAAACCATCCGGCCCGTTCCGGCTCGACCGGGACCAGTGGGTCGCAGTCGGCATCGGAAACCCCGGCGACACCCCGGGCCCAGCCGAGCGAAAGCCGCGGTGCGGGCCACGCCAGCCATGGCAACCACGCCGCCGCGGCCGGCACACCGGAACAGGCGAGCAAACTGCCCGACAGTACCGGGATTCCGGCGTGCGACGACTATCTCGCCAGCTACGTGGCCTGCCATCGCGCCGCGCAGGTCTACAAGCCCAACGAGATCCAGGGCCGCTACGAAGCCATGCGCACCAGCCTGCTGCGCGACTCGCAGGATCCGGCCATCCGCCCGAATCTGGCCACGCGCTGCAACTCGCTGGCGAGCCAGTTGCGCCAGGCGTTGCACGGCAAGTCCTGCGAAGGCGCGCCGGCCGCGTCACGCAGCAGCGACTGATCTGTCCTGATCGCTCGCCCGCCCGTCCTCCGGCGGGTGAGGTTTCGCCGGTCGCTTAACGCGCCGCCTTCCAGTTTGCCCGCAGGGCCCGTCCGAACGCTGCCGGCTCGCTACGCTCGAGCCGAATCTCCGGCGTCCCATGCCAGGTGGCCGTGCGCGCGATCGCATCGCCCACATCCGCAACCAAGCGCGGGGTAACCTCCTGGCCCGGTTCCAGGAACAGCGCCTTGATCTCGAATACGCCCTCGCCGCGGTGTGCCTTGGCATCCAGTCGCCCGACCAGGCTGCCGCGATGCAGGATCGGCAGCACGTAGTAGCCGTAGCGGCGCTTCGGCGCGGGCGTGTAGCACTCGATCGCGTACTCGAAATCGAACATGGCTTGCGCGCGGGCGCGGTCCCACACCAGCGGATCGAATGGCGAGAGCAAGGCCGTATGAGTCGCACGCAACCGGCCGGCGCGCGCCTTGTCGAGCGATGGCGCATGCTCGCGATGCACGTAGCCGGGCACGCTCCAGCCCTGCACCGGTACCGCCAGCAGTTCGCCCGCCGCGACCAGAGGCGCCAGTTCCGCCTCGTCCACCGCGGGCTTGAGCCGATAGTAATCGGCGACCCAGCGCGCCTGGGCGATGCCCAGCGCACGTACGCTGTCGAGGATGAAGCGCCGACGCAGGCCGGATGTGTCGAGCTGGCTCGGAACGAACGGCGGATCGAGCCTGGCGAGGACGCGCTCGGCCAGGTCGTAGACCCGCTGGAAACGCTCGCGCCGGGGGATCATCAGCTCGCCCAGCGCGAACCAGGCCTCCAGCCAGCGCTTCTCCGGCTTCCATTCCCACCAGCCGCTGACGCCGCGGTCGGCGCGCGGGAAATCGGCCGCGCGCACCGCGCCCTGCGCCCGGATCCGCTCGAGCAGTTCGTCCATGTCGGCGCGGTGGTCCCGATGCATGCGCGCGGCATGGCGGTGCGCCCAGTGCGCGCCGCGCTCACGCCAGGCGCGGTGCATGGGCAGGTCGGCCGCGGGCACGAAACAGGCTTCGTGCGCCCAGCACTCGGCGATGCGTCCCTGGGCCAGCGCGTCGTCGAGCCAGGCGCCGTCGTAGTCGCCCAGGCGCGCATGCAGCACCAGGTAAGGGCTGCGCGCCACCACATGGATGGAATCGATCTGCAGCAGGCGCATGCGCTCGATCGCCCCGACCACGTCGGCGGGCCGCGGACGGCGATCGAACGGCTGCAGCAGGCCCTGGGCGGCCAGGTGCAGCCGACGGGCCTGCGACAGGCTCAACGGCGCGATCTGGCTGGGTAAAGCGGAAGACAACGTGGTCTGGGACTTCACGGAACCCTGCTGCGCAAGATGAGGCCGCGTTTACAAATCGTTTGTTAGCGTGCCGGAAGCGCGGCGACCCCATCGAATGCGTTCAACCCGCGCCCCCGCATTCTGGCATGGAGTATCGATAATGAAATTCCGCAAGCCATGGCTGTCCGCCCTCGTCGCCAGCTCGCTGCTGGCGTCCGGGGTCCTGATGGCGCAGGACGTGCCGACGCCCCCGACACCGCCACCGCCGCCGACGGATCCGGGGACCCCCGCACCCCCGCCGCCGACCACCCCGATGCCGCCTCCCCCGGCCGGCGCGCCGCAGTCGAACATGCCGCCGACACCACCACCGCCGCCCGACCCGAATTCCACGCCGCCTGCCCCACCGACCAGCTCCGGCATGCAGACCATGCCGCCGCCGGCGTCGAGCGCGCCTCCGCCGATGGGCAACGATTCGGGCGGCATGAATGGCAACCAGGGCATGCAAAACGGCATGGACCATAGCGGGAACATGGATGCCAATGGCAACGCGAATGCCAACGGAAGCATGAACTCCCACGGCAACATGGACTCCAATGGCGACGCGAACGGTGCCGGCATGAATGCCGGTGGCAACGCCAACGTGGAATTCAAGTCCTCGATGCCGCCGGCTTCCTCCGCCGGCCCGGCGCCGGACTTCAGCCAGCTGGCCAACGGCAAGAAATCCATCACCCTGCAGGAAGCGGCCAGCTATCCGCCGCTGGCCAACGATTTCGACTATGCCGACAAGAACCGCGACGGTCGCGTCACGCAGCGCGAGTACGAAGCCTGGCAGTCGCATTGAGTTTCGCTCGACACTCCCCTCGCCGGCTGCCTGCAGCCGGCTTTTTTTTTTGGCCGGTCTTGGCCGACCACGGCCGGTGCGAAACATGTGCCTGATGGGGCGACGCCTCCTGGTTTCCGTGCATCTCCGCGTAGGCCCCTGCCTCCCGTCACGACCGGTTGGGATGCCGCTCGCTAGACTCGCGCCTTTGCCGTAGGGAGCGACGTCCTTGATCAAGCACGGTACGGCCGCGGTAGTCGCGGTACTTGGCGGCCTGTGGGCCTGCGCGGCGCACGCGCAGAACCCCGATCCGATGGACATCCGCGCCTGCACCGCCATCGAAAGCGACGCGCAGCGGCTGGCCTGCTACGACCACGCCACCGGCCGAGTGAACCTGCCGGTGGCGAAGAAGCGCGCGGACGAGGAAACCCGGTTGCCCAGCGTGTTCGGGCACGACCGCCTCCCGGGCCAGGTCGCCGCACGCGAAAATCCGGAGGTGTCCACGCCGATGTCACTGCTGGACAGTCGCTGGGAACTGGCGCCGGAAGCCAAGCTGGGGACGTACAACGTACGCGGCTACAAGCCGGTGTTCCTGATGCCGGTCTTCGCCACCAGCAACCAGAACGAGCGCCCGCAAAGCCCCAATCCGCTCAACACCGTGACCCACCCGGAGCAGCTGGAGAACATCGAGGCGAAGTTCCAGATCAGCTTCAAGACCAAGTTGTGGCAGGGCGTGTTCGGCGACGCGGGCGACCTGTGGCTGGGTTATACCCAGTCCTCGCGCTGGCAGGTCTACAACGACCATGCCTCGCGGCCGTTCCGCGAGACCAACTACGAGCCCGAGGCGATGCTCGTGTTCGACACCCACTACCAGGTGTTCGGATGGGACGGTCGCCTGCTCGGCATCGGCATCAACCACCAGTCCAACGGCCAATCCAACCCGCTCTCACGCAGCTGGAATCGCGTGGTCGCCAACGTGGGCTTCGAGCGCGGCGACTGGACGGTGATGCTGCGCCCCTGGTGGCGCATTCCCGAGGGGGGCACGGACGACAACAACCCGGACATCAGCGACTACATGGGTCGGGGCGACGTCCAGATCGTGCGCGAGTGGAACGGCCAGGAGTTCGGCATGATGCTGCGCCATTCCTTCCGGGGCGGCAGCCGCAGCCACGGCGCGGCGCGGTTCACCTGGAGCTTCCCGCTGGCCGGCAACCTGCGCGGCTACATGGAAGTGTTCAAGGGCTACGGCGAAAGCCTGATCGACTACAACCACAACGCCACGTACCTGGGGCTGGGCGTTTCGCTGCTCGACTGGTACTGAGCCTCACGCCATGCAGGAGCCCGTTTGCAGGCTCCTGCATGGTGGCCCGGCTCAGTGGTGGTGGCCGCCCGGGCCGTGCACGTGGCCATGCTGCAGTTCTTCCGCGCTGGCCTCACGCACGTCGGTCACCTCGACGTTGAAATGCAGGGTCTGCCCCGCGAGCGGGTGGTTGCCGTCGATGTGCACCTTGTCGTCGTCCACGCGCACCACGGTCACATTGATCGCGCCCTGCGGGCCGCGACCCTGGAACTGCATGCCCGGCTGGATGTCCTCCACGCCCTGGAAGGCCTCGCGCGGCACTTCCTGCATCAGTTCCGGATGGCGCGCGCCGTAACCTTCCTCGGGCGATACGTCGACCTTGAACTGATCGCCTGCCTGGCGGCCGGCCATCACCTTCTCCAGGCCCGGCACGATCTGCCCGGTACCGTGCAGGTAGGACAGCGGCTCGCGCCCTTCGGAGCTGTCGATGACGCGTCCTTCGTCGTCGGTCAGCGTGTAGTGGAAGGAGGCGACGGTGTTGTCTGCGATCTGCATGGCATTCTCGTTGTCGGTGAATGGGCCAGTTTAACAGCTCACGGTCGAGGGCCTGTCACACCGGCCTGCGCCGTTGCGCCATGGTTGCGATACTTCGGGCATGAAGATTGCCCGCTTGCCTTTCCTGCTCGCCCTCGTCCTGCTGCCATTGCACTCCATGGCGATGGACCTGCACGCCACGCGCGCGGCCATCGATTCGCGCATCGCCCAACCGCGTTTCGCCGCCGCGCGCTGGGGCATCGCCGTGGTCTCGCTGGACAGCGGCCGCACCCTGTACGTGCACGACGCCGACAAGCTTTTCCAACCCGCATCGACCACCAAGCTGTTCACCGCGGCGCTGGTACTGAACAGCCTGGATGCCGGCTACCGCATTCCCACCCGCGTGCTGGGCGCCACCCCGGAAAAACGCGGGCGCGTGCAGGGGCCACTGGTGCTCTACGGCATGGGCGATCCGTCGCTCGGCACCGATCCGTCCACCGCGGGCTGGGCCGACGCGCTGGCCGATCAGCTGGCGGCCAAGGGCGTACGCCGCGTACACGGCGACCTGGTGGCCGATGCCACCTATTTCGCCGGACCGGCGATCGGCAACGGCTGGGAAGCGTTCGACCTCCTTGCCGGCTTCGCCGCGCCGGCCTCGGCGTTGAGCGTGTACGAAAACCAGTTCCAGCTGAAGGTGACGCCTGCGGCACGCGCAGGCGAGCCGGCCGGACTGGCTTTCGATCCCGCCGGCGCGGCGATACCGTTGGATAACCGCCTGCTCACCGTACCGGCCGGCACCGCGAGCGACGTCAACCTTTACCGCGATTCCGGCGACCTGCTTCTGCACGCCTTCGGCTCGGTACCGGCGCAGTCATCACCGCGAAGCTTTCATCTGGCCATCGCCGACCCGGCACGGCTGGCCGGCCAGACGCTCCTGCGGGCGCTGGAGCGACGCGGCATCGATGTCGATGGCGAAGTGCGCGTGCTCTACTGGCCGCAGCAGGATGCGACGCTGCAGGCGGGCACGCGCGTGCTGGCCCAGCTGGAGTCGCCGCCACTGGCGACATTGCTGCGCGAGGGCCTCAAGCGCTCGCAGAACCTCTATCTGCAGAACCTGCTGCAGCTGGCCGGCGCGCGTGCCCACGCCGCGGCGGCTAACGACCCGGCCGCACCCACCGGGTTCCTCAGTGCGGCCGACTGGGGCATCCACGCGCTGCATCAGCTGCTCGATCGCATCGGCATCCCGCCCTCGGTCAGCCTGATCGGCGAAGGCACCGGACTGTCCCGGCGCGACCTCGCCACGCCGAACGCGCTGGTGCGCCTGCTCGCCTTCCTCGCCAACGGGCCGGGCGCCGGCCACCTGCGCGACATGCTGCCGGTGGCAGGCGTCGACGGCACGCTGGCCGGGCGCATGCGGGGCACGCTTGCCGCGGGCAACGTGCACGCCAAGACCGGCAGCATGACGTACGTGAACTGCCTGGCCGGCTATGTCACCAGCGCGGCGGGCGAACACCTGGCGTTCGCGATCCTGCTCAACGACTACGTGCCGCCGCAGGGGGTATCGGCCAGCGCGGACGTCGATGCGATCGCCGTCCTGCTTGCCGAGCTGAGCGAACGATCCCAGTAGGCGCGTCCTCGGGCGCGACCGCCATGCTGGTCGCACCAGGGGCGGCGGAGGAATCAGCCCTTGACCCGCTTCGCCAGATCCGCGCCGATCTTCTCCGGCGTATCCGTCGGCGCGTAGCGCCTGACGACCTGCCCCTCGGGATCGACCAGGAACTTGGTGAAGTTCCACTTGATCGCCTCGCTGCCGAGCACGCCCTTGCCCTCGCGCTTGAGCCAGCGGTAGAGCGGATGCGCATCGGCGCCGTTGACCTCGATCTTGGCGAACAGCGGAAAACTCACCTCATAATTGAGGCTGCAGAACTGGCGGATCTCCGCCTCGTCGCCTGGCTCCTGGTGGCCGAACTGGTCGCACGGAAAACCGAGCACCGTCAGTCCACGCTCGCGCCACTCCCGCCACAGCGCCTCCAGTCCGGTGTATTGCGGGGTGAAGCCGCACTTGGAGGCGACGTTGACGACCAGCAGCCAGCGCCCGCGCCACTCGGCGAGCGAGCGCTCCTGGCCATCGATGTCGCGGGCGGAAAAGTCGTAGACGCTGCTCATGCACGGGCTCCCGTAAGGTGTCGGCGAGTCTACGCCGCCAGCGGCATATGCACATGAGCGATGGTCATTTCCCGACGTGCGGTCCGGAGGCGATGCTGCCGTGATGCACCTCGTCCTTTCCGCCCTGGTCGCGCTCGCCACCCTCGTGTTGCTGGGCTACGCGGCATGCCGCGAGGCGCCGCGCCGGCATGTGCGCGTGCGTGCGCGCCGCGACCGCCACATCGGGCTGTAGCGACTCAGGCTTCCGGCGGGATGTCGAACACCTGCCGCAGGTAAGCCACGTAGGCCGGGTCCTCGCACATGTTCTTGCCCGGCGAATCGCTGAGCTTGGCCACCGGCTGGTCGTTGCAGCGGACCATCTTGATCACGATCTGCAGCGGCGTGGGCCCCACGTCGTTGGTCAGGTTGGTGCCGACGCCGAACGCCAGCTGGCAGCGTCCGTGGAAGTGGCGGTAGAGCTGCATCACGCGTGGCATGTCCAGCGCGTCGCTGAACACCAGGATCTTGGTGCGCGGATCGACGCGGTTGGCGCGGTAGTGCGCCAGCACCTTTTCGCCCCAGACGAACGGATCTCCCGAATCGTGCCGGGTACCGTCGAAGAGCTTGCAGAAATACATGTCGAAATCGCGCAGGAAGGCGTCCAGACCGTAAACGTCCGATAGAGCGATACCGAGGTCGCCGCGGTACTCCTTCGCCCAGGTTTCCAGCGCCACGCGCTGCGAATCGCGCAGCCGCGGGCCCAGGGCCTGGTGCGCCTGCAAGTACTCGTGGGCCAGCGTGCCCAGCGGAGTGAGCCGGAGCTTCCACGCCATCCACACGTTGCTGGTGCCGGCCAGCTGCTCGCCGAGGCCGTCGCGCAGCGTGCGCACCACTTCCTCGTGCCATTCGCGCGAGAAGCGCCGGCGCGTGCCGTAGTCGGCGATGCGGCAGTCGGCGTACTCCCGGTCCGCGCGCAGCAGCTCGATCTTGGCCTCGAGCCGCGCGCGGCCCTCGGCGAGATCTAGGCCCGGGCGGGTGCGGCGGAAGTACACCTCGTTGACGATCGCCAGCAGCGGCACCTCGAACAGGATCGTGTGCAGCCACGGTCCGCGGATGTGGATCTCGATCTCGCCGTTGGCCGCCGGCGAAGGGGCGATCTCCACGTACTTGGCGTTGAGCTGGAACAAGCCCAGGAAGTCGACGAAGTCGCTCTTGATGTAGCGCCAGCCGCGCAGGTAGTCGAGCTCGTCGCGCGTGAAGCGCAGGCCGCACAGCGCGTCGAGCTCGGCGCGGATCTCGTCGATGCACGGCACCAGGTCGATGCCCGGCGTACGGCACTTGAAGCGGTACTCGACGTGCGCCGCGGGGTAGTGGTGCAACACCACCTGCATCATCGAGAACTTGTACAGGTCGGTGTCGAGCAGGGACTGGACGATCATGCGCTGGCCTGGCGGGAACCGGCACATGGCCGGATCGGACGCATTATCCCTGCGGCGACGCCAGCGCGGCGAGCTGGGTGTCGATCGCATGCACGAAGGCGTCGGCGCCCGGCCAGCTGGTGATGCGCCCGAGCTTGCGGGAACCGGCGAACACGAAGAACGCCGGGATGCCGTGCAAGCCGAAGCGGGTGGCCATGCCGGGATCCTCGTAGACGTTGTCGTGCAGCCATTGCACGCGCGACCACTGGAAGCGTTCGCGCGCCAGCAGCATGGCTCGCTTGGCGATATCGCAATTGGGGCAATCGCGGCCCCACAGGAACAGGACGGTCAGGTCCCGGGCGGATTCGGACAGCGCGGCATCGAGTTCCGACTCGAGCACGCTGCGCATGGGGAACTGCTCGAAGAAGTGGGGAACGGTGGTATCGGCCATGGCTTCGACGTTGGGGCGTGGCGGGCGGGTGCAAGGCGCAGCGCCATGCAGGCCTCAGGCATCCTGCTCCGCCCGCACCGCCTGGCCAGGCCGCAGGCCGGAGCGGGCCGGCCGGCGGGCGGGCCGATCAGGGAGCATGGTTCTTCGCGGCAGCCAGATGCTCGAGTTCGCGCGTCCGTTCTGCCTCGGGCTTCTCCGCCAACGTACCGACCGCGGCATAGAACGCGCCCCACTGCCGTTCCGCCTGTTCGAACAGCACCGCGAAGGCGCCCGTCCAGCGGTCGTACAGGCCAAAGGGCAACAGCTTGGCGTTGTTGATCGGCGCTTCCACCCAGGCGTCGTAGCGGCGGTCGCCGGACCACCGGCTGTCGCGCCACTGCGCGTAGCGGCGACGGAACGCATCGACCTGCGCCTGCTTGCCGCGCGCCAGCTTGGCCGGATCGTCCCCACTCGCGTACAGCCGCCTGAGCCGCTCGCGCAGGTCCAGCACCAGTGCGGTGAAGCCCTGCTCCATCGCCTGATCGCGCGAGCCGGGGGGCGGCAAACCGCGCGCCTTGCGCCACTGGCGCAGACCCTCCTGCTCGACGAAGCTGGCGAAGGATTCATTGAACGCCGTGTCGCCCTTCACGTACAGCCGCTGGTGCGCGAGCTCATGGAAGATGGTGCCGGCCACGTCGTCGTCGTCCCAGCGCAGCATGCTGGAGACGATCGGATCGGCGAACCAGCCCAGCGTCGAATACGCCGGCACGGGCCCGATCCATACATCCTCGCCTTGCGCCTTCAGCTCCGCCGCGCGAACCCGCGCGCGGGACTGGTCGAAATAGCCACGGTAGGCCACGCAACCGGCGATGGGAAAACACTGCGGCAGGGCTTCGACCGAATACGGCGGCGTGGCGAACACGTTCCAGGCGACGTAAGGGCGGTGCAGGTCCACGTAGCTGGTATAGCTGCGGTTGTCCGGCAGCGCCAGCACCGCGGAAGCGAACCGCCGCGCCTGGGCCGCCAGGCGCAGGCGACGGGCCAACGTCGGGTCGGTGGCCGGGTCCTGCAGCACCTTGACGATCGGGCGGCGGTGCATCAGCAACGACGCCTGCCCATGCGCGACGTGGGCGTAATAGCGCAGGCTACCGCAGCCGCCGAGCAGGAGGCACAACGCGACAGTAGCCAGGCGCGCAGGGCGCCCGCGAAGGGTTGGAGAAGGCATGCCGCGATTGTGCCAAGCGGACGCTTCGGGCACGAGTCGCGGCGCGCCGGTCAGTCGCGATCGTGCCCGCGTCGCCCGCGCCAGTCGCCGCGGTCATGGCCGCGGTCTTCCCGGCCGCGCCACTCGCGACGATCATGCCTGTCGTCGCGGTAGTCATGGCGCTCGCGGCTCCAGTCGCGGCCACGGTAGTGGTGCGAATCGCCGCGCCAGGTACCGCTGATGCCGACGCTCACGCCGGAGGAATAGCAGCAGCCATAGCCCCAGCCGGGCCCGTAGTAGCCGCCGTAACCGTAGTAGTCCGGCTCGTAGATCACCGAGGGACCCTCGCCGTAGTAGGCATCGCCCTGATAGCCGTTGCTGCGCACGTAGCTGTAACCGGGGTCGTAATAGCAACCCGACAGCGCCGCCGTGCCAAGCACCAGCGCCAGTCCTGCAAGCATGCGTTTCATGGGCTCACCTCCGTGACTGCTGTCACGGGGATCACGCTAGTCGCGGCGGTTTGAATGCGCCCTGAGCGCCGCGCCCGGCTGATGCGCGGGCGCGGCGGCAGGGTGACCTGGCGTCAGACCTTGGCGCCGCGCTGTCCGGTGTGCACCGGAATGGTGGTCTTGGGCGCATCGCTGGGCAGCTGCGGGCTCTCGGGCGTATGGATGGCCGATTCGCCGTGTGGCCTCGGCTGTCCGTCCGCCGGACGGCTCGACGCCTGCCGGGTGCGTTCCTGCTTCGCATCGAGCAGCGCCTGGATGTGCGCCACCGCCTCTTCCGGGCTGATGTGCTGGATCGCGGGGGGTGCATTGCGCGGCGCCGCTGCCTTGCTGGCGGCGGGCTTGGCGCTGCCCGGCCGGCTGGGCTTCGACGCGGAGGAGGCCTTCTTCGCCACCGGCTTGCCCGCGGCCTTCGCCGCCATGCCGCCGGTGCGGGTGGCCGCTTTGGTCGGCGAGGGCTTTGTGGCCTTCTTGCTGGCCGACGCTGGCGTGCTCTTCCTGGTGGCCGTTTTTTTCAACGCGGCTTTCTTCGCCGCCGGCTTCCGGATGGCCTTCTTCGATGCTGCCTTTTTGACGATGGCCTTCTTCGGTGCCGCCTTCCTGGCGAGGGTCTTTTTCGGTGCCGCTTTCTTCGCGACCGTCTTCTTCGGAGCCGCCTTCCTGACGGATGCCTTCTTCGGAGCCGCCTTCTTCGCCGTCACCTTTTTGGCCGGCGATTTCTTCGATGCGGTTGCCGACCGGGAGGCCGAATCCTTGCCCGCGGCCTTCTTTGCGGCCGGACGGGCGGCGGTGCGGTTGATCGGTGTCTTGATGCCGGCCTTCGCGGCGGCGGTCTTCTTGGTCGCCTTGCTGCCGGCGGCTGCCTTCTTGGCCGCGGATTTCTTCGCGGCCGACGTGCGGGTCGTTGCCATGCGTCATCACTCCTGCGGTGGTCAGTGCAGCCTTGCCCGCGTTGACATGCTCCAAGCACGCGGCGGAAAGACCTGCACGTCCAGTATTGCGCGGGCATCTTCCGCTGTCATGCGCGATTGCGGCATGAAGCGCCTGGCAATTCAGGATGCATGCGGGACGCGCAGCGCGAGTGGCTGCCGCTCGTGGCAGACGAACGCCCCGGAGTTGGCGTCGTAGTCCCAGCGCTCCGCCGTGCAGGTATCGGAGTTTCCATCGCGGCGGAGCAGGTTGACCGAGTTGGGGATGTCGCCCCGTACCCTGTGCGAAACCGCGGTGCCGGCCTGCACGACCCATAGGGGGCGGCCGCCCGGTTCGGGCAGCGATCGTACGTAGGGCAAGTGGATATGGCCACCCAGCACCAGTTGCGCGCCGGCGGCTGCCCAGGCGCCGGCCGCCTGCGCGTGTCCTCTCAGCAGGTTGCGCCGGTCGGACTCGTCGATCACCGCCATCGGCTGGTGCACTACCACCACTCTCGTCTGCCCCGGAGCGGCCTGGCGCAGGCGCGCCGCCACCCGCTCGATCTGCGCCGGCGACACCTCGCCCTGCTTGTGCCGCCACCAACGCGTGGTGTTGACCCCCAGCACCAGCCATTCCGCCGACGACCATGCCGGCTCCAGCTCGTTGCCGAACGCCGCTGCATAGCGCGCGTACGGTGCCCGCAGGCGGGTGCCCAGGGCATACAGCGGGATGTCATGGTTGCCGGGGATCGCCAGGAACGGCGCGGGCAGGCTTGCGACGAAGTCGCGCGCGGCGGCGAACTGCGCCGGTCGTGCGCGCTGGGTCAGGTCGCCCGAGAGCACTACCAGTGCCGGTCGGCTGTCCCGGATCAATCCCCTCAGCGCATCCAGCACCGCCGCGCGCTCGGTGCCGAAATGCGAATCGGACATGTGCAACAACACGCTCACCGGTCGCTCCGGTTCCGCGGCACCAGCAGCCGGAGCGCCTGCGGCGCAACCCGGAAACGCAGCGGCAACGGCAGACGGACGATCTCCCCGTCGATCGCGAGCTTGAGCTCCCGCCGCCTCGGCAAGGCCACTTCGAGTTCGGTGAAGGCGAAGTTGTCGACCTTCTCGACGTCGCCCAGATGGCCGGACAGGCCGCGGATCGCCGTGAGGATCATGTGCCAGCGTGCAAGGGGCGGCAGCACGATGCCGACCAGCGCGCCGCGGGTCACGGCGTCGGCCTCGGGGATGCCGATGCTCTCCAGCTGCAGGCGGTTGTTGCCCACGACCAGGGTGGTGCTGCGCCGCACCTGCCACTGGCCGTCCTCGCAGAGCGACAGGCGCAGGTCCGGGTAGCTGCCCAGCAGCGCGCGCAGGCCCGACAGCAGCGCGACCAGGCGGTGGCGTCCGAAGCGGCGCTTGTCCTGTTCGCGCCGTTCCAGCAGCTCGGGGTAGAGCCCCAGGCTCGCGTTGACCAGGAACACGCGATCGTTGACCAGGCCCACCTGCACCGGCCTTTCCTGCGCGTCGAGCAGGCCGCGTATCCCCTCGCCGGCATCGCCCTCGGGCAGGCCGTGGCAGCGGCCGAAAAAGTTGAACGTGCCCTGCGGCAGCACGCCCAGCGGCAGGCCGCTGGGCAGCACCGCCTGCACCACCGCGTTGATGGTGCCGTCGCCGCCGGCGACGACCACTGCGCCCCCCTGCGCCCGGGCCGCTTCCACCGCCTGCCCCGCCAGCTCGCCCAGGTGTCGGGGGTGCTTCGCGCAGAACAGCCGGTAGGGATGCCCCGTGGCATCGAGTGCGCCGCGGATGGCCTCTTCCGTGGCACCGCCATCGCCGCTGCCGGAGCGGCGGTTGAGCACCACGAAGAAGGGTCGTCGCTGGCTGTTCCCTGGCGCGGGCATTGGCCTCCTACATGCGTGGATTCACGAGCTGCGCAAGGAAGTAAGTAAACAACCCTTGCTTGATCAGCAAGGTGAAGATCACGCCGTAGGCGGCGCCCCACAGATGGGCGCTGTGGTTGATATTGTCGCGGCCGGCCCGGTCCATGTAGATCGAGTAGCCGACGTAGAGCACCGCGTAGAGGATGGCCGGCATCGGCAGCACGAACACGATGATGCGGGCCCACGGCGCGAAGAGGATGAAGGCGAACAACGCCGCCGAGACTGCCCCCGAGGCGCCCAGGCTGTGATAGTTCGGGTTGCGCCGGTTCTTGATGTAGGTCGGCAGGATCGAGACCACCAGGCCGCCGATGTAGAACAGCAGGAAACCAAACCGGCCAAGCTCCTCGGCATACACGCTCTCGATGGCGCGCCCGAAGAAGAACAGCGTCAGCATGTTGAACAAGAGGTGGCCGAAGTCCGCGTGGACCAGCCCGTAGGTCACCAGCCGGTGGTATTCGCGATGGCGCTGGACCGCAGGCGGCCACAGGATCAGGTCGTCCATCAGCTTGGGCTTGTTGAAAGCCAGGAACGAGACGACGCAGGTGACGGCGATGATGGCCAGGGTGATCATGATCGCTGGGGCTTCCTGATGAACGGCGGACCGTCCATCTTGGCGTCACCCATGCCCCTTGTCGACTCGCGCGGCCACCGGTGCGACACCAGGGCGTATCATGCGCGCCCTTATCCGCCCCGCTCCCCACGGAAACGCATGGCACCGATCCGCTACCTGCATCTGGACGTCTTTGCCGCCACCTGTGGCGGGGGCAACCACCTTGGCGTGGTCACCGACGCGCGTGGATGGAGCGACGATGAGATGCAACGTTTCGCACGCTGGACCGCGCTGGTGGAGACCACGTTCCTGCTGCCGCCCTCGACGCCGCGGTCGAGCTACCGCGTGCGCATCTTCACCCCGCAGCACGAGATCCCGTTCGCCGGCCACCCGAGCATCGGCAGCGCGCACGCGGTGCTGGCCTGCGGACTCGCGCAACCGGTCGATGGCGTGCTCTGGCAGGAATGTGGCGCCGGCGTGCTTCCGATCCGCGTCGAGGGCGAGGGCGAGGCGCGCGACCTGCTGCTGAAGTCGCCCGGCGAGCAAGTGCTCGCCACCGGGCGCGACGCCCACCCTTTGCTTGCGGCCACGCTCGCCGGCATCGAACTGGGCACCCTGCCACCGGCGCTGGTCGATGGCGGCCGCCGCTGGTGGCTGGCCGAAGTCGCGGACGAAGCGGGCCTGCGCGGCTGGCTGCCCGACCATAGCGCCATCGGCGCGCTCGCACGCGCCACCGGCAGCATGGGCCTGTGCGTGTTCGCGCGCAGTTCGTCGGAGGATTACCCGCTGGTGGTGCGCGCGTTTCCCGCCGGCGTCGGCATCGTCGAGGATCCGGCCTCCGGGGCGGCCAACGGCCTGATCGCCGCCTACATCGCGCAGGCCGAGCCGCAGGGTGCGCTCTCGCGCGGCTACGCGATCAGCCAGGGCCGCGAGATGGGCCATGACGCGCGACTGCTGGCGCGTATCGAACCGGACGCGATCTGGGTCGGCGGCCGCGCACGCACGGTGGTCGATGGCGTGCTGCACTGGAACCGCGGGTGAGCGAGGCGCAGATCTGGGTCGATGCCGACGCCTGCCCGGGGCCGATCAAGGAGATCCTGTTCCGCGCGGCCGAGCGTGCACAGGTGGTGGTCACGCTGGTCGCCAACCAGATGCTGCGCACGCCGCCCACGCGATGGGTGCGCGCGATCCAGGTCGCCGGCGGCTTCGACGTGGCGGACAACGAGATCGTCCAGCGCCTCTCGTCAGGTGACCTGGTGGTGACGCAGGACATCCCGCTGGCCGCGCAGGCAATCGACAAGGGCGCGCTGGCACTGCACCCGCGCGGCGAGCTCTATACCCGCGAGACCATCGCCCAGCGCCTGTCGATGCGCAATTTCATGGACGAGTTGCGCGGCGCAGGCGTGGATACCGGCGGGCCGGCGACATTTCATGCGCGCGACCGGCAGGCGTTCGCCAACCAACTGGACCGCTGGCTGCAACAGCGCCCGAAGCATCCGTAGGTGGCGTAGCGGTCGCAGGGGGCGGCCCGGATCGCCACCCGTACCGGTAGGCTCGCCTTGCGGTCACTCCAGTTGCGCGCGGCGCGCGGCCACCTGCGCCAGCGCCGCCCAGTCCAGTCCTTCACCGCCGCCCGCGAGCGCTTCGATCAGCGCATCGCGCACCACGCCGGCGAACGGCAACGGCACGCGTGCCGCCTCGCCCGCGGCGAGCGCGAGGTTCACGTCCTTCAGCCCCAGCGGCAGCGCGAAGCCCGGCGGCGTGTAGCGCTCCTCGGCGATCAGCCGGCCGTAGCCCTGGTAGGCCGGCGCGGCGAACAGCGTGCTGGTCATGATCTCCAGGAAGTCGGCGGCACTGACGCCATGCGCCCGCGTGAGCGCGCTGGCTTCGGCCATGCTTTCGATCGCCGAGGCCAGCATGAAGTTGCCGGCGAGCTTGACCACGTTCGCGCGCTCGGGCGCCTCGCCTACCGGCCACAGCCGACTGCCCAGCGCTTCCAGCAACGGGCGCACGGTCTCGACCACGTGCGCATGCCCGGCCACCACGATGTTGAGCTTGGCCGCCGCAGCCATGTCCGGTCGGCCGAACACCGGCGCGGCGACGTAGCCCAGCCCGCGCCGCGCGTGCTCCACCGCCAGCTCGCGCGCCAGCGCCACGGAGATGGTGGCGTGGTTGACGTGCACGGTGCCCCGGTCCATTTCGTCCAGTACGCCACCGTCCAGGAACACCTCCCGCACCGCCTGGTCGTTGGCCAGCATGCTGTGCACGACCTGGCCCTGCACCGCCCGCCCGGGCGTGCGGACGACCCTGGCGCCGAGCGAGGCCAATGGCTCGGTGGGGCCTTCGGAGCGGTTCCACACCGTCAGCGTGTGGCCCGCCGCGAGGAGGTTGCTGGCCATGGCGCTGCCCATGGCGCCCAGGCCGAGGAAGCCGATGTTCAAGGAAGTTCTCCTGTTGGCGCGACCCGGTAATGGAACACCGGCGGTGTTGAAGGCGCGCAAAAGCCCGCCCCCGGTTTCGGCGCACGGCTCACGCCACTTCGCCGGCCGCATGCCCAGAAGCCCACGCCCACTGGAAGTTGTAGCCGCCCAGCCAGCCGGTCACGTCGACCACCTCGCCGATGAAATAAAGCCCCGGCACGAGCCTGGACTGCATGGTGCTGGAGGACAGCCCGTCGGTGTCCACGCCACCCAGCGTCACCTCCGCCGTGCGGTAGCCCTCGGTGCCGCTGGCGACCAGCGGCCAATCGTTCAGGCGGGCGCCGATCGCGGCCAGCTCCGCCTCGCGGTACTGGCGCATCGGGCGGTTGCCGAAGTCGAGTTCGCACAGCCGCTGCGCCAGCCGCTTGGGCAGCGCGTCGCCCAGCACGGTCTTCAGTTCCGCCGCCGGACGCGCCACGCGCTGGCCGGGCAGCCAGTCGGCGGCGTCGCGGTCGGGCAGCAGGTCCAGCCGCAGTTCCTCGCCCGGCTGCCAGTAGGAGGAGATCTGCAGGATCGACGGCCCGCTGATGCCCCGGTGGGTGAACAACAACCCGGCGCGGAACGCCTGCCGCCCGCAGCGCGCCTCGGCCGGCAATGCCACGCCGGCCAGGTCGGCGTAGCGCTCCTGGTGCTTGCCGCTCAACGTCAGCGGCACCAGGCCCGCGCGCGTGGGCCGCACGGCGTGGCCGAACTGGCGCGCCAGTTCGTAGCCGAACCCGGTCGCGCCCATGCTGGGGATCGACAGGCCGCCGCTGGCGACTACCAGCGCCTCGGCGTGCACCTCGCCGCGCGCGGTGGTCACGCTGAAACCGGTCTCTCCGTGGCGCACGCGCTCCACCGCGCAACCGGTCTCCACCCGCACGCCGGCGGCCGCGCACTCGTCCAGCAGCATGCGCACGATCTGCTTGGAGGAGTCATCGCAGAACAGCTGGCCGAGCTCCTTCTCGTGGTAGGCGATGCGGTGCTTCTCGACCAGCGCGATGAAGTCGGCCGGCGTGTAGCGCGCCAACGCGGACTTGGCGAAATGCGGGTTGGCCGAGAGGTAGTTGGCCGGCGTCACGCCCAGGTTGGTGAAATTGCAGCGCCCGCCGCCGGACATCAGGATCTTCTTGCCCGGCTTGTTCGCGTGATCGAGCACGAGCACACGCCGCCCGCGCTGGCCGGCGGTGATCGCGCACATGAGGCCGGCGGCACCCGCGCCGATGATGAGGACGTCGGTTTTCATGGATCGGCAGGGAGCGCGCGCCGGGCGCCGGTCGCGCATTATGGCCGAGCGCTTACACTTTCCGCTTTCCAACCCTCAAGGTGCCCACCATGCCCTCCTTCGACGTCGTCTCCGAAGTGGACAAGCACGAACTCACCAACGCGGTCGACCAGGCCAACCGCGAGCTGGCCAGCCGCTTCGATTTCAAGGGCACCGATGCGGTGTTCGAACTGGACGGCTACGTGATCACCCAGCGCGCGCCGAGCGACTTCCAGCTGCAGCAGATGCTGGACATCCTGCGCGGACGCCTGACCTCGCGGAAGATCGACATCCGCGCGCTGGACGTGGCCGAGCCGGAAGTGAACCTGGGCGGTGCGCGGCAGAAGGTCACCGTCAAGCAGGGCATCGAGCAGGCGATGGCCAAGAAGCTGGTGGCCGAGCTCAAGGCCGCCAAGCTCAAGGTCGAGGCGCAGATCAACGGCGACAAGCTGCGCGTGACGGGCAAGAAGCGCGACGACCTGCAGCTGGCGATGGCGCTGCTGCGCAAGTCCGAGGTGGAGCTGCCGCTGCAGTTCGACAACTTCCGCGACTGACGTGGCGCGAAGGGTGGGCTCAAACCCACTGCCCTGATCCCCGGCCAGGATGGGCGGGCTGAAGCCGCCCTTGCGGAGCCTCGCCTACAAGCCTCGCCCCGCCAGGATGTTCACGCTGACCGCCACGATGAACACGTTGAAGAAGAACGCGATCACACCGTGCACCAGCACCATCCGGCGCAACTCGCGGCTGGTCACCTGGACGTCCGAAACCTGGAAGGTCATGCCGATCACCACTGCGAAATACGCGAAGTCCCAATAGCCGGGCTCGCCGCCGCCGGGGAAGTCCAGACCCCTGTGCTCCTCGCCGTAGTCGCCGTAATAGCCGTGCGCGTAGTGCAGCGCGAACAGCGTGTTGAGGAAGCCCCAGCTGAGCATGATGCTCGCGGCGGAAACCATGATCGCGACCAGTCCGCCGGTCTTGCCGGCCTCCAGTTCGGTGCCCAGCGCCACCAGCACCACCGTCGAGATCGCCACGCCGCTCCACAGGATGCCCCAGCGCCCGGCGTCCTGGTGGCGCGCCTTCTTGCGCATGCTGGTCGGCGTGGCCGTGTTGAACTCCCACAGCTGCAGGCCCATGAATGCCAGCGCGCCGGCATCGAAACCGAGCAGGAACGCCGGCGCCGGATGCATGCCCAGGCTCCATGCCGCCACGGCCACCATCAGCAGCAGCGCGCCACCGACGGCCAGCGAGCGACGCGCGCGCAAGGCATGGACGAGACCGCGGCGACGATGCTGCCTGCCGTGGGGATCGGAACCACTCATCGGTCTCTCGCCGTCGTTGCGTCAACCCAGTGTGGCCGATGCGGCGAGGCGGACACAACGATCGGGCGCGGAATCAGGCGCGCAGGTCGGCGAACTCCGGATGCCGACGCAGCCACGAGGCGGCATAGGCGCAGGCGGGGATCACCGACCAGCCCTCGGCCCGCGCGGTTTCCATCGCGGCCTGGGTCAGCGCCGAGGCAATGCCACGGCCCTCCACCGGCCCCGGCACGCCGGTGTGGGTGATCGTCATGACCTTGCCGGCGAGGCGGTAATCCAGCTCGCAATGCTGGCCGTCCACCACGGTTTCGAAGCGCTGCGCGGCAGGGTCGTGCCGGATGTCGAAGCTCATGCCGATGCTCGGGAAGGGAAAGCCGCGAGCTTACGACTGACGGCGGCAAAACGCGCGTGAAGCAGGCGCGGGCGCGCGTTCGCGCGTCCTGAATGACAGCAGGCCCACACTGGTTCGTCCATCCGAACAACGGGAGAACCCCATGAAGAAATCCGCCTCCGCCACATGGTCCGGCGGCCTGAAGGACGGCCAGGGCACCATCTCCACCCAGACCGGCGTGATGCGCGAGGCGCCGTTCGGTTTCAAGTCGCGTTTCGAGGACGGCCCCGGCACCAATCCGGAGGAACTGGTCGGCGCGGCGCTGGCCGGCTGCTTCTCGATGGCGCTGTCGCTGGGCCTGGGCAATGCCGGGCTGACGCCGGAGCGGATCGAGACACGGGCCGAGGTGACGCTGGACAAGCAGGGCGACGGTTTCGCCATCACCACCATTGCCTTGAACTGCCGCGCCCGCGTGCCCGGCGCCGACGCCGACACCTTCCAGCGCATCGCGCAGGAGACCAAGCAGGGATGCCCGGTATCCAAGGTGCTGCGCGCCGACATTTTGCTCGACGCCGCACTGGAGGGCTGACTGCCGGGATGCGCAGGGTGGGCTCCGGCCGATCCTGCCGGTCAGGCCAGCAGGCGTCGGACCGCCAGTTCCGGATCGGCTGCCATGACCCGGTTGCGGCCGGCATGCTTGGCCGCGTACAGCGCCGCGTCCGCGCGCCGCAGCAGGGCCGCCACATCGTGCTCGCCCGGCTCGGCCGCGGCGGTACCGATCGACACGGTCAACTGCAGCAGATGCCCGTCGACCATCAACGGCGTGGACTCGACCGTGCCGCGGATGCGCTCGGCCAGCACCAGCGCCTGCTCCAGGCTGGTATCGGGCGCCAGCACCACGAATTCCTCGCCGCCGATGCGCCCGATCACGTTGCCGGCCCGCAGCGTGGCCCGGATGCTGGCGACCAGTGCCAGCAGGACCTTGTCGCCGCCGCCATGGCCGAAGCGATCGTTGACGCTCTTGAAGTGGTCGGCGTCGATCATCAGCACGCCCAACGGCCGTCCTCCGCGGTTGACCTGGGACAGCATCCGGGTGGCGCTTTCGGTCAGGGCTAGGCGGTTCTTCACGCCGGTCAGCGAATCGACCCTTGCCAGCAGGTGCAGCTCGCGCTGCAGCGTCTCGTTGTAGAGCAGCAGGAAACCGATACTGAGGAACAGCGGCTGCATGCCCGAGAGCAGCACGTAGAAATAATTGACCAGGGCCGGCTGGATGATGTCGGCCGGCGGGTTCAGGTCGAACCATAGCTGGCCGTTGCGCCACACCAGCAGCAGCGCCGAGGCCGAGCACATGACCAGCAGCACCACTCGCGCCCGTGAACTGCGGCCGGGACCGCCGCTCAGCAGCGCCCACATGCGCAGGGCGATGTCGGCCATGATCGCCGCCGATCCCCACAGCACGCGCACACGGTAGTCCGGCTCGACCACGCCGAACCAGGCCACGCCCAGCCAGCCGATCACGCCGATCGCCAGCGCCGTTCGCCAACGCAGCGGCGCGCCGAGCAGCATGCGCAATGCCACGACCGACATGCCCTGTGCCAGCAGGTTGAGCGCGTTGCCGCCCAGCACCAATTGCGCCGGGTGCAGCCAGACCTGCGCCGCCAGCATGCTCCAGCCGGCCGATTCGACCGCCAGCGCGCCCGCACGCAGCTTCAGGCTGGTGCGTGCCGAGCCCGGGCCGCCATGCGTGCCGGCCCAGAGCAGGACGGCCAGCACGAGCGACTGGACGGCACTGATCAGCGACAGCGTTTCGATATGCATGGGCATGCTGGGCTCTCCCCCGCGCCCGAACGTGACGATGGCTCCCGCCGTGGATGTCGCGTCTCCGCGATGGGCGTCCCGGCTTGGTCGTCGCCCGTCGTATCGGCGCTGGCTGGCGCGACTTTAGCGTTGACAGCGAGGCCGAGTCCGTTACTTTCCACGCAAAACGCCCAAACGGATGCCGGATGGCCACCCAGATCCCGACCCTCAACAGCTGCCTGCCCCGCATGACCGCGGGCGAAAAGCGCTTCGCCCAGCGGCTGGAACAGAAGCTGGAGGACGACTACCTGCTCTGGTACGACGTGCCGGTGGGCCTGAAGCAGCGCCGCCCGGACTTCGTGGTATTCCACCCGCGCCGCGGCCTGCTGGTGCTGGAGGTGAAGGACTGGAAGGCCGAGACGATCCAGCACGCGGACAGCACGCAGTTCACCCTGGTCACCGACCGCGGCCTGGTGAAGGAGAACCATCCGCTGCTGCAGGCGCGTGCGTACGCGCTGGAGATCGGCGTGGTGCTCGAGCGCGACCCCGCGCTGCGTTTCCCGGAAGGCCATCGCCATGCCGGCAAGATCATCATGCCGTGGGCCTGGGGCGTGGTGCTGGCCAACATCAGCCGCAAGCAGTTCGAGGATGGCGGGCTGGACGCAGTGATCCCGCCGCACCTGGCGATCTGCCGCGACGAGTTCTACGAATCGGTCGAGTCGGAGGACTTCCAGGAGCGGCTGTGGGCGATGTTCCCCTACGCCTTCCCGGTGGCCCTCACGCTGCCGCAGATCGACCGCGTGCGCTGGCACCTGTTTCCCGAACTGCGGGTGGAACCGGGCAGCGGGCAATTCGGCCTGTTCGGCCCGACCGAGGCGGCGGTGCGTCCGCTGCAGATTCCCGAGCTGGTCAAGGTAATGGACGCGCAGCAGGAACAGCTGGCGCGCTCGCTGGGCGACGAGCACCGGATCATCCACGGCGTGGCCGGCTCCGGAAA
Organism: Frateuria edaphi; assembly: GCF_021117405.1. Classification (NCBI taxonomy): domain Bacteria; kingdom Pseudomonadati; phylum Pseudomonadota; class Gammaproteobacteria; order Lysobacterales; family Rhodanobacteraceae; genus Frateuria; species Frateuria edaphi. The sequence goes on from NZ_CP088251.1 coordinate 2,641,349, forward strand.
GACCATGATCCTGGGTTTCCGCGCCATGCAGCTGGCGCGCGCGATGAACCGGCCGATATTGATCCTCTGCTACAACAAGACGCTGGCCGCGCGGCTGGAGCAGTTGATCGGCGAGCGCGGCCTGGCCGACAAGGTGCAGGTCTACAACTTCCACAAGTGGTGCCACAAGATGCTCACGGCTTACCACGTGGAGCTGCCGCCGAAAGGCTCGGACGGCTTCTTCGAGCAGATGGTCGAGCGGGTGATCGCCGGCGTCGACAAGGGCCAGATCCCGCGCTTCCAGTACGGTGCGGTGCTCGTCGACGAAGGCCACGACTTCGAGCCGGACTGGTACAAGCTGATCGTGCAGATGATCGACCCGGCCACCAACTCGCTGCTGGTGCTCTACGACGACGCGCAGAACATCTATGGCAAGGCCGACCGTCGCAAGGTCAGCTGGAAGAGCCTCGGCGTGCAGGCGCAGGGCCGGACCACCATCCTCAAGCTCAACTACCGCAACACGCTGGAAATCCTGGCCGTCGCGCGCGGCTTCGCCAACGAGCTGCTCGATGCCCGCGCCGACGACGACGATGGCGTGCCGCTGATTGCCCCCGAGAGCGCCGGCCGCCGCGGCGCGGTGCCGGAGCTGATCCGCGTGGAAACCGCACCGGCGCAGCTCACCGTGCTGATCGCCCAACTGCGCGACGAACACGCGCACGGGCGGCCGTGGTCGGACATGGCGGTGATCTTCCGCAACCAGTGGGAGGGCGAGAAGCTCGCCGAGGCGCTGGCCCGCGAAGACATTCCCGGCCGGCTGGCCGAGGGCCGCGGCAAGGGCGCGCTGTTCGCCGTCGGCGACACGGTCAAGCTGGTGACCATGCATTCGAGCAAGGGACTGGAGTTCCCGTTCGTGATCATTCCCGGCCCGGGCTCGCTGCCCAAGGAAGGCAAGGACGAGGCCGAGGAAGCGCGCCTGCTCTACGTGGCGATGACCCGCGCGACCGAGCGGCTGCTGTTGATCCACCACGACGATTCGGTCTTCAGCAAGCGCATCCGCGACGCGATCAACCAGGTGCAGGATCAATTGGTGGCGCTACCGGCCTGACCGGTTGCAGGAGCGCGCCTTGGGTACGGCCGGAAGATGACGGTCGCGCCCAACGGCGCTCCTACAGGGGCTCCCATGCCTTTGGGCACACTCCCGCCCAGCTGGCAGCCGCTAGGCTGGGGCTTTCGCCCCAGGGGAATCACCGTGCGCAAGACCCTCCAGGCCACCCTGCTGGCCGCCTCGCTGCTGGCCGGCTTTACCGTCCCTGCCTTCGCTGCCGACAAGCCTGCCGCCGACGCCAGCCACGACGACTTTCACCTGCCGCCCTTCCCCGCCGACGCGCACGTGCAGCAGACCGCGCAGATCGACGGGCGCACGCTCAGGTACACCGTCACCGTCGGCTCGCTGCCGGTGCGCGACGCGAAGGGCAACACCGTGGCCGAGGTGGTCTACACCGCCTACAACATGGGCGGCGCCGACCGTCCGGTGACCTTCGCGCTCAACGGCGGCCCGGGCGCCTCGTCGGTGTACCTCAACCTTGGCGCGATCGGCCCCAAGCGCGTGGACTTCGGCGTCGAGGGCGACAACCCGTCCGATCCGGCCACCCTGCACGACAACCCCGGCAGCTGGTTGCCCTTCACCGACCTGGTGTTCATCGACCCGGTCGGCACCGGCTTCAGCCGCGCGCTGGTGGAGGACAAGAAGGCCACCGAGCTCTTCTACAGCACCGACAACGACATCAAGTACCTCTCGCGCATCGTCTACGACTGGCTGGTGAGAACGGCCGCCTGCAGTCGCCCAAGTACCTGGTCGGCGAGAGCTACGGCGGCTTCCGCGGTCCGCGCATCACCGATTACCTGCAGACCCAGCTCGGCGTGGCGATGAAGGGCGTGGTGCTGGTCTCGCCCTACCTGGACCCGGCCGCCTCCAACGACGAGAACGTCTCGCCGCTGCCGTGGATGCTGACCCTGCCTTCGATCGCGGCGGCGCACCTGGAGCGCGAGCACAAATTCAGCCCCGAAGCGATGGCGCAGGTGATCGAGTACACCCGCGGCGAGTACGCCACCGACCTGATGCGCGGCCGCTCCGATCCGCAGGCGACCGAGCGGGTGATCAGTAAGGTCACCGAGCTGACCGGCCTGGACCCGCTGTTCGTGCGCCGCTCCGGTGGGCGCCTGGAGACGCAGGCCTACCTGCGCGAGGTCTACCGCGCGCAGGGCAAGCTGGGCAGCCGCTACGACTCCAATGTCACCGCGTGGGATCCCTTCCCCTACGCGCCTCGCCAGCGCACCGGCGACCCGATCCTCAACGGCATCATCGCGCCGACCACCACGGCGATGGTCGACTTCGTCACCCGCACCGTGGGCTGGAAGTACTCCGGCCGCTACAACGCGCTCAGCTACGACGTGAACCGCCTGTGGCACGAGGACGATGACGCCATCGAGGGCTCGGTCTCGCAGCTGCGCGAATCCGTGGCCAACGATCCGGGCCTGCGCGTACTGATCGCGCACGGGTGGGACGATCTCTCCTGCCCGTTCATGGCCTCGGTGCTGATCGTCGACCAGATGCCGCCGATGGGCGACCCGACCCGCGTGCAGGTCAGGGAGTATCCCGGCGGCCACATGTTCTACGCCCGTCCGGACAGCCAGGCGGCGCTGCTGAAGGACGTCAAGGCGCTCTACGGCGCCCGCTGATTGATGTAGCTTGGGGTGCGCCAGACGAGCGCATCCCAACCACCATCGGTGCCCTGCCAATGACCGAGCTGCTCACGCCCGACCTCCTCGCCGCCCAGCCGCTCGATCACGCGTGCGCGCTTTCGGCGCGTTGCTACACCGATCCGCGCATGCCGGCGCTCGATGCCCGGTCCGTGTTCGCGAAGAGCTGGCAGCTGGTCTGCCACCAGTCGCAGCTGGCGGGCGTCGGCGACCACCTGGTCACCGCCATCGCCGGCCTGCCGATCGTCGTCGTGCGCAGCGACGAGACCACCCTCCGCGCCTTCCACAACGTGTGCCGCCATCGCGCCGGGCCGGTCGCCAGTTGCGATGGCAAGGGCGCGACCGCGTTGCGCTGCCGCTACCACGGCTGGACCTACGGCCTGGACGGGGTCCTGCGCGGTGCGCCGGAGATGGGTCGCACGCCCGACTTCGATCCCTCGACGATCCGGCTGCCCGAGGCACGCGTGCAGGTGTGGCAGGGCTTGGTCTTCGTCGCCACTGGCGAGGCGCCACCGTTCGCCGAATTCGTCGAAGGCATTGATGCGCGCCTGGGCGAAGGCCGCTCGCTGGCCGGCTTCGAGTTCCATCACCGCGCCAGCTGGGAAGTGGCCTGCAACTGGAAGGTGTACGTGGACAACTACCTGGAGGGCTACCACGTGCCGCACATCCATCCGGGCTTGAACAGCGTGCTGGACTACCGCAGCTACGTCACCGAGACCGCGCGGTGGTACTCCTACCAGTTCAGCCCGCTGGAAAGCGCCGACGAGCTCTACGGCAGTGGCGAGGCGCTGTACTACTTCCTCTATCCCAACACCATGCTCAACATCCTGCCCGGCCGCCTGCAGACCAACCGCGTGCTGCCGCTGGGCGTGGACCGCTGCCGCGTGGAATTCGACTTCTACTATGCCCCGGACACGAGCGACGAAGGCCGCGCCCGGCGCGAGCGCGACATCGCCTTCAGCGACGAGGTGCAGGACGAGGACGTGACCATCTGCGAGGACGTGCAGCGCGGGCTGGCATCCGGCTCCTACGAAAGCGGTCGCCTCAACCCGCTGCGCGAGAACGCGGTCCACCATTTCCACGAACTGCTGCGCCGCGCCTACCGCGAGCACGCGTGAGCAACCCCTCCGCCGCGGCTTCACGACCGCTTGGCCAACTGGCGCTGATCGCCCTGGTGGTCGGCAACATGATCGGCTCGGGCGTGTTCCTGCTGCCCGCGGCGCTGGCGCCGTATGGCGCGGCGAGCCTGCTGGGCTGGGCGCTGACGCTCGCCGGCGCGCTGCTGCTGGCACTGGTGTACGCCTGGCTGGCGCGCGCGATCCGCAACCACGGCGGCGCCTACGGCTATGCGCGACGTGCGTTCGGCGACGGCATCGGCTTCGTGGTCGCGTGGAGCTACTGGGTCTGCACCTGGAGCGCCAACGCGGCGATCGCGGTGGCCTTCGCCGGCAGCCTCGGCGCGCTGTGGCCGGCCGCCACCGCCACGCCGGCTCTCTCCGCAGGCTGCGCGCTGGGCGCGTTGTGGCTGTGCACCGCGGTGAACCTGGCCGGCGTGCGCGAGGCGGCGCGCATGCAGATGCTCACCACCCTGCTCAAGCTGGTCCCGCTGGTACTGTTCGGTGTGGTCGGGCTGGGCTGGGTGCATGCCGGCGCCTATCGGCCGTTCAATCCGAGCGGCCTGCCGCTGCTGGGCGTCACCACCTCGGTGGCCGCACTCACGTTGTGGGCCATGCTCGGCTTCGAGGCGGCCACCGTGCCGACCGGCGTCGTGCGCGACCCGGAACGCACGGTGCCGCGCGCCACCGTGATCGGCATGCTGGTCGCCGGGCTGGCCACGATGCTCGCCTGCACGGTGGTGATCGGACTGCTGCCGCCGGACGAACTGCGCCGCTCCGCCGCACCGATGATCGCCGCGGCGGCGCGCGTGTGGGGACCGGCCGCGGGCCTCGCACTGGCCGCCGTGGCGACGATCTCCTGCTTCGGCGCGCTCAACGGCTGGGTCCTGCTGCAGGCGCAGACGCCACTGGCCGCGGCCCAGGATGGCCTGTTCCCGGCGCGCTTCGCCCGGCTCGACGCGCGCGGCACGCCGGCCTTTGGCCTGGTCGTGGGCAGCGGCCTTGCCAGCGCGCTGATCGTGGCCAACTACAGCCGCACGCTGGTCGCGCTGTTCACCTTCTCGATCCTGCTGTCCACCGCCACCACGCTGCTGCCCTACGTGGTGAGCGTGCTGGCATGGTGGCGGATCGAGCCCGCCGCACGGTGGTGGCGGCGGCTGGTCGCCGCTGGCGCGCTCGCCTATGCGCTGTGGGCGCTGGCCGGCACGGGCATCGAGTCGCTGATGTGGGCGGGCGTGCTGGTGGCGATGGGCCTGCCGGTGCTGCTGTGGCAGCGCCGGCGGTCGGCCATCCCGTAAGCGGCGCTATGGCGTCGCGGCCTGCCAGCGCAGCCAGTCGATGACCGCCGCGACCGCGGGGCGCGGTCGCGTGCCGTCGGCGCGCACGATCCAGTAGGCGGCATCCAGCGGTATCTCCAGCGCACCAAACGGGCGCACCAGGGTCCCGGCCGCGAGTTCTTCGGCCACCAGGCGATGGCGCGCCAGCGCCACGCCCTGTCCCTGCTGCGCGGCGCGCAGTACCAGGTCCGAGGACGCATAGCGCGCGCCACCGTGCAGCGACAGCCGGGACGGCCCGTGCTCCCGACGCCACGATTCCCACGCCGCCTGCGGGTCGCGGTCGTGCAGCAGGCGCAATCCGGCCAGCTGGGCGGGCCGCGAGGGGCGGCCGTGGTCCTGCCAGTAGGCAGGGCTCATCACCGGGTACAGCGCGTCGCCCATCCAGGGCTCGCAGTGCAGCTCCGGCCAGGGGCCCTGCCCCATGCGCAACGCGACGTCCATGCGACCATCGGTGAAACCCTCCAGCTTCTGGTCGACCAGCACCGACAGCTCGATCTTCGGATGCGCCTTCTCGAACGCCGGCAACCGGGGAAGCAGCCAGCGGATCGCGAACGAGGGCGTGGTCGACAGCGCGACCGCATGCGCCGGGCGCGCCTCCCGCAACACCGCCACGGCACGTTCGATCTCGCCCAGGCCTGCGCATACGGCCCGCCCCAGCGCCTCGCCTTGCGGCGTGAACGCCAGTCCCGCGCGGCCTGCGCCGGCATGCAGCAGTGGCACGCCCAGCCAGCGGTCGAGCTCGCGCAGATGACGGCTCACCGACGAATGGGCCATGCCCAGCTCCCGCGCCGCGGCGCGCACGCCACGGTGCTGGTAGACCAGGGCGAAGGCGCGCAGCGCGTTGAGGGGCAGATCCATGGTCGGAATTCTAGACCATAGCCGGCACCCTTCCGACCAGCGAAAAGCGCCAGGCTATGGATGCTGCCCGATGGCAGCGACGCCACGGGAACGCCATGCACGACCTGTTCGCCTGCGCCGGCCTGCTGCTAGCCGCCGCGATCACGCCCGGACCGAACAACCTGGTCGTGCTGCACGAGGCCGGCCACGGCGGCGTGCGCGCGGCCGCCGGCGCGATCGGTGGCATCGTGCTCGGCGGACTGGCCCTGCTTGCCGTGGTCGCGACCGGTGCCGGTGCACTGCTGTCGACGCACGCCACGCTGCGCGCGTCGCTCGCGGCGCTCGGGGCGGCCTACATGGCATGGCTTGGCGTGCGCCTGTTGGGGAGCACGTCCGGTCGCGCATCCGCCGACGCGATGGCGCTGCCGACAAGTGCGCTCGGCCTGTTCGGTTTCCAGTTCCTCAACCCCAAGGGCTGGGCGATGGTGACAACGGTCGTCGCCGCCCGGCCCGCCGCCGATGCGGCCGGTTATCTGCCGCTCGTCGTGCTTTTCACCGCCATCCCGCTGGCCTGCCTGCTGTTGTGGAGCTTCGCTGGCCGACGGCTCGCCGTGCACCTGGCGCGTCCGCGTTCGCGGCGGCGCATCGATGCCGCCATGGGCGTGCTGCTGCTTGCCAGCGCGGCGTTGCTGCTCATCGACCTTTGACTCCTGGAGAGAACGTCCATGACCCACCGATCCCTTCGACTTCTCGGCCTCGCCGGCAGCCTGCGCCGCGCTTCGTGGAACCGCCGCCTGCTGCAGTCCGCCGCCGCGCTGGCACCGACCGGCGCCACGATGGACGTCTACGACGCACTGGGCCGCGTGCCGCTGTTCGACGAAGACCTGGAACGCGCTTCTCCGAACGGCCTGCCCGGCGTGCGCGCGCTGCGCGAGGCGATCGCCGCGGCCGACGGTCTGGTGATCGCCACGCCGGAGTACAACCACGCGCTGCCCGGCGTGCTGAAGAACGCACTGGACTGGCTCTCGCGCGAAGACGCGACCCTGGCCGATCTCCCGGTCGCCGTGCTCGGCGCCAGCAGCGGCCCGTGGGGAACGCGGCTGGCACAGGCCTCGCTGCGCCAGGTCCTGCATACCTGCGGTGCGCTGGTGATGCCCTCGCCCACGCTGTTCATCGCCCACGCGGCGGAACGCTTCGATGCCCACGGCGTGCTCGCCGATGAGGCGACGCGTGCGGCCTTGCAACGATTCATGGGTGCATTCGCCGGCTGGGTCCATCGCGTCGCGCCACCCAGCGTGGAAGCGGGCGCTGCGTGAGCCGGCAACGCAACGTACGGTGAACGGCGGGCGCGCAGAAGGGGCGACGGGGACGTCTCGTGAACAAACCCGTTGCTAGCCTGCGAGGGATGTATGGATCTGCCCGCGCCATCGACAACGTTCCCGCCAGCGCATCGCCCGTCCGGCCGGTGCGTGATGCCTGGAAGGACAACGCCCGCCTGGCCCTGATCACGCTCGTGGTGTTCGGCCACAGTCTGGAGCCGCTGCGCGGCGTGGCGTCGATCGACGCGCTGTACCGCTTCCTTTACCTGTTCCACATGCCGGCGTTCGCCTTTCTGTCCGGTGCCGTGGCGCGGACGGAAGTCGACGTGAAGCTGCTCAAGCGGATCACGTTCCAGCTGCTCCTCCCTTACCTGCTGTTCCAGGCGCTGTATGCGCTGGCCGCGCAGGCACCCGGCTGGCCCGATGCCGGGCCCAAGGGCGTGACCACGCCGTACTGGCTGCTCTGGTATCTGCCGAGCCTGGCGGCCTGGCGCCTGCTGCTGCCGTTGTTCGTGCGCCTGCGCCATCCGCTCCTGCTGGCCTGCCTGTTCGCGCTGATGGCCGGTTGGGCGGACGACGTGGGGTACCGCATGTCGCTCTCGCGCACGGCCTCGTTTTTCCCGTTCTTCCTGATCGGACACGTGTATGCGCCGGCATGGCGCGAGCGCCTGCGCGGTCCGCTGGTGTGCGCACTGGCGCTCGGCATGCTGCTCGCACTGGGCTGGGCGGCCAGCGCCGTGCCGGATCCGCGCTGGCTCTATGGCAGCAACGGCTACGCCGCGCTTGGCGTGGACGACGCCGCCGGCACGCTGTGGCGCATGCTGCGGCTGGGCGCGGGCGTCGCCGGCAGCGCCGCCTTCCTTGCGCTGGTCCCGCGCCGCGAATTCGACGCCACGGCGGTGGGCGGGCGCAGCCTGCAGGCGTATCTCGCCCACGGCTTCGTCGTGAAATTCGCGGCGGCCGCAGGGCTGTTCGCCTGGCTGGAGGGCAGCGAGCCGCCGCTGGTCAACGCGCTGGTCTTGCTGCTGGTCGCCTGGTTGCTGGTGCGCCTGCTGGCCAGCGCGCCGGCCGTCCGCCTGCTGAGTCCGCTGACCAGCCCGCAATGGCTGGAGCGATTCCTGTGGCGGGTGCCGGCCGCCGAGGAACTCAAGTCACCGGTGCGGCCGCGGGCCTGAGCACGGCGACCTGCTGCTCCATCGTCTTGGACAGTTCCATCAGCCGGCGCGCGTAGTCCTGCAAGCGCCGGTCCTCGTCCGTCTGCGGCTCCCAGCGCGGCACCGGCGTGGGCTTGCCGTCGGGGCTGTCCAGCGCAACGAACACCATCACGCAACTGGTTGCCAGGCGCTGCTCGCCCTTGCGCAGGTCCTGCGCCAGCACGTCCACCGCCAGGTGCATGCTGCTGGTACCGGTGTGGATCAACCGCGCGCGCACCGTCACCAGATCCCCGATCAGGATCGGCGCGATGAACTGGATGCCGCTGACCGACACGGTCACGCAGTACGCGCCGCTCCAGCCCACTGCGCAGGCGTAGCCGGCCTGGTCGATCCATTTCATCGCCATGCCGCCATGCACCTTGCCGCCGAAGTTGACGTCGGTGGGCTGGGCGAGGAAGCGGAAAGTGACTTCGTTCTGCTGGCCGGGCATGGCGTTCCTGTGGTGTCGGTGGCAGCGGTCGATTATGCCCGCCTCGACTCGCCGGCGAGTTCAAGCACCATCGGCGTGGTGCGGACACCGGCGGGCGAGAAGCCTTCCGGGCCGGTCGCGACGAAGCCCAGGTGTTCATACACCGGCACCGCGACGCGCGTGGCATTGAGCGTGAAGCGGCGCGTGCCGGCGCGGCGCACGGCGTCGGCCATCGCCCGCCGCCAGAGCCGGGTGGCGATCCCGCGGCCCTGGTAACGGGTGCCGACGAAGAATTGCACCAGGTGACAGTCGTCGCGCATCCCGGCGATACCGACCAGTACGTCGTCCAGCCAGGCCAGGTGGAAGCGCTGGCCATCCCGCATGCGCTCGCGCAACGAGCGCGTGCCCAGCCGCGCCAGCAATGCCTGGCCGGCCTCGTGCGACTGGTCGGGCAGGATCCATCGGCGGGCCACGCGTCGCGCCAGCGCGCTGATGGCGGGCGCATCGTCGGGACATCCCAGGCGCAGGTACAGGGCTGGATCAGGCATGCGCAATCCTGTCATCGATGGGCGGCAGTTTGCGCGGCCGGTCGACGGAACGCCACGGCGGCTAGAGCGCTCCGGCAAGCCATCGCCAGAGCAGCGCGACCACGCCGCTTCCCAGCAACACCCTTCCCATGCCCACCTTGAAGCGGAGCATGGCAAGCATCGCGGCGGCGGCAATCAGCGCCGATGGCCACTGCAGCGTGGACCAGTCGGGGTGTTCCAGCCGCAACCAGCCGTAGTGGCGCTCGTCCACGCGACCGAACACGGTATGCACGGTGAACCACACCGACAGATTCAACACCACGCCCACCACCGCGGCTGTCACCGCCGACAGTGCCGCATGCAGCGCGCGATTGCTGCGCAACGCCTCGATGTAGGGTGCCCCAAGGAAGATCCACAGGAAGCACGGCGCAAAGGTCACCCAAGTGGTGAGCACCGATCCGGCCACGCCGGCGGCCAGCGGCGACAGGCCGGCCTGGTGGTAGTAGGCGCCGAGGAAGGCGACGAACTGCACCACCATGATCAGCGGGCCGGGCGTCGTTTCGGCCAAGGCCAGGCCATCGAGCATCTGCCCTGGCGTGATCCAGTGGAAGCCGACCACGGCACGCTGCGCGATGTAGGCCAGCACCGCGTAGGCGCCACCGAATGTGACCACCGCGGTCTGGCTGAAGAACAACCCCTCGCGCGCCAGTACGCTCTGGCGCCCGAACGCGGCAATCGCCGCAAGCACGGGTATCCACCAGATCGCCAGCCAGGCCACCAACACCCGCCATGCCCGTCGCGCCGAGGGTCGCGTATGCGTCAGCCGCCCCTGGCCCAGCAGGCGGTCGATGAGGAAGTCGGACGATGCATCGGCCGCGGAGGACGCCGGTGCCGGGAAGTCGCGCGGCGCCCACCAGCGCCCCAGCAGGCCACACAGGCCCGCACCGAGCACGATCAGCGGGAACGGCACGCGGAAGAAGTAGATCGCCACGAAGGCGAGCGCAGCGATCGCGACCATGACGCGATTCTTAAGCGCCTTGCGGCCGATCCGGATGACCGCCTCGACCACGACCGCCAGCACGGCGGCCTTCAATCCGAGGAAGACGGCCAGGACCAGCGGGACCTGGCCGTACAGCGCGTAGACGATGCTCAGCGCCAGGATCGTGACGAAACCCGGCAGCACGAAGAGCACGCCAGCGACCAGTCCGCCGGCGGTCCGGTGCAGCATCCAGGCGATGTAGATCGCCAGCTGCGTCGCCTCCGGCCCGGGCAGCAACATGCAGTAGTTGAGGGCGTGCAGGAAGCGCGCGTCGCTGATCCAGCGGCGCGTGTCCACCAGTTCCCGGTGCATCAGGGCGATCTGGCCCGCCGGCCCGCCGAAGCTGAGCAGGCCGATCTTCGCCCACACGCGGGTGGCTTCGCGCAGCGAAACCGGCGAAAGGTCTTCGGCTTCCGTGTGAGCCCGCTCGTTCATTTCACCGTGCCGCTGGCCTGCTTTCGAGACGCCGTTTGCCTGCCCCCGGAAGGTGCACGACGGCAGTGTTATAAGCGCCGCATCCTACGCCTGTGTGAAGTCCGGAGAACGCGAGCCATGACGCCTGGAAGCCTTCGGTGCCGGCCCATCGTCGCCGGACTGGTGACCGTACTGCTGGCCGTCACCTCGAACGCCGGCAGGCAGGCGGCACCACCCTTGCCGCTCACCACGGTCGCCGATGTACCGCTGACCGGTCGCACCACGCGTTGGGATTACGCGAGCCTGGACCCGGTGCGCCACCGTCTGTTCCTGGCCCACTTGGGCGACGGCGTGGTCACCGCGTTCGATACGCGGGGCAACCGGGTGGTCGCCGACGTATCCGGCGTCAGCAGCGTGCATGGCGTGCTGGCGATTCCCGAGCTGGATCGCGTTTACGCCTCGGCCACCGGCACGGACGAGGTGGTGGCGATCGATGCCACGAGCCTGAAGGTCATCGCCCGGATGCACACGGGCGACTATCCCGACGGCATGGCCTACGCACCGGGTGCGCACAAGCTCTACGTCTCCAACGAGCACGGCGGCAGCGACACGGTGATCGACGTACGCGGCAACCGGCGGATCGCCACCATCCCGCTCGGCGGCGAGGTAGGCAACACGCAGTACGATCCGGTTTCCGGGCACGTCTTCGCCAACGTGCAGACGCGTCGCGTGCTGGCCGAAATCGATCCGGCCACCGACAAGGTCGTCGCGCGTATTCCGTTGCCCGGCGCCGAAGGCAACCACGGCCTCCTCATCGACGCTCCCGCGCGGCTCGCCTTCATCGCGTGCGAGGACAACGCAAGGCTGCTGGTGCTCGACCTGCGCAACCGTCGCGTGGTCGCTTCTTTCGCGGTGGGCGAAAGACCCGACGTGCTCGCCTTTGACCCGGGGCCAGGCTGGCTCTACGTGGCCAGCGAGTCGGGCGAGTTGGCGCTGTTCGAAGTGAAGGGTCGCGCCGTACGTGCATCGGGACGGGGCATGCTGGGCCCGAACGCGCACGTGGTCGCGGTGGACCCCGTCACGCACCGGGCCTATTTCCCGCTGAAGGACTGGAAGGGCAGGCCCGTGTTGCGGATCACCGAACCGGCGTCCGCTACCCGGCGCAAGTAAACCTCAACGGCGGTTGTGGAGGTGCCGCAGGCTGTCCTCCCACGGCGAGGCCTGCGCGTGCAGGCGCAGTAGCCAGCAACCATGGATGTCGGCGCGTCGGGCGAAGTCGAACGGGATGCTCGGGGCGCTCCAGTCCTCGATGGTGAAGCGCTCCTCCAGCGACGCCACGTCGAGCTTGAAGCGACGGAAGTTGTTGGAGAACACCACCACGCCGTCGCTCGCCAGCCGGTCGGCGCAGGCCAACAGCAGCGCCGCGTGGTCGCGCTGCACGTCGAAGTCCTCGGCGCGCTTGGAGTTGGAGAAGGTCGGCGGGTCGACGTAGATCAGCCCGTAATGGCCGCGATCCTGGCGCAGGAAGCTCGTGGCGTCGGCCTGCACCAGACGGTGCGCCGCGCCGGTGAAACCGTTGAGCGCCAGGTTGCGCGAGGCCCATTCCAGGTAGGTGCCGGAGAGGTCCACGCTGGTGGTGTCGCGCGCGCCGCCGGCGGCGGCGTACACGCTGGCCGTGGCGGTGTAGGCGAACAGGTTGAGGAAGCGCTTGTCGCGCGAGAGCTCGCGCAGCTTCGCGCGTACCAGCCGGTGGTCGAGGAACAGGCCGGTGTCGAGGTAGTCGGTGAGGTTGACCAGGAAGCGCAGGCCGCCCTCCTCCACCTCATGGAACTCGCCGCGCTGGTCGAAGCGGCCGTACTTGGCGCCGCCCTTGCCGCGCTCGCGTGTCTTCAGCGCGATGCGCTCGCGCGGCACGCCCAGCACTTCGCCGGCCACGCGCACGATCTCGCGCAGGCGCGTGCGCGCCACCTCGACCGGCACGTCGGTGGGCGCGCGGTACTCCTGGACGTGCAGCCAGGGCTCCTCGCCCGCGCGGCCGTAGACGTCGATCGCCGCGGCGTACTCGGGCAGGTCCTGGTCGTAGGCGCGCCAGCAGAAGATGCCCTCGCGCGCCAGCCGCTTGCGCTGGTGGCGCACGGTCTTCTCCAGGCGATTCTTCAGCATCTCCGCGCCGGGCGAGAGTGGCTTGCGCTCGCGTGGCGCGGTCTCCTTCGCGGACAGGTCGAAGGTGAGCAGCACCGTTTCCAGCGCGCCGTTGTAGAGCGCATAGCGCTTGTCCGCGTGCAGGCCCAGCGCGCGGCCGAGTTCGGCGTCGCCCGCCAGCACCGCGCCGCGCCACCCGGTGAAGCGCGCGCGCAGCGCATCGCCCAGCGCGCGGTAGAGCTGCGGCATCTGCGCCCGGTCGCCCAATCGCTCGCCGTAGGGCGGGTTGGTGATGACCAGGCCGCGCTCCTGCCCCGGGGGCGGCGCGGCGTGCGCGACGTCGTGCTTCTCCAGCGTGAGGAACCCGGCCACACCGGCTTCCTGCGCATTGCGCTTGGCGGTCTGCACCATGCGCGGGTCGGCGTCGGAACCGAAGAAGGTTGCACGCAGGTTGCGCAGGCCCACCTCGGCGCGCTCGCGCGCCTCATCCAGCAGGCCGCGCCACATCGCGATGTCATGCTGTTTCCAGCCGAGGAAGCCGAAGTACTCGCGGCGCAGGCCGGGCGCCGAGTCCGCCGCCATCAATGCGCCTTCGATCAGCAGCGTGCCGGAGCCGCACATGGGGTCGAGCAGTGCCCCGCCTTCGGCGTATACCTCGGGCCAGCGCGCGCGCAGCAGCATCGCGGCGGCGAGGTTTTCCTTCAGCGGCGCCTCGCCCTGCTGTTCGCGCCAGCCGCGGCGGTGCAGCGGCGTGCCAGCCAGGTCGAGCGAGAGCGTCACGCGGTCGCGCTTCAGGCGCAGGTTCAGGCGGACGTCCGGTTCCTCGGTGTCCACACCCGGGCGCGCGCCCTCGCGCTGGCGGAACTGGTCGACCACGGCGTCCTTCGCGCGCTGGGCGATGAACTGGCTGTGCGTGAGCTTGCTCAGCGCGGTGTGCGCATCGACCGCCAGCGTGCCGTGCGGCGCGAGGTGCGCCGACCAGTCGATCGATTGCACGCCCGCGTATAGCGCCTCGTCGTCCGCCGCATCGAACTCGGCCAGCGGCAGCAGGATGCGGCTGGCCAGTCGCGACCACAGGCAGGCGCGGTAGGCGGTTTCCAGCGTGCCGGTGAAGCGCACGCCGGCAAGCGATTCGTGCGCCTCGGCGGCGCCCAGTGCGAGCAGCTCGTCGCGCAGCAGGTATTCGAGGCCCTTGGGGCAGGTGGCGAAGAAGTTGCTCATGCCAGTGTGTCCAGAAAGAGGGCGAACTGGCGTTCGATCGCCGGCAGGCTGCTGCCCAGTCGATGGTCGTCGTCGAGGACCAGCAGCGGCAGCTGGCGGCGGGCGGCAAAGCTGTAGACGCCATCCAGCGGACAGACCTCGTCGCGCCAGCCGTGGATCAGCAGCGTTGGCACGTCCTGGCGGACATCCAGCGCGGTCTCGACACCCGGGATCGCTTCCGGCGTGGCAAGCAGGAAAAGGCCTGCGACCGGATGCTCCAGCGAGGCCACCGCCGAGACGAACGCACCCATGCTGGAACCGACCAGGACAGGCGGGGCCTTGCAGTCCGCGATCGCGGCATTCAGGCGCGCCAGCCGCGGCGCCACCGAGCCGGCGTGTCCGCGCGCGTCGTCCTCGCGATAGTCCGGCCGCTGCGTGCGCCAGTCGCGCGCCTCGGCGAGCGCCGCAAGGGCGCTGACCTTGGTGGCTTCCGGGCTGGAGTCGGAGCCGTGCGAAAGAAGGATCGTGCCGCGCATCGCTCGGAACTCCGGACCGCCGTGGGACCGGGCATGATAGCCGGTGCCGTGCGAGACTTCCCTCACATGCCCGCGATCACCGACCAGCCACTGCCCTACGTCGACTCCCTGCCCGAACGTCCCGCCGAGGCGGTGACGCTCGTGGTGATCCACTGCACCGAGCTGCCGGACCTGCTCACCGCGCGCGAGTACGGCGAGAAGGTGCTGTACGAGAGCGGCGCCGGCAACAGCGGGCATTACTACATCGACCGCGACGGCACGATCCTGCGCTACGTGCCCGGCACGCGCATCGCGCACCACGTGCGGGGGCGCAATGCGGATTCGATCGGCATCGAGCTGGTCAACAGCGGCCGTTATCCGGACTGGTTCCTGGCTGGGAACCAGTCGATGAGCGAGCCCTATCCCGAAGGGCAGATCGAAGCGCTGCGCGGTCTGCTCGCGCAGCTGCGTCGGGAGTTTCCCAACCTGCGCGGCATCGCCGGGCATGAGGACCTGGACACCGCGCGCGTGCCGGCCAGTGACGACCCGGCGGTCATGGTTCCGCGCAAGCTCGATCCAGGCCCGTTGTTCCCGTGGGACGCGATCGTTCCCTCCTGCGGGCTGGAGCGGATCGGGGCCTGACCGAGCTGTCCCGCGAGCCCCGCCCCTAACCCCACCCCTCTCCCCGCGGGGAACAGGGAGCTACTTCAGCGCACGCCCCGCCTTCCGCTCCGGCCTTCCGCTTTGCGTAGCTTCATCTGAAAAGTGCGCGCAGGAAGCGCGCTGCTCTACCGGGGTCCCCTATGGCGCGGCGGGCGGGTGGCGGATCAGCCCGAAGGGTGGCCGGCAGGACGCCGGCCAGTTTTTCGTCGGGGCAGGAAGCCCCGTCGAAAAACCCCGCCACCCGCACGCGCACCCGAAGGGCGCGCCATCGGGGTGCCCTTCTCTTTGGTTACTTTCTCTTGGGCAAGCAAGAGAAAGTGACTCGGGCGCCGACAGGCGTCCGAAAGCTCTTGCTCTCAAGCCACGAGGCAACCCCCGCCCCCAACCCCAGCCTCTCCCCGGAGGGGAGAGGGAGCACAGCTATAATCCACATCCCTCCACGCACCTCGGACACCCCATGCGGGAAGAACACGTCAAGGAACTGGTCGACCTGCTCCAGCTCGAGCGACTGGAAGACAACCTGTTCCGCGGCCAGAGCCGCGACATCGGTACGCGCTTCGTGTTCGGCGGCCAGGTGCTCGGCCAGGCGCTGGCAGCCGCGCAACAGACGGTGGATCCGAAGCGCGAGGCGCACTCGCTGCACGCCTACTTCCTGCGTGCCGGCGACATCGACGCGCCGATCGTCTATTCGGTGGAACGCGCGCGCGACGGCGGCAGTTTCTCGGCGCGTCGCGTGGTGGCGATCCAGCATGGCCAGCCGATCCTCAACGGCGCGATCTCCTTCCAGGTACCGGAACAGGGCTTCGAGCACCAGAGCGCCATGCCCGAAGTGCCCTCGCCCGAGGATCTCGAACCGATGCGCCACCTGCCGCCGGACGAGTTGTCCAAGCTGCCGGTGAAGCTGCAGCGCTGGCTCGGCATCGATGGCCCGTTCGAGTTCCGCCAGGTTTGGCCGCGCGACGAATTGCACCCGGCCAAGCGCCCGCCGATCCAGCACATCTGGTTCCGCCTGACCGCGCCGATCGGCGACTCGGCCATCCTGCACCGCGCCCTGCTCGCCTACGCCTCGGACTTCCACCTGATCGGCACCGCTACGCTGCCGCACGGCATTTCCTACCTAACCCACAACGTGCAGATGGCCAGCCTCGACCATGCGCTGTGGTTCCATCGGCCGTTCCGCGTCGACGAATGGCTGCTGTATTCCTTCGACAGCCCCACCGCGCAGGGCGGCCGCGGCCTGGCACGTGGACAGATCTACAGCCGCGACGGCCGGCTGGTCGCTTCCACCGCGCAGGAAGGCCTGATCCGCCTGCGCAACGGCTAGCCTTTCCTACAGGGAAGCCCGGCGAACGGCTAGACTCCATCCATGCGTCCGCTCTATACCTCTCCCCGCCAGGAAAACATCGACCGCGTGGTCGCGCTGCTGGCCGAACACGGCATCGAAACGACCGTCACCGGGCGGTCGAACTGGAATCGCCCGAGCTACCAGCGCTTCAGCTATGCCCAGCGCAACGAAAGCCGCGAGAGCTGGCCGCAGGTGTGGGTCAACCGCGCCGACGACTACACCCAGGCGCGCACGCTGATGCGCGGGCTAGGCATCGAGCCGATGGTACGCCACGGCGAGGAGCTGGCCGCGGCGCGCAATCCGACACCGGAGTCGCGCCGTTCGGGCGTAGCCACGCGCGTGCGCCGCATCGTGCTGCTGGCGCTGGCGGCGGCCTTCATCGTGCTGATGCTGCGCTACATGGGCAAGATCTAGCGCCCGATCAAGGCGGTCTTCTCGGAATATTTGCAACCGCCCGCGCGCTCGGTCATAGAATCGGGCTCATGCGCTCCGAACGCGTCCGCCTGTTCCAGACCCTGCCGCATGCCTGCGGCTACTACGCCGAGCGCACGGCGCAGAACCTGGTGATCGACCCGGCCGCGCCACGGCTGGACCAGCTCTACGGTCCCGCGCTGGAGCGTGGCTTCCGCCGCGCGGGCGGCCATCTCTACTACCCCAACTGCCCGCAGTGCCGCGCCTGCACGCCCTGCCGCATCGATGTGGAGCATTTCGTGCCCGACCGCGGGCAGCGGCGATGCCTCAAGCGCAACGCGGATCTCACGGTGGTCGAATGCATGGCCGGCTACAACGCCGAGCGCCACGCGCTGTACGAGCGCTACCTGCGCACCCGCCACGCCGGCGGCGGCATGGACGAGGCCGACGCCAGCGACTTCCGCCGCTTCCTGACCGCGCCGTGGAGCCCCACGCTGTTCCTGGAGTTCCGCCTCGACGCGCGGCTGCTTGCGGTGGCCGTCACCGACGTGTGCGCCAACGGACTGTCCGCGGTCTACACCTTCTTCGACCCCGACGAGAGCGCGCGCAGCCTGGGCACCTACGCCATCCTGCAACAGGTGCAGCTGGCCCGCCGCCGCGGCCTGCCGTGGCTGTACCTGGGTTTCTGGATCGAAGGCCACGAGAAGATGGATTACAAGCGGCGCTTCCACCCGCTGCAAGTGCGAACGCGCGAGGGCTGGGCCCCGCTGGCGTCATAGGTCCGGGCTTCAGATTGAAGGGCGCGGCTCGACCCGTCGCGTCGAGCCAACTTCCGGATACGGGAACAGCTTGATCAGCGGCACCGAGAGGCCGTCGTCCCCCACCACGCGGCAGTGCGTGCGATCGAGCTGGCGCGGATCATCGACCCCGCAGCTGTGGGCGATGATGCCGACCTCGTACATCAGGTTGCGCGCGTAGTGGTACACCTTCTCGCTCTTGTCGGTGACGACCAGACCGCGCTGCAGCTTCGGGTTCTGCGTGGTGATGCCGGTCGGGCAGGTGTTGCGGTTGCATTGCAGCGACTGAATGCAGCCGAGCGCGAGCATGAAGCCGCGGGCCGAGTTGACGAAGTCCGCGCCCATCGACAGCGCCCAGGCCACGTCGTAGGCCGTGATGCGCTTGCCCGAGCAGATCACCTTGATGCGTTCGCGCAGACCCTTGGCGATCAGCGTGTCGATGAGCGTCGGCAACGCCTCGTGCAGCGGCAAGCCCATGCCCTCCATCAACGTCTGCGGCGCCGCGCCGGTGCCGCCTTCGGAGCCGTCGACGATGATGAAGTCGGGTGCGCTCTCGATCCCGCGCCTCCACACCTCGTCGCACAGTTCCTCGATCCACGCCGGGTCGCCCAGCACCGCCTTGAAGCCGGTCGGCTTTCCGCCGACCTCGCGCACGTGTGCAATGGCGTCGAGCAGCTGCGGCACGTTGGCGATGTCCAGGTGGCGGTTGGGGCTCTGCGAATCCACGCCAATCGGGATGCCGCGGATCGCCGCGATCTCCGCCGTCACCTTGATGCCGGGCAACAGGCCGCCCATGCCGGGCTTGGCGCCCTGGCCGAGCTTGATGCTGACCATCTTCACCTGCTTGTGTGCGCAGATCGCGCGCAGGCGCTCGTCATCGAGCTGGCCGTCGGCGGTGCGCACGCCGTACTTGGCGGTGCCTATCTCGAACACCAGGTCGCAGCCGCCTTCCAGGTGGTAGGGCGCCAGCCCGCCCTCGCCGGTATCCAGCCAGATGCCGGCCTTGGCTGCGCCATGCGAGAGCGCGCGCACGGCCGGCGCCGACAGCGCGCCGTAGCTCATCGCCGAGATGTTGAAGAAGGCTGCATGATCGTAGGGCTCGCGCGCGTACGGGCCGATCCGCACGGGTTTGGGATCGACATGGTGGCCTTCCAGCCGCGGGAATGGCGCATTGACGAAGAACGGCACGCCCTCGGCGGAAAGATCGCGCGTGGTGCCGAAGCCGATGGTGGTATCGGCGTTCTTGGCCGCGCGGTAGACCCACACGCGCTGGGCGCGGTTGAACGGCAGCTCCTCGCGATCGCTGGCGAACAGGTACTGGCGGAAGAACTCGCCCAGGCGCAGGAACCCGTAGCGGAAATGCCCGATGACCGGGAAGTTGCGCAGCACCGCGTTGCCGGTCTGGTAGCGGTCGGCAATCCATACGGCCAGCACGAGCATTACCGCCAGCGCGAGCATCAGCACGAAGAATGCCGCCAATGTTTCGACCAGCACGATCAGCCAGTGCGCGAAGCCGTCCGATGCCATAATTTGCTCTCCCTCCGGTGAAGCCGCGAGCCTAGCCCATCGCGCGGACAAGCTCCCTCTCACCTGAGGGGCGAGGGAGCTTCATCAGGCGAGTATGCGGATTCTCAAAGCTCTACCTTCAGGCACCCCGCCGCCCGCACCGCCTTGGCACGCGCCGCCTCCACATCGACGTCCCGCGCCAGCGTCACCGCCATCCGCCGGCGACCCTTCACCTCCGGCTTGCCGAAGATGCGCAACTGCGTGTCGGGCTCGGCCAGCGCATCGGCCACGCCGTGGTAGCGCGGATGACGGCCTTCGCCCTCGACCAGCACCGCGCACGAGGCCGACGGCCCCCACTGGCGGATCACCGGGATCGGCAGGCCGAGGATCGCCCGCGCGTGCAGCGCGAATTCCGAAAGTTCCTGCGACATCAGCGTCACCAGTCCGGTGTCGTGCGGACGCGGGCTGACCTCGGAGAAGATCACGCTGTCGCCCCGGACGAAGAACTCCATGCCGAACACGCCCCAACCGCCCAGCGCCTGGGTGATCGCCGCGGCCTGGCGCTGCGCCTCGGCCAGCGCCGCTTCGCTCATCGGCTGCGGCTGCCACGACTCGCGGTAGTCGCCGTGTTCCTGGCGGTGGCCGATCGGCTGGCAGAAGCTGGTGCCATCGCGGTGGCGCACGGTGAGCAGGGTGATCTCGTAATCGAAGTCGACGAAACCCTCGACGATCACGCGCCCCTGCCCCGCGCGCCCGCCGGACTGTGCATAGTCCCAGGCCCCGTCGAGCTCGCCGGCATCGCGCACCGTGCTTTGTCCCTTGCCCGAGGAACTCATCACCGGCTTGATGACGAACGGGTAGCCGATCGCCTCGGCTGCCGCGCGGTACTCCGCCTGCGTGTCGCAGAAGCGATAGGGCGAGGTGGGCACGCCCAGCTCCTCGGCGGCGAGGCGCCGGATGCCTTCGCGATCCATCGTGAGCCAGGCGGCGCGTGCGGTCGGGATCACGCGCAACCCCTCTTTCTCCAGTTCGACCAGCGTCGGCGTGTGGATGGCCTCGATCTCGGGCACGACCAGGTCCGGCTTCTCGCGCGCTATCAGCGCGCGCAACGCGGCGCCGTCGAGCATGTCGATCACATGGCTGCGGTGCGCCACGTGCATGGCCGGTGCGTCCGGGTAGCGGTCGACCGCGATCACCTCCACGCCGAAACGCTGCAGCTCGATCGCCACCTCCTTGCCCAGCTCGCCCGAGCCGAGCAGCAGGACGCGCACGGCGTGGTCGGAAAGCGGCGTGCCGAAAGGCTTCATGGAAAGCTCCCTGGAAGAATGGGGCGCATTGTAGGGCTACGCTGCAGTGCGCATTGACGCCGGCCCCGCCAACCGTTCCACTGGGCTCGTCATCCGTCCCCGGGGTTGACCATGCGACGCGTCCTGCTCAGCTTGGTGCCTGCGATCTGGCTGGGCATCTTGGGTGCCGCGCAAGCGGCCGTGCCGGTCCAGACCGACTGGATGACCGTGCTGCTCGGCGGGCGCAAGGTCGGGCATGTGCAGATCGACCGCGAGCGCCAGCGCGACATCCTCACCACCACGCAGACGCTGTCGCTGGACCTGAGCCGCTCGGGCAAGCCCATGCACCTGGGCAACATGAGCCAGAGCGTCGAGGGCCCGGAAGGTGAGCCGCTCGGCTTCGCGGCGCGCACGCGGATGTCCTCGATGGACAGCACGGTCGATGCCATGCCGGACGTTGCCGGTCGCTATCGAGTCACCACCACGGTGGGTGGGCAGACACGCACGATGCTGATGGACTGGCCCGGCGACGCCCTGCTCGCCGAGGGGCAACGCCTCGCGACCCTCGCCGCCGGACGCACGCCGGGCACCAGTTACCAGCTGCACGAGTTCGATCCGTCCAGCCAGCAGGTCGTCCACGTGCGGGTGGATGTGCTTGGCGACGAAACCGTGACCTTGCCAGGCGGCGCCATGCGCCTGAGCCACCAGCGCCAGGTCCTCTCGCTGGCGCACGGACGCCAGACCCTGGACCTGTGGGTCGACGACCGCGGGATTGCCCGCAAGGGTTTGATGAGCCTGCTCGGCCAGCCGCTGGAAATGCTCGCCTGCGACCGCGCCTGCGCGCTGGCCCCGAACCAGCCGGTGGACATGCTGCGCGCGGCCACGATCGATTCGCCGCGCTGGTTGCCGGGCTATGTGCGCGCGGTGCCGATGCGCTACCGCATCCGCATCAGCGGCAACATCGGGCAGCCCTTCATCACTACCGACGAACAGCAGGTCACGCCACTGGGCGGTACCGACTGGATGCTGGACGTGGGCAACTCCCACGTCGGCCGACAGGCGCCGCCCCGGCCGACCGACACCCAGCCCAACGCCTGGCTGCAATCCGACGCACCGGCGATCCGCCGGCTGGCCGCGGAGGCGGTGGGCGGTGCGCACGACGACCTGCAGCGCATGCGCCGGCTGCGGGAGTTCGTGAGCCGTTACATCACCGGCCACGGCCTGGACGTCGGCTATGCCTCCGCGCTGGAAGTAGTGAACAGCCGCGCGGGCGACTGCACCGAATATGCGGTGCTGCTGGCGGCGATGGCGCGCGCGCAGGGCATCCCGGCGCGGGTGGTGACCGGCATGGTGTACGCCGACCGCTTTGCCGGCGCCTCGCAGCTGTTCATTCCGCACGAGTGGGTCCAAGCCTGGGTGCACGGCCGCTGGCAGAGCTTCGACGCCGCGCTCCGGCATTTCGACAGCACGCACCTGGCGCTGGCCAGCGGCGACGGCGACCCCTGGCACTTCGCCGCCACCACCCAGCTGTTCGGCAACCTGCACATCCGCCAGGCCGAGCCCGGAGCCGACCTGAGCCTGCCGGCCGGCGGCGGTCAGGCGGCGCCCGCCGGCCACCCGGGAGGCAACACCGGGAGCGATGGCAGCACCGGCCACTGACGACACTTGCATGGTGATATGTTTTTGATATCTACTTCCCATACCTAAGGGAGGTAGCGTCATGAACGAACGCAAGGGTTTTTCGATCGCCGGCATCCCCTTCATCGGGGTCTGCCTGGTGCTGGCGGCCATTGGCGTCCTGCTGCTGGTGAGCACCGATGGAGCGCAGCCGGCGCCGCACGTGGTCCCGGGCATGTTGCTGCTGGCGTTTACCGGGTTCCTGCTCAAGGGGTTTTTCCAGGTCGCGCCCAACGAGGCCCAGGTGATGCAGCTGTTCGGCCGCTACGCCGGCAGCGTGCGCGAGGAGGGCCTGCGCTGGACCAACCCGTTCTATGCCAAGCGCCGGCTGTCGCTGCGCGTGCGCAATTTCGAAAGCGGGAAGCTCAAGGTCAACGACAACGACGGCAATCCGATCGAGATCGCCGCGGTGGTCGTGTGGCAGGTCGTCGACACTGCAGAGGCCGTGTTTCGCGTCGAGGACTACGAGAATTTCGTGCACATCCAGAGCGAATCGGCGCTGCGCCAGATGGCGCAGAGCTATCCCTACGACGCGCACGATGACGGCGAACCGTCGCTGCGCAGCCATGGCGAGGTGATCAACAACCACCTGCGCGACGAGATCCAGGCGCGGCTGGAACAGGCCGGCGTGCAGGTGATCGAGGCGCGCATCAGCCACCTGGCCTATGCGCAGGAAATCGCCCAGGCCATGCTGCAGCGCCAGCAGGCCGGCGCGATCATCGCTGCACGCACGCGGATCGTCGAAGGCGCGGTGAGCATGGTCGAAATGGCGCTCGACCAGTTGAGCCGCCGCGGCGTGGTCGAACTGGACGAAGAGCGCAAGGCGGCCATGGTCAGCAACCTGCTGGTGGTGCTGTGCGGCGAGCGCGGCACGCAGGCGGTGGTCAACACCGGCACCCTCTACGGCTGAAGGAGACAACGTGATGAGCTACGCCATTCCCGTCATCGTCGTGATCCTGATCATTGCCGTGGCCGTCGCCGCGCGGCGCAAGCGCGACTGAGTCGATGCCCGCCGAGAAAAAGGCCTATCCGCTGAGGATCAGCGCCAGCGTGCTCGAAGCCATGCAGCGCTGGTCCGACGACGAGCTGCGCAGCGTCAACGCGCAGATCGAATATGTGCTGCGCGAGGCGCTGCGCAAGTCGGGGCGGTTGAAGGCCGGGACCAGCAAGCCGGTAGTGGACGACGAGCCGGACGCGGATAGCCGTTGAATACCGGCTTTGGAGAGCGCCTGGGCTCGACCGCGAGCATCACGGTCGAGCCCAGGGGCGTTCCTACCGCGAGTTTCAGCGCGATGCCTGCGCCAGGGGCTGCGGCCGCAATCCCGGCAACCGCACCCTCGTCGGCCCGTCATTCCCCAGCACGACCAGCCAGCGCCCTTCGAGCACCAGCCGGTCGACATCGGCAAGACCGGAGCGCCGGTCCAGCGTCCCAAGCGGACGTCCATCGCGCGCGTCGTAGGCCTGGATTCGATCGTGCTGGCGGTCGGCCACCAGCAGCCAGTCGTGGCCTTCGTCCGTCCAGCGCACCAGTTGTTTCGGCGGCGCCGCGGGCGATGGCGGCATGATCACGCCGGTCAGCGTCGCCGCCGCCAGGAAGGTAGCGGCAAACCCTGCCCGACCGTCGAGTCGACGCAACGACTCCTTGAGGGAGATGTATCGGCGCATGCCCGCAGCTTCGCGCGCGGGCATGACGAGGCTATGACGCGATCTTGTCCGTGCGGTGAAAGGCCAGGCCCAGCGCGATCCAGCCGACGATGAAGGCGAGTCCGCCCAACGGCGTGATCGCCCCGCACCACCGCGGCGCACCCAACGCCAGTGCATAGAGGCTGCCGCAGAACAGCACGATGCCCATCGCGAATGCCGCCAGCGCGCAGCGCCGTGGCCTGCCCGGCGGCGCCTGGCAGGTGATCGCCAACGCCAGCGCGTGCCAGAAGTGGTACTGCGAGGCGGTGTGCCACACCTCGCGGCCGCCGGCATCGAGCACGCCGCGCAGCGCGTGCGCGCCGAACGCGCCAAGCAGCACCGCGCTGGCACCCGCTGCGCCTACCAGCCAGGGCAGCGCGCGCGTCGTGGGAGGGACAGGTTGTCGCATAAGCTCCTCGTTGCGGGCGTCCGCATCGCCGCGTGGCGTATGCTGGCGGGATGCATCGCCCGGATTCTTGCATGAAGCCCTCGCGCCTGGCCCGCCTCGTCCTGCTGCTCGGCGTCGTACTGCTGACCGCCTGCCACCGCGAGGAGGCCCTGCCCTGGCGGCTGACCGACATCAGCGGCCACATGCCCGACCTCGCCTTCCAGCTCACCGACGACAACGGCAAGCCGGTGACCGCCGAGGACTACCGCGGCAAGGTGGTGCTGCTGTACTTTGGCTACACGCACTGCCCGGACGTTTGCCCGCTCACGCTGGCGCACCTGCACGCGGTGTTGCAGAGGGTCGGTCCAAAGGCGGACGGCGCGCGCATCCTGTTCGTCAGCGTCGATCCGGCACGCGACACGCCCGCGATCATGCATGCCTACGTCAATGCCTTCGACAAGCGGGCTGTCGGCCTGACCGGCGCGCCGCGCGCGCTGGAGGCGCTGAGCAAGCGCTACCGCTCCGCGTTCACTCGCGAGCCGGCGCAAGCCAACGGCCAGTACGAGGTCAGCCACAGCTCGGCGATCTATCTGTTCGACCGCCAGGGCCAGGCGCGCCTGCTCGCCACGCCCGCCGCGTCGCAGGACGACCTCGTCCACGATCTCTACCTGTTGCTGGAAGCCGGAAAATGACCTTGCGCTCGCTGCCCCTGCTGCTCGCCGGACTGCTCGGCGCCGGCGCCGCCCACGCGGGCCAGGCCGACCATGTGCATGCTGGAGACGCCTGGATCCGCGTGATGCCCGCCAGCCTGCCGGCCGGCGGCTACGTGACCCTGCGCAACGACGGCGACCAGCCCGTCGTGCTCGATGGCGCGAGCAGCGCCGCCTACGGCAGCGTGATGTTGCACGAGAGCTCCACCGACACCGGCATGGGCCGCATGCGCATGGTCGATCGCCTGATCGTGCCCGCGCACGGCCAGGTCGCCTTGGCGCCGGGTGGCTACCACTTCATGCTGATGGACGCGGCCAAAGTGGTGCAGCCGGGCCAGACGTTGCGGCTCACGCTGCATTTCGCCGACGGCAGCACGCTGGCCACCGACTTTCTCGCCAAACCGGCTAACGCGCTGTAAACCCACGTGGGGTGGGCTTTCGCCCACTCGCCGCGTTCGCGGCAGAAGCCGGCGGGCTGAAACCCGCCCTACGATGCGCGTTGCGTATCGCGCGCGACCGGCCGCGCGGGCACGCGATGCTCGCGGCGGATCCGGCCGCGCCCCGACAGTGCCAGCCACTGGCGCAGCGCCAGCAACGCGCCGATCGACTCGATCATCGCTGCCGGCACCCAGGTGATCACGCCTCCGACCAGTTGCCCCGTCAGCACGTTGAAGGTGAACGCGCGCCCGCAGATCTCGAAGATCGGATACAGGTCGGTCTTGGAAAAAGTGACGATCGCGCCGGCCAGTATCTGCGGCGTCATGGTAATGGCCGGGGACAGCACGCGCAGGCCCGGGATCATCCGTCCCGGCGGACGCGGCCGGTGATCCAGCACCAGCGACCAGTAGATGAATCCGCTGCCGAGCATCGTCCAGTTCATGAAGCGGTAGATGCGCCAGTCCAGCATCGCCAGCGTCTGCATCGACGGGATCAGCCAGACCAGGATGAAGGCGATGAACAGGAACGTCGCCAGCGCCGGATTGAACAGCACGGCGCTCGCCGCCCGCCACGGCGCCGATCGCTGCACCGGCCGCAGCAACCGCGTACGCCACTCCAGCGGCAGGCCTGCCCGCATTACCGATACCGGGTAGGACGCCACCACCAGCAAAGGCGCCAGGTGGTGCAGCAGCACCTGCTGGATGCGGTGCATGAAGAACTCGTGCTCCGCGTAGTAGTCGAGGTAGGTGTGCAGCGACAGGTAGATGATCGCCATGCCGCTCCAGAACGACAGGCGCCGCCCCAGGCTCACGCCGAGCGCGCGGGAACCCCGCCAGTACAGTACTGCGGCCACGAGGAAGCTCGCGAGGAACACCCACGAGAACTCCCACGGCACGATCCATTTGAGCAACAGCGCCATCACCGGCCCGCACGACCACCAGCCTGCAAGGATAGTCCCCGCGGCACGATGCCGGGGCGCTTGCGGCAGATTGCCGCTTTGGCGGCGGTCAGAGCTCAGGGACGGAGTTCCCGGCGAGCCCCAGGCCGCTCACCCCAACCCCCTCCCCGGAGGGGAGAGGGCGTTTGCCCCATGCGACTTGCTTTTCGCACGAGCGAGCAACCTCACCTGCACTATGGCTCTGCGCTTTGGTTCTACTGAGAAGTGCGCGCAGAAAGCGCGCTGCTTTTTCGGGTCCCCTATGGCGCGGCGGATGGGTGGCGGATCAGCCCGAACGGTGGCCGGCAGGACGCCGGCCGGTTTTTCGTCGGACAGGAGTCCCGCCGAAAAGCCCCGCCGCCCGCACGCGCACCCGGAGGTCCGAAGGCCCGTAGGGCGCGCCATTCGGGGTGCCCTTTCTCTTGGTGACTTCTCTTTGGGCAAGCAAAGAAGTACTCGGGCGCCGACAGGTGTCCGAAAGCTCTTGCTCCGAGCCGACGGGCAATTGAAAGAACCCGCTCCGACGAGTATCTAAAGCCTCTAGCCCGGCCGCGACCGGCTCTGGCGCACACGTCGCCAGCCGTACAGCAGCCCGATCAGGGTCACCAGCGCCGGCACCAGCACGATGTTGATCACCTTCAACCGCAACCCGAGCGCATCGATCTCGGCATTGAGCTGGTGCTGCACGTCACGCAGCTCCTTGTTGATCGCCAGCCGCCGCTGCTGGAACTGCTCGATCTCGCTTTTCTGCTGCGCACTGGCCCCACCAGACCGCCCGCCCTTGACCGGTTGCAGCTCGTCCAGCCGCTGCCGCGTCTCGGCCAGCTCCCGTTCCAGCTCCTGCTTCTTCACGAGGAACTTCTGGTCCGCCGCCGCCTGCAGCGCCCGCACGCGGGTGAAGGGCCGCTGCGAGGCCGAGCGCCCGCGGATGGAAAGCAGTGCCGAGGAGCCGCTCAGGTTGTCGGCCAGGTTGGTGGCGAAATCGCCGTTGTTGGCGAAGGCCGACAGCATCGGCTGGCCCAGGAAGTTCTGCATCTCGACCCACAGCCGGTCGCTGAGGATGTCGGTGTCGGCGACCAGCACGACTTCGGAATCGGGTTTGGATTCGGCCAGGTGTCCCGGGGTACCGGCACGCTGCGGGAAGGCGCTGTGGAAGGTGCCGCGCAGGCGCGCCGCGATCACGTAATGCTGGTTGTCCGGCTGGTAACCCTGCAGCAGCGAGGTCGGGTCGCTGACCGCCTCCAGCACGCGCTGCGAGGGCACCTTCTCGGCCTCGGCGCTGCTCTGGATCAAGGGCAGCAGGCGCGTCTGCGCGTCGGGCGCGAGGTCGAAGCTGCCGGCGGTGGAGACGTTGATGCGCTGCAGGCTGGCGGTCACCACGTCGTTGTGGTTGAGCTCCTGCGGACCCAGGCCAAGCATCGCCGGATGGTTGAGGTTGGTGCCGGCCAGCTCGATCTGCAGCGCTCGCGAGCGATCCAGTACCACCGAACTCGCATTGAAGGCCACACCCCACGCCGCAAACAGCCGCGGCAGGTCGGAGTTGTGGTCGTCGGTCATGCCGTTGCTGTCTACGTAGGGCGTGGTGTCCAGCTCGGCATCCGGATCGACGAACACCACCAGGTGCCCGCCACGCAACACGTACTGGTCCAGCGCATAGACCGCGGCGTCCGGCAACCGCTTCGGATGCACCAGCAGCAGCACCTGGATGTCGTCGCCCACGCGGTTGAGCGTGTCGGCGTCGAGCGTCCTGACATCGAACAGTTGCTCCAGCTGCTGCACGACCGCCCACGGCGGCTCGCCGATCGCCGGATTGCCCGCCAGCGGCAGCGAGCTGATCAGCCCGATATGGGGTTTGCTGGGCTGGTCCAGTTCGTAGAGCAGCTTGGCGATGTCGTACTCGAGGAAGGTCTCCCGTGCCGGGTCGAAGAACGGGATCGACAGGTTGCGATCCTCGCCTTCGCCCTCGCTGCCCGGCACGGTGTTGCCGACCAGGCCGAAGAACACCCGCTCGCCGTTGCTGCCGCCGTTGATCGGCGTCAGGCCGCCGCCCTCGGCGCTGGCCTCGTCGTCCGAGTACGGTACCGGGTCGATCACCGCCAGCCGGACGCGGCCGCGCGAGCGGGCGACCATCTCCTGCAGCATCTCGCGCACGCGTTGTTCGTAACTGCGCAGCTGCGGCAGGTCGCGGGTGGCGTGTTCGGAGAAATACAGCGTGAGCTTCAGCGGCCGGTGCAGGTCGTCGATGATGTGCTGCGTGCCGGGCGTGAGCGTGTAGAGGTGGTCGGCGGTCAGGTCGACGCGCGCCGTCTGCAGCCACCGGCTGCTGGCCAGGGTAATGCCGATGAAAGCCAGGGTCAGCGCGACCAGCGCGGTGACCAGCCAGGTGCGGCGACCGATGTGCAGGCGGCGCATGTCAGCGGTTCCGCTTCAGGTCGAGCACCAGCACGCCGGCGGTAAGCCAGGCGAGGATGGTGAGCAGGAAATACATCAGGTCGCGCACATCGAGCACGCCGCGCGCGATTGCTTCGAAATGCCGCAGCATCGACAGGTGCGCCACGCCATTGACCAGCTTGCGCGGAAGCGCGCCCTGGAAGAAATCCAGCACCTGCGGCTGCCCGACCAGGATCAGCAGCACGCACACCAGCGCGGTGAGGATGAAGGCCACCACCTGGCTGCGCGTGAGCGTGGAGAGGCAGGCGCCGATCGCCAGGAACCCGCCGGCCATCAGCCAACTGCCCAGGTAACCGGCGAAGATCACGCCGTTGTCCGGATCGCCCAGGTAGTTGACGGTGACCCAGATCGGAAAGGTCAGCAAAAGCGCCAGCCCGAGGAACAGCCAGGCGGCGAGGAACTTGCCCAGCATCGCCTGCACCAGCGTCACCGGCAGCGTGAGCAGCAGTTCCAGCGTGCCGGCCTTGGACTCCTCCGCCCACATGCGCATCGACAGCGCCGGCGCCAGGATCAGGTACAGCCACGGGTGGATCACGAAGAACGGCTGCAGGTCGGCCAGCCCGCGCTCGTAGAAGTCGCCGGCGTAGAAGGTGAGCAGCCCGGCCAGCACCAGGAAAATCACCAGGAACACGTACGCCACCGGCGTGACGAAATAGCTGCGCAGTTCGCGGCGCATGATCGCGGCGACGGGGTGCATCAGGCGTCCTCCCCCATCGTGATCTGGCGGAACACTTCGTCCAGCCGGCCGCGCTCGAGCTGGATTTCCGACACCTCCAGGCCCTGCTGGCGCAGCAGGTCCTCGACCGGTTCCAGGATGCGCGCGCCGGGCTTGGGGAACACGGTGATGCGCCCGTCCAGCGGATCGACCTCGATCGCCGCCACCTGCGGCAGGCGGCCGAGCATCTCCTGGGACACGCCGCTGCCGGGCGCGCTGAAGGACACCGCGCCGTGGTAGCGCGAGCGCGCTTCCAGTTCCGCCGGCGTGGCGTCGGCCAGCAGCTTGCCGCGGGCGATGATCACCACCCGGTTGCACAGCGCGTGGACCTCTTCCAGCAGGTGGGTGGAGATCAGGATGGTGCGTTCCCGCGCCATCGAGTCGATCAGGCGACGCACGGCGTGCTTCTGGTTCGGGTCCAGGCCGTCGGTGGGTTCGTCGAGCATCAGCACCGGCGGGTCGTGCAGGATCGCCTGCGCCAGGCCCACGCGCCGGCGCAGGCCCTTGGATAGCGTGTCGATGCACTGCTCGAGCACGTCCTCCAGCTGCAGGTGCGTGACCACTTCGTCGAAGCGGCGGAAGCCTGCTTCGGCCCGCAGCGCACGCACGCGCAGGATGAAGGTCAGGAACTCGCGCACTGTCATCTCGCCGTAGCTCGGGGCACCCTCGGGCAGGTAGCCGAGCGCGCGCTTGGCCTTGAGCGGTTCGCGCTGCACGTCGTGGCCGCACACGCGCGCGGTGCCGGCGGTGGGCGTCAGGAAGCCGGCGATCATGCGCATGGCGGTGGACTTGCCGGCGCCATTGGGACCGAGCAGCCCCAGCACCTGACCCGGCTCGGCACGGATGGACAGCGCGTCCACCGCGATGAGGCGGCCATAGCAGCGGGTAAGTCGGTCGGCTTCGATCATGCGGTGCGGGGCCTGGACTGGCCCGTCACTCTAGCGCACGGTACGCAGCTGCGGCAGGTCGATCCCTCCCGGCGCCTTCCCCCGCGAACGGGGGAAGGCGCCCAGGACGGGCGGGAATGTCTTCGCCTAGAACCGGAAATCCAGCCGCGCGTAGTAGAACCCGCCGTTCATGCCAAAGGGCATGGTTTCCCAGCCATAGGTAAAGCCCAGCTGCGGGAACGGCGCGCCCGTGTCTGGATCCCACTTGTCCGGGTAGGTGTCGAACACGTTGTCGGCGCCCACTGTGAGCTTGGCCGCGTCGGAGAAGCGGTAGCCCAGCGCCACGTCGGCCAGCCACTTGCCGCCCCAGGTCTGCTTGATGCCGGGCGTGAAGCCCTGCCCGCTGACCGGACCGAAATAGTTGCCGCGCAGCGTGAAGTCCCAGGCGCCGGTGCGATACACGCCCTGCAGGATGTGGTGCACGCGCGGCTGGCCTTGCTCGACCAGGGTGACCTGGGTGTCGTCGAACAATTTCTCCGGCGGCAGGATGGCCGACTGCGACTTGCGCCCGGTCACCTCCGTGCGGTTGTAGCTGAGCAACGCGGTGAGATCGAGGTTGCTGCCGCCATCGAAGGCGTAACCCTTCTGTGCCACCACGTCGGCGCCCTCGGTGCGGGTGTCGATCGCGTTGGTGAAGAACAGCACCTGGCCCACGCCCAGCGGATCGAGGATCGCGCGGATCGGGCAGTTGGCGTTGCCCGGCGCGCACGCCAGCCCGTCGGTACCGACCGTCTCGGGCACGATGTTGCTGGAGAAGATGATGCGGTCGTCGATGTCGATGCGGTAGACGTCGGCGGTCAGCGTGAAGTCGCCCATCGGCTTGTAGACGATGCCCAGCGTGCCGCTGCGCGAGGTCTCCTGCTTCAGCGGCTGGATGCCGAAGGCGCGCGTGACCGGGCTGTCCTGGCGCGCGGTCAGCGTGTCCACCAGTACGCCGCTCGGATCGAGGTTCGTCGAACGCTGGCTGTAGAACATCTGCTGCACGCCCGGGGCGCGGAAGCCGGTGGCCAGCGTGCCGCGCACGGCGAAACTGTCGGTTGCGTCGAAGCGCGCCGAGAACTTGCCGGTGGTGGTGCTGCCGAAGTCCGAGTATTTCTCGTAGCGCGCCGCCGCGCCGAGCAGCAGGCGGTCGGTGAGCTGCGATTCGGCGTCGAGGTAGAAGGCCCAGTTGTGGCGGCCATCATTTACCGCCTCGGTGGGCGAGAAGCCGGGGAAGCCTTGCATGCCCGGCTGCGCGATCTCGCCGGTCTGGCCGAAGATCGGAATGCCGCGGTCGTTGGTCCGCCCGTAGGTGTAGGTCACCGGATCGCCCGGGGTGATCGCGTACTCGTCCTTGCGCCACTCCACGCCCGTGGCCAGGTCCAGTGGATTGGCGCCCACGCCCCAGTCGACCGGGCCGCGCAGGTCCAGGTTGAAGGTGGTCTCGGTAAGCTTGAGCTTGCCGGTGTCGGCCTCGGTCGGCGATTGCGCGTAGATGCCGCCGTCCGGCGCCGGTTCGTACCACCAGCTCACATTGACCGAGTCGGCCTCGTGGAAGCCGAAATGGTTGCGTCCGCGGTTGACCGACACGTCCATGTCCCAGTCGCCGAGCGGATGACGAAATCCTACGGCCAGCGAGGCGTCCTTGACCGTGGTGACGATGTTGGGCAGGAAGCCGTCCGGATAGAGCGCCGGCACCGTGCGGTTGTCGCCGGCCGGGCGGAAGAAGCCGTACGAGCTGCCGTCGCGCTTGGACACGCCGCCGAACCAGTACAGCTCGCCACCCGCCACCGGCAGGCCGCCGTTGAGCCAGAAGTAGGCATCCTTGGCGTCGGCATCGCCCAGGCGCTGGGTGACGCGCGGCGGATCTACGCGCAGCGTGTCCAGCCCGGCGCGGTTGGTGGCGTCGCGCTTGCGGTATTCGAGCGTGAGGTCGAGGTATCCGTCCCTGCCGAGCTTGAACCCCGTGTTGACGCTGCCCTGGCGCATCAGGCCGTCGCCCTTGTAGGTCTGGCCGCTTTCGAGCGAGACGTTGGTCTGGCCGGTCTGCTTTTTCAGCACGATGTTGATCACCCCGGAGATCGCGTCGGAGCCGTACTGTGCCGCCGCACCGTCGCGCAGCACCTCGATGCGCTCGATCGCCGAGATCGGAATGGCGTTGATGTCGGTGCCGGCCGAGCCACGGCCGACGGTCTGCTGCACGTTCACCAGCGCCTGCTGGTGGCGGCGCTTGCCGTTGACCAGCACGAGCACCTGGTCCGGACCGAGGCCGCGCAGCGTGGCCGGACGCAGGATGTCGGTGCCATCGCTGACGAATGTGCGCGAGAAGTTGAAGCTCGGCTCGAGCATCTGCAGCGCTTGTCCCACTTCCACCACGCCGGCGTTCTGCAGCTGTTCGGCGCTGATGACGTCGACCGGCGCGACCGCCTCGGCAGCCGTGCGGTCCCTGGCGCGAGATCCGATCACCTGCACGCTGTCCAGTTCGGTGATCTTTCCCTTGTCCTTCGCGTCGCCCTGGGGCGCCTGCTGGCCCAGCGCGGGCAGACACAATCCCAGTGCGAGGACGGCCAGGCCCGTGCGCGGCACGACAGACCCTGCGCGTCCCTTGTGGGCCACGTGATGGTGATGCGACATGCGTTCACTCCCTCCCGAATGGCCGCCTCCAGGCGGCGCTGCTTCCCCTGCGTGAGGCAGGCTGCCATGCGGCATGCGGGAGCGTTGTGTCCTGCCGCGCGGTTCGGCAGGTTGACGCGGCTACTGACCCATGCCCGCCGAGGCCCTGGCGATGCGCCGCCACGCGCCGCGCATCGACCTACGGAGGCGCGTGGCCCAAGCGCCGTCTTCGCGGACAAAAAAAATCCTGCCCGCGCAAGGCGGGCAGGATTTCGGGGGACGAACCGCGTGGGCTTACTGGCCTGCGCTGGCGGCCTCGGCCGGAGCGGTGGCAGTGCCGGACGAGGCAGGCGCCGAAGCGCTGGCGGCGGGCGCCGAAGCGCTGGTGGCCGGCGCCGGCTCCAGGGTCGGCTGCGGAATGCCAGCGGCCTGCTCGGGGGTCTGCTCCGGCACATCGTCGCCCAGCAGCGGCAGGTAGACGTCGTACTTGGCGTAGGTGGTGATGTTGCCGCCCTTGTCCTTGGCCTCCGGCTGCACTTCGATGTCGTACAGGCGGTTGGTCACTTCGTCGAACTTGTAGCCGTGGGTCTGCGCGTAGGCCTTGAGCATTTCGCGGGTCTGCGGCACGCCGGCGGCGGTGCCGTTCCACACGCCCACCAGGGCGGGGCCGCCGAAGGCCAGCGTGGCGCGCACGTTGTTGTCCACGATCAGGCGACCGAAGCGGTCATGGTCGCCCGGCTGCGGACCGGCCGGCTTGGCGCCAGCGGCGCTGCTGGCACTCGCCGGCGCGCTGGAAGCCTCTGCCGGCGCCTCTTCGTCGCCGAGCTTGGGCGGCTGCGGTGCGGTCAGCTCCTGGCTCTGGCCAGCCACGGTCAGGCTGGTGGCGTCGATCGGCATGCCGACATCGAAGGTGTAGTTCTGGTCGCCGAAGTTGGTGGTGAAGATGACGCGCGGGCCGACCACGTTGACGCCCAGCTTCTTGGCAGCGTCCTGGATCTGCTTGACGGCGGTGGCGGTGGCATCGTCCAGCGCGGCAAGGCCGCCGCTGCGCGGGATCGAGCTGGAAACCACCAACATCGGGGTCGGCTGGGTCGGGCGGATGTACGGGACCAGGTTGCCGTAGTCGATGTTCGGCACCGCCGCCAGCACGTTCTGCAGGTTGCCCAGGCTGGTCTGGATCAACGAATCCGGATCGCCATGGATGTACAGGTTCGAGTAGCGGTTGACCAGGTTGAAGCCGTAGGCCACGTCGTAGGACCAGGTGACCTTGGTCAGCTGATGGCGGCTGCCCTGGCGCTCCAGGTCCAGCGTGAAGTGCTTGTCCTGCCCGCGCCAGTCGTTGTCCAGGTTCCAGACGACCTTGGCTTCGTTGACGGTGTTGTCGACCTTGTAGAAATCGGGGTCGGCGCTGGCGATGGTCAGCTTGCCGTCGCTGATGCGGTCGTTGTCACTGGTCCAGCTGATTTCCGCGCCGGGGCCATAGGCCTTGCCGGAAAGCTTGAACTGGATCTTCGGGTCCTCCTGGCGCAGCGAGGAGTAGTCCTCGAAGCGGCGGAAGTTGTTGAGGACGTCGTAGACCTGGCGCATGTCCTTGCCGAAGACGAGCGATCGTTCCACATGGCCGCTGCCGGGCATGATCACGCCTACCACGACACCGACCACGGCGACGATGATCAGGGCCACAATGAATTCAAGAACACGCATCATTACCTGGGTTCTCCGAGCGTTTTCCGCGCAGCGCTATAAGGTTCCCGTCGGATCCGCACCACGGGTTTGACCCCGGAGGAAGGCACGGCGAGGGTCGGCGAAATACCGAAGCTTGGGATGGTACTTGCTCGCGGGCTGGAACGCCATCGGGCGCGCAGGGGCCTGTCTGGGCGCCGTGAAAACGGCCTGGGGCGGGCTGCCGGCGGCTCGCAGGATCGCTTTCCCGGGACGAACGCAAAGGACCCGGGGCCAGTCCAGTGCAGCGCCGGCCCGTCGCGCCCGACTCCCAACGCGGGCTGCGCCTGCACGCTCGGCGCAGCCTGATGAATCAGACGATCCCCAGCTCCAGCGCCTTCAACACTGCACGGGTGCGGTCGCGCACGCCGAGCTTGGAAAGAATGTTCGAGACGTGGTTTTTCACCGTCCCCTCGGCGACCTTCAGCGAGTTGGCGATCTCCTTGTTGGAGTAGCCACCCGACAGCAGGCGCAGGATTTCCGTCTCACGCTCGGTCAGCGGGTCCGGTTGCTCCAGGCTGGTGAACTGGTTCTGCATGCGCCCCACCCCGGCCAGCAGGCGCTGGGTGACCATCGGCGCGACCAGCGAGCCGCCGGCCGCGACAGTGCGCACCGCCTCGACCAACTGCTCGAGCGAGACATCCTTCAGCAGGTAGCCGCGCGCGCCGGCCTTCAGGCCTTGCAGCACCAACTGGTCGTCGTCGAAGGTGGTCAGGATGATGGTCGGCGGAAGCTCGCCGCGCGCCGAGAGCGCCTGCAGCACTTCCAGCCCGCTCATGTTGGGCATGCGCAGATCCAGCAGCACGACATCGGGCTTGATCCTCGGAATGTCGGCCACGGCCTGCGCGCCGTCGACGCACTCGGCGACCACACGGATGTCTTCGGCCAGGTCCAGCAGCGAACGGACGCCCTGGCGCACCAGGTTCTGGTCATCGACGAGACAGACGGAAATCATCGCGGTTCCTCGATAGTGCGGTGATGGTGCGCTTTCCGCGCGACCGTGGCGCCGGGCGCTGCCCGTCATTCTGGCATGGGACACGCCAGCCCGGCGTCATGACATGCTCAACGCCGGCGGTTCGAGCCGGGAGGGCGAATGGGCCAGTTCCAGCGCCTCGCCCAGCGGCAGCCGCACGGTCAGCGCGAATCCCTCGCTGACGGCGGTATCGACCGCCACGCTGCCGCCGAACTCGGCCAGCCGCTCGCGCATGCCGGAAAGGCCGTTACCAGGCTTGAAGTGCGCCGACCCGCGGCCATCGTCGCGCGCGTGCAACCCGATCTGGTTGGCATCGGCATAGGCGAACGTCAGCCAGAGCTGGCGCGCGCCCGCATGCTTGGCGCAGTTGGTGATGATCTCCTGCGCGCAGCGCAGCAGCACCTGTGCGCGACGCGGATCCTCCACGCTGAAACGCGGCGGCGTGTCCACGTGCACGGACAGCCCGGGCACGCCCTCAATCAGGCTACGCAGCGCCTGGGTCAGGTCGATGGCGTCGTCCTGGCGGAGCTCGCTGACTGCCTCGCGCACATCCGACAGCAGATGCCGCGCGGTCGCCTGCGCCTTGCGCACGTGCTCGGCCGAGGCGTCGTTGGCCAGATGGCTGGCCACTTCCAGGTTGAGGCTGAGGGCGGTCAGGTGGTGGCCGATCAGGTCGTGCAGTTCGCGCGCGATGCGCATGCGTTCGGCGATGCGGGTCGATTCGGCTAGCAGCGCGCGGGTGGCGCGCAGTTCGGAGTTGAGCCGCCGCTGTGCCTCGCGCGCCTCGGTCTGCTGACTCGCCACCATCGAGGTGAAGAACGCCAGCGCAGAGATGCCCAGGTACATGCATACCTGCAGGAACGCGGTGACGATCGTCCAGCCCATGTAGCTGGCGATGATCGGAATCAGCATCAGGTTCTGCGCCAGCATCCATACCAGCCCCGCCACCACCGGCAGCTGCCAGGGCAAGACCACCGCGATCACGAGCATCAGCATCGCCGACAAGCCGCTCTGGCTGAACCAGCCCATCGCTACCGCTGAACCGGTCAGCACCACCAGGCCGAACAGCTTGAGCACCTGCGCGCGACCGCTCTGCCGGCTCATGCCCGAGCGGCCGGTCAGCAGAAGGTAGGTGAGTCCGAACACCAGGTAGGAAAGGATCCAGCCGGAGATGTTCGGATTGCTCCACCACGCATTGACCTGGGCCAGGCTCCAGCTGCCGGGCAGCAGCGGCAGCGCCACGCAGAGGTAGGTGAACAGCCCGGTCAGCCGCAGCAGCCGGATATGGTTGAAATTGGTCCAGGACATACCGGCATCATAGGCCCACGCCAGCCCGGCGCAATGCGCGGAAAGTCACCCTGCCACCGGTCACGCAGGCTCGCGTTTTACAAAGGTTTTACAGCCGCGCGCAGGGTGTGCGCCCCGCCCCCGCATGCCATAATGCGCCCTTGCGGGACGCCCTCGGCGGCCCACCGATCTGACTGTTCATCTGCGGAGCAACGAATGGCCTTAGCCATCCGCGACGTGCGCGAGCACGATCTGGATGCCGTGCTGGCGCTCAACAACGCCGCCGGCCGCTCCATCCTCGCCCTGGACGCCGCGCAGCTGCGCTACTTCTTCGAGCGTGCCGAATATTTCCGCGTCGCCGAGATCGACGGCCAGCTGGCCGGCTTCCTGATGGCCCTGCGCGACGGCAGCAGCTACGACAGCCCCAACTACCGCTGGTTTTCAGATCATTACGAGTCCTTCGTCTACATCGACCGCATCGTGATCGGCAACGCGTACCGCCGCCACGGCCTGGGCCGCATCCTCTATTGCGACGTCACCAGCTACGCCGAGGTGCGCGTGCCGCTGCTGACCTGCGAGGTGTTCCTGGAGCCACGCGACGACGTGGTCGTGTTGTTCCACGGCACTTATGGCTTCCAGGAAGTCGGCCAGCAGCGCATGGGCGAATCCGGTCCGCAGGTCAGCCTGCTGGCCAAGGACCTGCCCAGCTACGCCTACGTGCGCGAGACCTGGCTCGAGAACGGCGGCCTGCCGGACGAACCCTGGCTCGCCGAGCGCCAGTTGCCGCCTCCCCACTCTTCCCTCCCCTCCCAGCCGCGCCGCCTTGCCGGAGAGCGGCACCCGTGACCGTAAAGATGGATACGACTGAAAGTTGCGACCTGCGCTTCGGCCAGGTCGGCATCGCCTGCGTGCGCGTGCGGCGCGTGGATGCCGCTGCACTCTGCGAAGAACTCGAACGCCGCGTGCGCTCGGCGCCGCAATTGTTCTCCCGCGCCGCCGTGGTGCTCGATCTTTCTCATCTGCTCGACCTGCCCGACGACGGCACCGTCGATGCGCTGCTCGAGGCGGTGCGCAGCGCCGGGATGCTGCCCGTCGGACTGGCCTACGGCACCAGCGCCACCGAGGCGCTGGCCCAACGCATGGGCCTGCCGCTGATCGCCAAGTTCCGCGCCGCGTACGAGCCGGCCGATGGCGGCAGTGTTGCGCCGCCCGCTCCGGCGCCGGCGGCCGCCCCCGCGCCGCGTGCCGAACCGGTGCGCGAACCGATCCACGCCGCGCCCCCCGCGGGACCGGCACTGGGCGCGCAACACCACGACGGCACCGTCCGCTCGGGCCAGCAGGTTTACGCGCGCGACCGCGACCTGGTGCTCACCGGCGCGATCGCCAACGGCGCGGAGGTGATCGCCGACGGGTCCATCCACGTTTACGGAAGCCTGCGCGGGCGCGCGATGGCCGGAGCGCAGGGCGACGAAAAGGCGCGCATCTTCGTTTCCGATTTCCGTGCCGAACTGGTGGCCATCGCCGGCCATTACCGCGTGTTTGAACAGATCCCCAAGGACCTCGAAGGCCAGGCTGTGCAATGCTGGCTCGATGGTGAAAAATTGATGATCGCCCGGCTGTGACCGGCGCGATTCCCACCCAAGCATTCCGGAGAAGAGCCCTTGAGCGCTGAGATTATCGTCGTCACGTCTGGCAAAGGCGGCGTCGGCAAGACCACCACGAGCGCCTCGCTGGCCACCGGGCTGGCGATGGCCGGCAAGAAGGTTGCGGTGATCGACTTCGACGTCGGGTTGCGCAACCTGGACCTGATCATGGGCTGCGAGCGGCGCGTGGTGTACGACTTCGTCAACGTCGTGCACGGCGAGGCCACGATCAAGCAGGCGCTGATCAAGGACAAGCGCCACGAAAACCTGTTCGTGCTGGCCGCCAGCCAGACCCGCGACAAGGACGCGCTGACCCAGGAAGGTGTCGAGAAAGTGCTCGACGACCTTTCCAAGGACGGCTTTGACTACATCGTGTGCGATTCGCCCGCCGGCATCGAGAAAGGCGCGCACCTGGCGATGTATTTCGCCGACCACGCTGTGGTGGTGGTCAACCCCGAAGTCTCTTCGGTGCGCGACTCGGATCGCATCCTGGGCCTGCTCGCAAGCAAGACCCGCCGCGCCGAACGCGACGAGGGCCCGATCACCCAGCACCTGCTGCTGACCCGCTACAACCCCGCGCGCGTGGCGCTGGGCGAGATGCTCAGCGTCAAGGACGTCGAGGAAATCCTGGGCATCCTCGTGGTCGGCGTGATCCCCGAATCGGAGAACGTGCTGGCCGCCTCCAACGCCGGCGTGCCGGTGATCCTGGACGAGAATTCCAACGCCGGCCATGCCTATCGCGACACCGTGGCGCGCATCCTTGGCGAGGAGCGTCCGTTGCGTTTCACGGAAGTGGCCAAGAAGGGCTTTCTCCAGCGCGTCTTCGGAGGTTGACGGTGATGGGTATTCTCGATTTCCTGAAGCGCAAGCCGGAACCCACCGCCTCGGTCGCCAAGGAACGCCTGCGCATCATCGTGGCGCAGGAGCGCTCCACCCGCGGCGCGCCGGACTACCTGCCGCTGATGCGCAACGAGCTGCTCGAGGTGATCAAGAAGTACGTTCACGTCGACATCGACGCGATCAACATCAACGTCGAGCGCGACAGCGGCCATGAGGTGCTGGAGCTTTCCGTCGCCCTGCCCGACGGCAAGGCCGCCAGCACACCCTAGCCCGCAGGGTGGGCTTCAGCCCACCTTGCGGCACCGGAGCGGTGGGCTCAAGCCCACCCTACGCCCATGAATACTCCCGACGTCCTGCGCCTGGCCGACATCGGCTTCGACGCACCCACCGCCCTGCTCGCACGCCACGGCCTGGCGCTGCATTGTGTGCCTGCGGGCGAGCCCATCCCCGGAAGCTACTGGGGCGACGAAGAGGCCGGGATCATCGGCACGGCCGTCTACGCACGCGACGACACGCCGGTGCACTCGCTGCTGCACGAGGCCTGCCACCTGCTGGTGCTTCCGTCCGATCGCCGCGCCCGGGTACATACCGACGCCACCGATTCGGTGGAAGAGGAAGACGCCACCTGTTACCTGCAGATCCTGCTCGCCGACGAACTGCCGGGCGTCGGTCGCGCACGGCTGATGGCCGACATGGACACCTGGGGCTACAGCTTCCGGCTGGGATCGACGCGGGCGTGGTTCGAGCAGGACGCGGCCGAGGCGCTGGCGTTCCTCAAGGTCCGTGGACTGGCCTGAACAAATCGGCTGACGAGGGGCGAGGCTCGCGGAAAGCTCTCGACCCCTTCTGGAAGAAGATCAGCCGGCAGCGGGCCTTTCCCGCAAACCCCGCGCCTTTGCCTGCCCTGTCCCAGGGGCAGCAAGCGGCACGCTCTACTTCCGGTGCCACTTGTCGTCGCTTCCCTTCTCGTACTCGTTCTTCACCGCCGACCAGGCGACCTTGAACGAAACCTCCTCCTGCGATTCCTTGCCCCGGCGCTTGTCCGGATCCGCATACTCGTCCCAGGCACTGTTGAACGCCTCCTTGAAGATGTCCTGCGCGTGCTCGGGCAGATTGTCGCGCACGGCGTCGGGCAGATCGCTGGTGGACTTGTAAGGCATGGCCGCTCTCCTCGGTGGACTCACCTCACCGTCCGCCCGCGCGGATCAAGCGGGCGTCAACCCCGCCCTAGCGCGACACATGCCGATCGCCCTGCACGTACCAGCGCCATGGCGCTTCGGCGGCGCGGGTGATGCCGATCCTCGTCGATACCCCCGGGGCAGCCGGCGGCGCCACGCCGTCATCCAGCAAGACGAAGCCACCGGCACCCTCGACCAGATCGACGCCATCCTGCGCTCCGCCGATGCCCAGTGCCTGGCAGAGCCGCGCGGGGCCACGGCAGAGGTCGCGGTCATGCCGGCAGCGGGGACGTGCGGCGCGCATGGCGGTGAGCCCGGTCAGAGGCGCCAGTGCGCGCAACAGCACCGCTACGCCCTGGTCCTCCTCGCCGCACACCGGGTTGCAGCACCAGTGCATGCCGTAGGTGAAATACACATAGAGCCGCCCGGGCGGCCCGAACATGGTCGCATTGCGCGCCGTGCGCCCGCGCCAGGAGTGCGCCGCCGGATCGATCGCGCCGCAGTAGGCCTCGGTCTCGACGATCCGCCCGCTGCGCCCGTCGGCGCCGAG
Organism: Frateuria edaphi; assembly: GCF_021117405.1. Classification (NCBI taxonomy): domain Bacteria; kingdom Pseudomonadati; phylum Pseudomonadota; class Gammaproteobacteria; order Lysobacterales; family Rhodanobacteraceae; genus Frateuria; species Frateuria edaphi. The sequence goes on from NZ_CP088251.1 coordinate 2,682,895, forward strand.
CAGCACCTTGTTGAGCAGATCAGGCGCCACCACGCGCGGATCGCGCGCATAGAACGCCCGCGGCAGCACGGTAGCCGGGCGGCCAAGCAGTGACGCGATGAAGTCGGGTGTCATGCGCACAGCATGCGGCGCGGAGCGTCAACGGGCCAACCATGGCAACACGCGCGCCATGACGTCCGGCGCCTCGCCCCAAGGCTAAAGCTCGAACCGATAGGCGAGCTTCACCAGCAACTGTTCGCTGTCGCGCAGGTCGAAGCTGCGGCCGAACTGGCTACCGGCTTCGCTGTAGCGCGGGTCGAGCGCATAGCCGCCACGCCCGTACACAACGTAAAGGTCCGACAGCGGCGCCAGCTCGTAGCGGTAGCGGATCTGGAACCCAAGGTTGCGCACGCTGAAGTCGTTCACAGGGTCGTCCGCCGGGACCGCGCGCATGTCGCCGTTGACGCGATAGGCCTGCAGCAGCCGCGCGTCCAGGCCCAGCGCCTGCAGCTTCACGCGCAGCTCCTGGCGGTTGCCGATGTTCCAGTTGACGCCCGCGTCGAGCAGTATCTGGTGGCTGTCGAAGCTTCCGATCAGGTTGTCGTGCTGCCACACCAGCCAATCCGGGTCGAACTCGTAGGTCACGCCGGTGAACAGGCTGAAGGCGTCATTGATGAAATAGGTTGGCTGGAACTGCGCGGCATAGCCCACCCGTTTCAGTCCGACACGATCGCTCCCCTTGAGCGTCACCTCCGACTCCCACGCCCAGTTGCCTTTGCGCGGGCTCTGGCGCTCCCAGTCCAGCAGCGCGTTGTGCGGAATGCGCAGCGCCCCGTGGCCGCGGGTGAGAAGGTCATCGTGCGCCGGTGCATCGAGGTTGAGCTGCCAGTCTTCCTGTCCACCGTCACGCAGCTGGCTCTCGCGGATCACGCGGAACTGCCGCTGCAGCGACAGCCCGTGGTCGTTGTCCATGCCGATGATGCGCCAATGCCACAGATGGGAGGCGTAGCGTGACTCGGCCGGCAGCTCGGCGAACCGCCGGCGCACCTCGTAGTGCACGTAGTTGAGGCTGTTGCGTGGCAGGTAGCCGAAGTCGTTGAGATCGAGCTTGTCGTCGAAGTGCATGGCGATCCACTGCTGGCTCCAGCGCTCGTTCATTTCGTACTCGACGATCGATGTGGCGCCGATGCCGCGTACGGTGGTTCCACGCTGGTCGATCGCGCTGCCGACCACGTTGCTCGTGACCGTAAGCTGGGCGTTCGGCTGCCACTTGTGGTCGATGCCCAGCACGTCCGCATCGCGGTCGAGCCAGGGGCGCTCCACGCGCGTGGCCATCATGCCCAGCGTCTGCGTGCCGTAGTCATGGATCAGGCGCACCGCCGAGAACGTGCGCCCCGCCTCGCCACTCTCCTGCGCCGCGAGCACGCCATACTGGGTGCCGCCCACGCTGCCGTTGAGCTTGACCGCACCGGTCACGTCGCCGGAGCCGTTGCCATCGTCGGCGGGGCCGCCCACGCGGCGGGTGTAGATCAGCTGGCTGTTGTCGATCAGGAGGCCGAAGTCGAAGATGCCCTGGTTCTCGGTGAAGAACGGCCGCTTGTCGGTAAAGAACGTTTCCTCGGCACCGAAATTCACTACCAGGTCGTCGCTCTCCACCTGGCCGAAGTCGGGGTTGATCGTCGCGGTGAGCTGGGTCTGCCCGTTCGGCTTCCAGAAGATGTCCGCGCCACCCTTGAAGCTGTTCGCGCCGTGCACCTGGTCGCGCAGCCCGACAACGTAGGGCGTGATCGCGAACAGCGACTGCGTGTAGGCCGGCAGCGTCACCGGCTTGAAGTCGGAGACGAAGCGCGGCTTGTTGAAGCTGGCCACCGGCCAGGCGTCTCGCTCGCCGGTCGAACCGATCACGCGATCCAGGTACAGGCCGATGGTGCGCTCGCCGCCGACCGCGCCGCGCATCGGCGCGATGTACCAGGGAATGAGCATCTCCACGCTCCAGCCCTGCGCATCCTCGCTGGAGGCGTGCTTCCAGTTGCCGTCCCAATCGGTGTTGAACTGGGTTTCCTGGGTCACCACCGCGTCGTTGATGTCGTCGGCAAGCGTGACCATGAAGTTGTAGCCGGTGCGCCCGTCGCCGTCGAAGTCGACCATCAGGTTCACGCGATCGACCTGCGCCTGCTCATCGCGGCGGATGCGCTGGTGCGTGCGCGGCACGCCCGGCGGCTGGATGCAGCGGAACGCGATCGCCAGGCCGTCCGGCGTGGACAGCACCCATGCCTCGGTCGGCAGGCTGCCCGGTTCGCCGTTGAGCGGCTGCACCTTGCGGAAGTCGGTGATGTGCCGGGCGCCTTGCCATTCGACCGGGTCGATGTGGCCGTCCACTTCCACCGCCATGGCGGGCAGGGCCAGCAGGGCGAACGAGGCGATCAGGGCGCGCATGGCGCAATGGCGTGCGGAAGGGCGCATCGGGAGGCGGGAAGCGAAGGGATGTCGCGCAGGATAGAGGGCCATCGCGATACGGCCGACTGGCGGAAGTCATGGCGGCGCGCCTGTCCGCGGACAGGCCGGCGCCGCTCAGCGTGGCTCGGCGATCTGCGCCTGCAGTTCGATGTCGCGCGGCGGCGGCGTGCGCGGCGTCCGCGTGACGCGCCGGTACCAGCCCCACGACAGCGCGCCGACCGTCGTCAGCACGCTCGCCCCCAGCGCCAGGTGCAGCAGGTCGCTCGAAAGCAGCGGCGAAAGGACACCGGCCACGGCACCGTTGAGGAGCAGGCTGGCAAAGGCCTGCACCGAGGAGATGCCGCCCCGCCTGTGCGCGAAGCGGTCCAGCAGCAGCAGGGTCAGCGTCGGGAAGGCCAGCTGCACGCCCACGCCGTGCAGCACCAGCGGCAGCATCGACCAGGGAAGCCGCGGTTGCGGAAGCGCGAGTGCGAGGACCACATGCAGCGCACAGGCCAGCAGCATCACCGCATAGCCCAGGTTTACCGTGAAGCCTACGCCGCGCCGGCCGGCCAGCCGCCCGGACAACCAGGCGCCGGCGACCAGGCCGGCCACCACCGGGATGAACAACCAGGGAAAGCCCTGCGCCGACAGGCCCAGCAGCTCGCGGATGATCCGCGGCGCCGAGGCGATGAACAGGAACAGCCCAGCAAAGTTGACCGAACTGGAAATCAGCAATGGCCAGAACGGCCGGTCGCGCCCGAACGCGATGTAGCCGGCCAGCAGCGGCTTCAGCGCGAAGCGACTGCGTGCCGCCAACGGGTGGGTTTCGTCCAGCTGCCACACCAGCAGCATCGCCAGTATCAGGGTGAAGCCGGTCAGCACCCAGAAGATGCCGTGCCAGCCGCCCAGGCCAAGCAGCTGCGCGCCCACCATCGGTGCGATCACCGGCGCCACGCCGAAGATCATCATCACCTGCGACATCAGCCGCTGCGCGGCCTCCCCCTCGAGGCTGTCGCGGATCACCGCGCGGCCCACCACCAGGCCGGCGCCGGCGCAGGCGCCCTGGATGCCGCGGCACACGAGCAGCATGCCGAAGGAGGTCGACAGCGCCGCCCCGGCCGAGGCCAGCGCATAACCGAGCATGCCCGCGGCGATGACCGGCTTGCGCCCGATCGCGTCGGAGATCGCGCCATGGAACAGGCTCATCACCGCGTAGGTCAGCAAGTACATGCTGAGCAGCTGCTGCAGCGCCACCTCGTCAACACCGAAGCGGGCGCCGATCAGCGGAAAGGCCGGGAACACCGCGTCGATCGAGAACGGGCCGATCATCGACAGCCCGGCCAACAGCCAGGGCAGACTGCGCCGGATGGGGGGAGGAGTCGTGGTCATCGGATCACGCCGGGAAGCGGCGGCGAGTATGCCACGCTCCCCGGCTGCTCCCGTGGGACGCCGTTGGCCTGGCACACGGCCATCGGCTAGCATCCGCCGGATGGGAGATGGCATGCCTCCCGTTCTTCACGGAACGAACCGCCCCGAGCGAGGGGTTGATGATGCCTGCACACCGGACGCCCCGGGTGCGGGTGCATGCCCGCAGCGCGGAGGTCCGGGATTTCGACCTTTCAGGGAGGCGCTCTCGTGGGTTACATCGGATTCCTTGCCATCGGCTTCGGCGGCGCGCTCGGCTGCTGGCTGCGCTGGCTGCTCGGCAGTCTTCTCAACCACCTCTTTCCCACGCTTCCGCCAGGCACGCTGCTCGCCAACCTGCTCGGCGGCCTGCTGATGGGCGGCGCGATGGGCGTGTGGGACCACTTCCAGACGCTGCCACCGGAACTGCGCCTGTTCGTGTTCACCGGCTTCCTGGGCGGCCTTACCACCTTCTCCACCTTTTCGGCCGAATCCTCCACCCTGCTGCTGCGCCAGCAGTACCTTTGGTTCGGCGGGCATCTGATGGTGCACCTGGTGGGCTCGATCGGCCTGACCCTGCTCGGCATTGCACTCACCCGCGGGCTGCTGCGCGCCTTTTAGCAGCTGCCTCGGCGTGACCGCCAAACACGCCGCCAGTGGGTCGCGCCAAGGGCGTTCGTGCAGATCCGACGGAGGACCAACGTGAGCGATACGACAATCGAAGGCGTACAGCTGTGCTTCTACGTCCATCTGCGTGCACGCCACGACGGCAGGTTGCTGTCCGAATGGCTGCTGGAACAGGCCAGGCAGCAGGGCATCGGTGGCGGCTCGGTATTCCGCGCCACCGCCGGCTTCGGCCGCCACGGCGTGCTGCACGAGGAAGCGTTTTTCGACCTTGCGGACGACCTCCCGGTGAAGGCCGAGTTCCTGCTCCGGCCGGCGGAGGCCGACGCCCTGCTCGCTCGCGTGCGTGAGGCCGGCGTCCACGCGGTCTATGCAACCTCGACCATACGCTTTGGGGTTCTGGGCGCGCAGTGAGGCGTGCCGCCATCTGAAGGAGCGCCGCATGCCCTTCCGCCAGCAGTCCATCAAGCAGCGCGCGATCGATCTGCTCGCGCTGGCCGGTGTCCGTGCGGCCGACAAGCCGCCCTGTGACATGTGCGTACACGACGATCGTCTCTACGCCCGCGTGTTCGCGCACGGCTCGCTCGGTCTGGGCGAGGCCTACATGGACGGCTGGTGGGACAGCGACGACCTGTCCGGCCTGTTCACCCGACTGCTGCGCGCACAGATCGACGACGAGCTGCGCACCCTGGACACCCTGATCGCCCACCTCAAAGCCCGCTTCGTGAACCTGCAGCGCGGCGAGCACGCCTTCGAGATCGGCAAGGCGCATTACGACCTGGGCAACGATCTGTTCCAGGCCATGCTGGGGGAACGGCTGGTGTACTCGTGCGGCTACTGGGCCCAAGCGACCAACCTGGACGACGCCCAGGTCGCCAAGCTCGACCTGATCTGCCGCAAGCTGCAGCTCAAGCCGGGCCAGCGTGTGCTCGACATCGGCTGCGGCTGGGGCGAGGCGCTCAAGTACGCGGCGGAGACCTACGGTGTCCAAGGCGTGGGCATCACCGTCTCGCGGGAGCAGGCGGCCTACGCGCAGGCGCTGTGCGCCGGGTTGCCGGTGGAAATCCGCCTGCAGGACTACCACGAGCTGGACGAGCCGTTCGACGCGATCATGTCGATCGGCATGTTCGAGCATGTGGGCGCGCTCAACTACCGCGGCTACTTCGAGGTCGCGCGGCGCTGCCTGCGCGAGGACGGTTTGTTCCTGCTGCATTGCATCGGCAGCAACGGCCGGCCATCGCGGCCCGACCCGTGGATCGAGAAATACATCTTCCCCAACTCGATGATCCCGGCGATGAGCCAGACCGCCACGGCGCTCGAAGACCTGTTCGTGGTCGAGGACTGGCACAACTTCGGTGCCGACTACGACAGGACGCTGACCGCCTGGCGCGCCAACTTCGATGCCGCCTGGCCGGCGCTGTCGCACCATTACGACGACCGCTTCCGCCGCATGTGGCACTACTACCTGGCCGTCTCCGCCGCGGTCTTCCGCAGCCGCCGCGACCAGCTCTGGCAGCTCACGCTGAGCCCGCGCGGCGTGCCCGGCGGCTACCGCGTGCCACGGTAGGAGCGACCGCTTCGGCGTTCATTTCGGCCTGCAACCAGTCCGCCAGCGCCGCCAGTTCGTCGCGCCTGGGCGCATCCGGCGCATGGACCAGATGGTATCGGTAGCCCTCGAGCACCGGCCCGAACGGCTGCACGAGCGCACCGCTGCGCAAGTCCGGCCCCACCAGCAGAAGGCTGAGCAAGGCCACGCCCTGGCCGGCCAGCGCCGCCTGGATCGCGTGGTTCTCGTCGCTGAAGACCACGCCCGATTCCGGCAGCACGCCGCGCATGCCTGCCTGTTCCAGCCAGCGCCGCCAGGTCGGGTTGTCGGCGCGCCGGTGCCGCCATTCGAAATGCAGCTGCGGCCACCGTGCGAGGTCGGCGCGCCGGCGCAGGAGCAGCGCGGGGCTGCAAACGGGGGCGAAGTGGTCGGCCGCCAGCGGCAGCGCGACGAGGCCTGGGTACGGCCCGCGGCCGTAGCGGATGGCGGCGTCGATGTCGCGGCCCTCCAGGCGTACCGGCTCGTCCGAGGCATGCAGGCGCAGGTCGAGTCCCGGGTGGGCGCGGCGGAACGAAGCAATGCGCGGCACCAGCCAGCGCGCGGCAAACGCACTGGTCGCCGACAGCGTCAGGCTGCGCCGGGCGCGGCGGTCGGCCACCGAGTCCAGCGCGCGCGCAAAAGCATCGAAGCCATCACGCAGCACGGGGTAAAGCTCCATCGCGGCGGCAGTAGCGACCACCTGGCGTGGATGCCGCTCGAACAGACGCACGCCCAGCCGGTCCTCCAGCTGGCGCACCTGGTGGCTGACGGCGGTGGGCGTTACCGCCAGTTCTTCGGCCGCACGCTTGAAGCTCAGGTGGCGCACCGCCGCCTCGAAGGCACGCAGCGAAGCCAGCGGCGGAAGTTTTCGCATGGGTCGCTCCCTCTGGGTGAGTTCAATTCACCCATGGCGCGAAAAACTATCGTTTGTCCGTGGAACTTTCCAGTTCCAAGCTGGCGTTCAACGCAGGCAGCTGAGCCTGCCTCATCCGACGAGGTCGCATGACCACCCTGCTCCACATTGATGCCAGCGCCCGCTCCGGTCGTTCCGATCAACAACCCCATGGCTCCCATACACGCCGGTTGAGCGCCCGGCTCGTGGAGCGCTGGAAGACGGCACGCCCGCACGACCCGGTGCTTTACCGCGACGTCGGAGCGAATCCCCCGCCACCGGTCAGTGGCGACTGGATCCACGCCGCGTTTACGCCACCCGACCGGCGGGAGCCCTGGATGGACGAGACGCTGGCCGCCAGCGAAATCCTGGTGGATGAGCTGATCGGCGCCGACCTGATCGTCGCCGGGGTGCCCATGTACAACTTCGGCATGCCGGCCGCGTTCAAGGCCTGGATCGACCAGATCGTGCGCGTCGGCCGCACGTTCGGCTTCGACCGCTCGCGCGAAGGCGCGCCCTACTGGCCGCTGCTGACCGATCGGCCGCGAAGGCTGGTGATCCTGAGTTCGCGCGGCGACTACGGCTACGCCGACCGGCTGCGCGCGATGAACCACGTCGAGGACGGTATCCGGACCGCCCTGGGCTACATCGGCATCACCGACGTGCACGGCGTCGCCGTCGAGTACGACGAGTTCGGCGGGCCTTCCTTGGCCCGCTCGCTGGCCGAGGCGGAAGCGCAGGTCGACCAGTTGGCGGATCGGCTGATCCGGGATGCTGTTCCGGCACCCTGCCGGGCCGCATGAGAACCCGGCGGGCCGTGAGGCCGCCGGTTGAAGCGGCGCGGGTGGCGGGGGATAGTGCGGCAAACCGCCGGGGCCCGCCATGAAGCACTACCTGCTCTGCCTGCTCGCCATCCTCGCGTTCGCGCCTTCCGGCACCGGCCGCGCCGCCGACGGCGTTCCCGCCTACTTCTCCCACGCCGACCACGACGATGTGCTGAGCGGCGGCGTGAAGATGATCGCCATCGACACGCCCAGGGGCCACTTCAAGGTCTGGACCAAGCGCGTGGGCAACAACCCGCGGCTCAAGGTGCTGCTCCTGCACGGCGGCCCGGGCATGACCCACGAATATTTCGAGGCGTTCGACAGTTACTTCCCCGGCGCCGGCATCGAGTACTACTACTACGACCAGCTTGGCTCGGCCTATTCGGACCAGCCCAAGGGCCCGGGTAGCGACGACCTGTGGACTACCGATCGCTTCGTCGAGGAAGTGGAGCAGGTTCGCCAGGCGCTGCACCTGGACAAGGACGACTTCTGCCTGCTCGGCCACTCCTGGGGCGGCGTGCTGGCGATCGAGTACGCGCTGAAATACCAGCAGCACCTCAAGTGCCTGGTGATCTCGAACATGGTCGATTCGATCCCCGCCTACAACGACTACGCGCACAAGGTATTGATGCCATCGATGGATCCGAAGGCGCTGGCCGAGGTGCAGAAGCTGGAGGCGGAACATCGCACCGATGACCCGCGCTACATGCAGATCCTGATGCCGATGCACTACGAGAAGCACCTGTTGCGCATGCCGGCGGCACAGTGGCCCGAGCCCGTGCTGCGCTCCTTCGGGCACGTCAACGAGCACATCTACCAGTTGATGCAGGGGCCCAGCGAACTGGGCGCCAGCGGCCGGCTGGAACACTGGGACCGCAGCGCCGACCTGCACCGCATCACGGTGCCCACGCTGGTGATCGCGGCGAAGTACGACACCATGGATCCGGCATACATGGCCGGCATGGCCAAACGCCTGCCCGAAGGCCAGTTCCTGCTGTGCTCCAAGGGCAGCCACATGGCCATGTACGACGACCAGCAGGCGTATTTCGATGGACTGATCCGCTTCCTGCGCGGCGTGGAGTGAGCCACTGATGGCCACGCGCATCCGCGCCCTCCTGCTCACCCTCCTGCTTGGCCTGTTCGCCGGTCCCGCGCTGGCGCACCCGGGGCTTTGGGTGGTCAAGGACGCCGACACCACCATCTATCTCTTCGGCACCGTGCACCTGCTGCCGCAGGACACCGATTGGCATTTCCCGGCGCTGGACAGGGCACTGGCCGACAGCCAGACGCTGTACGTGGAAATCGTGGACGACGACCAGGCCAACATGGCCGCGCTGGTGCTGCGTTACGGAATGGACATGACGCACCCGCTGACCGGCCTGCTCTCGCCGTTCGACCGTAGCAGGCTTGAACGGGCAGCGCGGCTGGCCAACGTGCCCGGCGGCGTCGCGTCACTTAACATGATGCGTCCGTGGCTGGCCGCGCTCACGCTCACGGTGGCGCCACTCACCCAGGCCGGACTGGACCCGGCCCAGGGCGTGGACAGGCAGCTGCGCGCAGCGATGGAGAAGGCCGGCAAGCCGGTGCGTGCGCTGGAGACGGCCGAACAGCAGATCGGCTTCCTCGCCGGGATGCCACAGGCGATGCAACTGGCCATGCTGCGTTCGACCCTGCGCGACACCGATCGGGCGACAGTGGATCTCAAGTCGATCATCGAGGCCTGGAAGAACGGCGACGACGAAGCACTCGCCCGCCTTGAGAACGAGCTGATGCGCCGCGACGAGCCGGAGCTTTACCAGCGCCTGCTGGTCGAGCGGAACGAGGCCTGGGCCAGGCAGGTCTCTGAGCTGTTGCAGCAGCCGGGCACCGTGTTCATCGCGGTGGGTGCTGCGCACCTGGCCGGGCCGGACAGCCTGCAGCGACAACTACAAAGACAGGGCGAGAGCGTCGAGCGCCTGTAGGGGACAGTGCCCGGTCGGCGCCGCAGTCCGCGCAAACCTCGGATAGCGCCCGCAGGAGCGGGCCCGAGGTAGCGAGAGGCAACCACCGCAGGCGTGCGGTCCAAGCGCCTGCCCCGGCCTCCCTGCTGTCCCGCCCGCGGCCGATCTGGCACCATCGGCCGGTTACCCGTGCAAGAAACCCCCGCATGAATCTGCAAGCCAATTTCGAACAGATCCCGCTCAAGGAATACGCCGAGCGGGCCTACCTCGACTACTCGATGTACGTGGTGCTGGACCGCGCCCTGCCGTTCGTGGGCGACGGCCTCAAGCCGGTGCAGCGGCGCATCATCTACGCGATGAGCGAACTGGGCCTGGCCGCGACCGCCAAGCCGAAGAAATCCGCCCGCACCATCGGCGACGTGATCGGCAAGTTCCATCCGCATGGCGACACCTCGTGCTACGAGGCCATGGTGCTGATGGCGCAGCCGTTCTCCTACCGCTACCCGCTGGTCGACGGCCAGGGCAACTTCGGCTCCCCCGACGATCCGAAGAGCTTCGCGGCGATGCGTTATACCGAGTCGAAGCTGAGCCCCATCGCCGAGGCGCTTCTGGGTGAGCTGGCGCACGGCACGGTCGACTGGGTGCCCAACTTCGACGGCACGCTGGAGGAGCCTTCCTGGTTGCCCGCGCGCGTGCCGCACGTGCTGCTCAACGGCTCGATGGGCATCGCCGTGGGCATGGCCACCGATATCCCGCCGCACAATCTGCGCGAAGTAGTGGCCGCCTGCATCCACCTGATCGACAACCCCGACGCCACCGTCGCCGACCTGGCCCAGCACATTCCCGCGCCGGACTACCCGACCGCGGCGGAGATCATCACCCCGCGCAAGGAACTGCTGTCGATCTACACCACCGGCAACGGTTCGCTGCGCGCCCGCGCGGTGTACCAGGTCGAAGACGGCAACATCGTCATCACCGCGCTGCCGCACCAGGTCAGCCCGTCCAAGATCCTCGAGCAGATCGCCGCGCAGATGCGCGCCAAGAAGCTGCCGATGGTGGAGGACCTGCGCGACGAGTCCGACCACGAGAACCCGATCCGCCTGGTCGTGGTGCCGCGCTCAAGCCGCGTGGACTCGGCCGAGGTGATGCAGCACCTGTTCGCCACCACGGACCTGGAAAAGAGCTTCCGCGTCAACCTCAACATGATCGGCCTGGACGGCCGCCCGCAGGTGAAGGACCTCAGGAAGATCCTCGCCGAATGGCTGACCTTCCGCACCGACACGGTGACTCGGCGCCTCACCCATCGATTAGGAAAAGTCGAGCGACGCCTGCACCTGCTCGAAGGCTTGCACATCGCCTACCTTAACCTGGACGAGGTGATCCGCATCGTGCGCTCGGAAGACGAGCCCAAGCCGGTGCTGATGAAGCGCTTCAAGCTGTCGGAGGAACAGGCCGACTACATCCTCGAAACCAAGCTGCGCCAGCTTGCGCGGCTCGAGGAAATGAAGATCGAGGCCGAGCGCAACCAGCTGGAGGAGGAGCGTGCGCGCATCAACGTGCTGCTCAAGTCCCCCGCCAAGCTGAAGACCCTGATCAAGAGCGAGTTGCAGGCCGACGCCGCCAAGTACGGTGACGCGCGACGCGCGCCGCTCGTCGAACGCGAAGTGGCGCAGGCGCTGGACGAGAGCGCGCTGGTAGCCAGCGAGCCGGTGACCGTGGTGCTGAGCCAGAAGGGTTGGATCCGCGCGGCCAAGGGCCATGACGTCGACCCCGAGAGCATGAACTACCGCGAAGGCGACGGCCTGCTCGCGGCGGTGAAGGCGCGCACCACCCAGCAGGTCGCGGTGATCGACTCGACTGGCCGCAGCTACTCGACGCCCGCGCACAGCCTGCCTTCGGCGCGTGGCAATGGCGATCCGCTCACCGGACGCTTCAGCCCGCCCTCCGGCGCGAGCTTCGACGCGCTCACGGCCGGCGACAACGACACGCGGCTGATCCTGGCCACCGACTTCGGCTACGGCTTCGTCACCCGCTTCGAGGCGCTCACCGGCCGCAACAAGGCCGGCAAGCAGATCATCAGCCTGACCGAGGGCGCAAAGATTCTCGCGCCACAGGCCAGCGCGGACCCGGCGCGCGACCGCATCGTGGTGGTCACCACCGAGGGCCATCTGCTGATGTTCTCGGTGGCGGAGTTGCCCGAGCTGGACAAGGGCAAGGGCAACAAGCTGATCGAGGTGCCCAAGGCCAAGCTCGCCAGCGGCGAGGAGCGCGTGGCCGGCATTGCCGTGGTGGCCGAGGGCAAGGGCGAGGTCACGCTCTACGCCGGCCAGCGCAAGCTCACCCTGCGCTGGAACGACCTGGTCGAGTACGGCGGCAACCGCGCCACCCGCGGCGGCCTGCTGCCGCGCGGCCTGCGGCGCGTGGAGCGGATCGAAACCACCGGTTGATGGGCACTGCAAGCTGCCGCCCACCGGCCCCCTCTCCCCCGCGGGGAGAGGGCTGGGGTGAGGGGTCACTCTTGCGACCATCTCGAGCCGGAGCGAGGCCCGATCGACCGTCCCGGCGAGCCCCAGCCCCTCACCTCGGCCCTCTCCCTGAGGAGAGAGGAAGCAAAGCGGTCGCTCGTTTCACCAAGAACTTTCACGCCCACCACCACTCCAACTCCGGTACACGCGACCGTGCCCCGCCCGTTGATATGGGCACCGCCCCACCGGATTCCGCCATGCGCCCCCTGCTTCCCGCCGCCCTGCTCGCTTCCTTGCTGACCGCACCGGCGTGGGCGCAGAGCGCCAACCAGCCGCTCAACCTGAAGCTCCCGCCCAGCAACCTGCCGACGCCGGCAAGCACCGCTCCAAAACCGGCGACCGCGCCCGGCGTCTACTACGGCGACACCAGCGGCAGCACCGCTGCCGATGACGAAGTCGCCGCCGACCACTGCGACGACGCCACCTTCAACCAGCCGCAAGTCCACGGCAGCGTGGGCGTGGGTGTCATGAGCGGCCGTCACATCGACGGCAACTACCAGCGAGGCACGGTGACGCTCGGCAAGGCGTTCGGCAGCTGCGACCACCCCACCGGCGGTGTCAGCGTCTCGATCGGCGCAGACAGCGGGCATTTCCACGGTCGCGGTCACTGACGCGCAGCGCGCCCCTGCGCTAGCCTTGCCGCCGGCCCGAGCGGAGGGATCCATGCACGGCGAATACAAGATGCCTGGCGGCAAGCTGATCGTGGTCGACCTTGACCTCCTCGACGGCTGCCTGGCCCGGGTGCAGGTCAGCGGCGACTTCTTCCTCGAACCGGACGACGCCCTGCGCGCCATCGACGCCGCGCTGGAAGGCCAGAGCGCCGACGCGGACGAACACATGCTCGCCGCCGCGGTCCGCGCCCAGCTCGTGCCCGGCGTGATGATGTACGGCATCTCCCCCGAAGCCATCGCGATCGCGGTCCGCCGCGCCATCGACCAGGGAACGGCCCCATGACCCGCACGCTCTGGCGCGACCACGCCTGGCATCTGATCCACACCGAACCGCAACCGCCCGCGCTGCACATGGCGCTGGACGAGGTGCTCACCCACGAAGTCGGCGCCGGCCACAGGCCGCCGACCCTGCGCATCTGGGAATGGGGCGGACCGGCGGTGGTGATCGGCCGCTTCCAGTCGCTGCGCAATGAAGTTGACGCCGAGGCCGCACGACGCCACGGCATCGAAGTCGTACGCCGCGTCTCCGGCGGCGGCGCCATGTTCATCGAACCGGGCAACACCATCACCTGGTCGATCTATGCGCCGCTGTCGCTGATCAAGGGCATGAGCTTCCAGGAGGCCTACGCCTGGATGGACGCCTGGACACTCGAGGCGCTGGCGGAGCTCGGCATCGAAGCCTGGTACCAGCCGCTCAACGACATCACGTCCGCCGGCGGCAAGATCGCCGGCGCGGCGCAGGCGCATCGCGGCGGCGCGGTGCTGCACCACGTCACCATGGCCTACGACATCGACGCGACCAAGATGCTCCAGGTGCTGCGCATCGGCCGCGAGAAGCTCTCGGACAAGGGCACGCAGAGCGCCGGCAAGCGCGTGGATCCGTTGCGCAGCCAGACCGGCCTGGCGCGCGCGGCGATCATCGGGCACATGATCGCCACCTTCCGCCACCGGCACGGCCTGGCCGAGGACACGCTGCGCGCCGGCGAGCTGGCGCAGGCCGAAGTCCTGGCGCAGGAAAAGTTTTCAAGCGCCGCCTGGACCGCCGACGTCCCGTGATGCGCAGGTGGGCTTCGGCCCACCGCCGCCCACCGGATGCGCTGGGCTGAAGCCCGCCCTACGTTCCGGCCATCCCAAACGTCACTTGCACCCCCTCGCCCGCCGCCGCAGGATCGGGCTTCCATTCGCGTGGACAAGGAGATGCAGATGCGCGTTTTACGCACGGCCGCCCTGGTGGCGGGATTGGGCATGGCCCTGGCCGCACAGGCGGCCGACACCGATACATGGAAGCTGCCGGTCGCCGTCAAGAAGCTGGACAACGGCATGACCGTGGTGGTCTCCGAGGACCACAGCTCGCCCACCGTGGGCATCAGCATGGTCTACCACGTGGGCATGCGGCTGGAGCCGCAGAACCGCACCGGCTTCGCGCACCTGTTCGAGCACCTGATGTTCGAGGGCACGCCGGACGCGCCCAAGGGCACCTTCGAGCGCGTGATCCAGGGCGGCGGCGGCGTGTTCAACGGCTCGACCCGCGCCGACTACACCAACTACATCGCTTCGGCACCCTCCTCCGCGCTGGCGCCGATCCTCTGGCTGGAGGCCGACCGCATGAAGTCGCTCGACTTCAGCGCCAAGAACCTGGCCAACCAGCAGAACGTGGTGAAGGAAGAGATCCGCGTCAACGTGAAGAACCAGCCCTATGGGCTGTTCTTCTGGACCGACCTCAACGCGCTGGCTTTCGACAAGTGGGCCAACAAGCACGACGGCTACGGTTCGTTCAAGGACCTTGACCACGCCTCTATCGAGGACGTTAAGACCTTCCACGACACGTTCTACCAGCCGGCCAACGCGGTGCTGGGCATCGCCGGCGACGTCACGCCCGAGCAGGCCTTCGCGCTGGCGCAGCAATACTTCGGCAACGTTCCGGCCCGCGCGCTGCCCAAGCGCCCGGACGTGTCCGAGACGCTCAACACCAAGCCGCGCCACGCCGAGGAAACCGACGCGCTGGCCAAGGTGCCGGCACTGGCGGTCGGCTGGAAGATGCCGCCACGCGGAAGCGCCGACCAGGTGCCGATGATGGTGCTCTCGCAACTGCTGGTCGGCGACAGCGCGTCACGCTTCTACCAGGGGCTGGTCAAGGGCCGCGAGCTGCTGCTCAACATCGAAGGCGGCATGAACTTCCCGCTGGGCGACGGCAGCGACTATGCCGGTCCCGCGCTGCTCGGCCTGTTCGCCATCTACAAGCCCAACGCCACGCCCGACCAGGTGCTCTCCGCGCTCGACCAGGAAATCGCCAAGGTCGCCGCCGATGGCGTGGACGACGCCACGCTGGCCAGCGTGAAGACCAAGATGCTGTCCGACTGGTACGGCGGCCTGGAGGCATTCATCAACCGCGCCGACACGCTGGCCAAGCTGCAGACCCTGTGGGGTGATGCCAACGTCGCCAACAAGATGCCTGGCTGGATCGAGGCGGTGACTGCCGAGGACATCCGGCGCGTGGCGCGCACCTATCTCACCGACGCCAACCGCAGCGTGGTCGTGCGCCGTCCCGTCGCCGCCGCGAAAGCCCCTGCCAAGTGAGGACCGCCATGAAGACGAACACGACGTTCAAGCTGCTCGCGCTGGCCGTGGGCCTTTCGCTGGCCGGTTTCGCGCAGGCCTCTACCCAGCCGCTGCCGAAGGACCTGCCCGCCTACGGTCCCGAAAAGCCGCTGCCCACCCCGCAGATCCAGCAGCGCACGCTGCCCAACGGCCTGACCGTGTGGGTCGTGCCACGCGAAGGGTTGCCCAAGGTCAACGTGGAGCTGGCCGTGCTGGGTGGCACGGCGGCCGACGATCCGAAGACGCCGGCCATCTCGTCCATGATGGCGCGCCTGCTCGACGAGGGCACCGCCGCGCGCACTTCGCGGCAGATCGCCGAGCAACTGCAATCGATCGGCGGCGACTACCGCTCCGGCGCGTACGCCGACGCGGTCACCGTCCGCGCCAGCGCGCTCGCCTCGCACGCGCCGGAATTGCTGGCGCTGGTGGCCGATACCGCCCTGCATCCGAGCTTCCCGGACAAGGAGGTGGCGCTGGCCCAGGCCAACGCCATGCAGGAGCTGAAGGTGCAGGAAGCGGACCCCGACTGGCAGGCGCAACGCGCCTTCGACCATGCCGCCTTCGGCGCGCATCCGTATGCACGCGATGCCCTCACCGAAGCCAGCGTGCAGGCGAGCAACCCAGGCGCGCTGCGTGCGTTGCATGACGCCCGCTTCCAGCCGGACCGTGCCCTGCTGGTGATCGTTGGCCGCATCGATGCGAACCAGGCGTTCAAACTGGCCGGCGAGCAGTTCGGCGGCTGGAAATCCGACGGCAAGGCGCTGGCCCGCACCGCGTCCGCGCCCCACGAAACATCGCCGGAGCGCCTGATCGTGCCGCGCGCGGGCGCGGTGCAGAGCAACATCCGCTACGGCCGCCCGGTGGTCGCCGCGAGCAACCCGGACTTCATCCCGCTGACCGTGGCCGACACCATCCTGGGCGGCGGCTTCACCAGCCGCATCACGCAGGACATCCGCGAGGACAAGGGCTACTCGTACAGCCCGTTCTCGCAGTTCGATGCCCAGCGTGCCGGCGGCAGCGCGTTCGCCCGCGTCGACGTGCGCAACGAAGTCACCGGCGCCACCCTGGCGGAGCTGGCCAAGCTGTACGACAGCATGGCCACGCAGGCGCCCAGCGAGGAGGAACTGACCGGCGCCAAGCGACTGGTCGGCGGCATCTATCTGCTGCGCAACCAGATCCAGATGGCGCTCACCGCGACCGTGGCCGGCTACTGGATCGACGGCCTGCCGGCGGACTTCCTGGGTCGCTATGTCGCCGATGCCAACAAGGTCACCGCCGGGCAGGTGCAGGCCATGGGGCGCAAGTACTTCGCCGCCAAGGACCAGAGCATCGTGGTGGTGGGCGATCCGAAGGCGATCGACGCGCAGCTGAAGCCGTTCGGGAAATTCGAGGTGTTCAAGCCTTGAGCCTGCAGCGGCCGCCGGCACCTGCCGGCGGCCGCTCGCCGGGGACCCATCGCGTTCACGCTTGCTCGACGGATGCGCGACCCAAATCCGGAACCCCGACTCCGGCAGAGGCAAAGGCCATGCAAAACCCCGTCGGCTGGTTCGAGATCTACGTGCAGGACCTGCAGCGCGCGAAAGCCTTCTACGAAGCCGTGCTCGCCGTGAAGCTGGAAAAGCTGGAAGCACCCGGTTCCAGCCCCGTGGACATGTGGGCCTTCCCCATGCAGCAAGGCGGCACGGGCGCAGCCGGCGCGCTGGTGAAGATGGAAGGCATGCCCTCGGGCGGCAACAGCACGCTGGTCTATTTCTCCTGCCAGGACTGCGCCGTGGAAGCCGGCCGCGTCGGCGCGCAGGGCGGCAAGGTCGAGAAGGACAAGTTCGCGATCGGGCCCTACGGTTTCATCGCGCTGGTGACCGATACCGAAGGCAACATGATCGGCCTGCACTCCATGCAGTGATCTCCGGCGGGCGGCTGCCGAATCAAAGCCGGCTGTACGACCACGATTGCATCCGCCCGTCCTTGTACGGCATCACGCCGTGGAACGGCCGCGGGTCTCCATCGAACACCAGCGGCAGGAAGTGCCGGTCGCCTTCCCACATCGGCAGATCCATCAGCCGCGCACGCGGCACCCATTCCAGCGTGCCCTCGTGGTTGCCGGCGTGGCAGCTGCCCTCGAAGCCGTCGATCAGGAAGATGAAGCCCAGCCAGTCCTCGCCCTGCTTGCCGAAGCCGGGCCAGTTGAGCGTGCCGCGCAGGCTCATCGACGTGCATTCGATGCCGGCCTCTTCGCGGATCTCGCGGCGCATGCAGGCGGCGATGTCCTCGCCCGCCTCCATCTTGCCTCCCAGGCCGTTGTACTTGCCCAGGTGCTGGTCGTCCGGCCGCGCGTTGCGGTGGATCATCAGCACATGCCCGCGATCGGGAGAGAGCACGTAGCCGAGCGTGGCGACGATCGGGCAATAGGTGTTCGACATCGGCGGGGACGTTGCGGCAAAGCGGCAAGTGTAGCGCCGGGGCTGAACATGCGCCCGGTCGCACACTTGCGCCTGTCGCGTCAGGGCGGCGACCATCGGGACATGATCCGCTCCGTCCCCCGCGTGCCCCTCGCCCCTATCGTGTCCCTGCTGCTGGCCGCCCTGGCCGGCTGCGCGCCGCAAGCCCGCGCACTGGACAGCGAGGAGCGCGCGTTCGAGGGTCAGAACTACCGCGTGGTCAGCATCGACCTCAAGCGCGAGCCGCTCACCCTGCACTGGCGTGCGCCCGAGAGCGGCGAGCCGTTCGGCAGCATCGACGGCCTGCGCCAGTGGGGCGAGCAGCATGGGCGCCAACTGCTGTTCGCCGCCAACGCCGGCATCTACGACGCGGCGTTCAAGCCGCTGGGGCTGTACGTGGAGGACGGCAAGGCGCTGGTGCCGCTGAACATGGCGCACGGGAACCCCGCCTCGGGCAACTTCTCGCTGCTGCCCAACGGCGTGTTCGCGATCTATCCGGACGGCAAGGCGGCCGTCGAAACCAGCGCCGCGTTCAAGGCGGACGGGCGCAAGGCGCAGTGGGCCACGCAGTCGGGGCCGATGCTGGTCATCGACGGCCAGATCAACCCGGCCTTCGTGCACGATTCGGACAGCCTCAAGTGGCGCAGCGGCGTGTGCGCGCGCACGCCACGCAACGTGGTTTTCGCGGTGAGCGAGGCGCCGGTCAACTTCCACACCTTCGCGCGTCTGTTCCGCGATGAGCTGGGCTGCCGCGACGCGTTGTTCCTGGACGGCACCATCTCGCAGTTCTACGTCGGCGACGAGGGCTACGCCGGCGCGCCGGCCTTCATGGTCAAGCCCTACGCCGGAATGTTCGCGGTGTTTGCGCCCGAATGAACCGCCGCCGCTTTCCGTGGCGGCGCGCCCTGGCGCTGGCGGTGCTGGTGGTGCTTGCGGCGACGTTGGCCACCGGCTGGTACCTGCTGGCCGGCAGCCGCGCGCGACTGGAGGGCAGACTCCGGGTGGCGGGCCTTGGCGCGCCGGTGACGGTCGCGCGCGATGCCAATGGCAGCGTCGTCATCGACGCGCGCAGCCGCGCCGACGCCACCTTCGCGCTGGGCTTCGTGCACGCGCAGGAGCGCTGGTTCGAGATGGACCTGATGCGCCGCGTCGCGGCCGGCGAACTGGCCGAGCTGGTGGGCCCGGCGGCGCTGGATTCCGACCTGGACATCCGCCGCCACCGCCTGCGCGCGGTGGCCGAGGCGGCCTATGTCGCGATGACGCCCGAACAGAGGCAGGTGCTGGACCGCTACCGCGACGGCGTGAACGCGGGCCTGGCCGATCTGCGCGAGAAGCCGTGGGAATACTTCCTGCTGGGCAGCGAGCCCAAACCCTGGCGCTCGGAGGACTGCCTGCTGGTGATCGGTGCGATGTACCTGGATCTCCACGGCCACGGGCACAACACCCGCGAGCTGGACATCGCGCGCATGCGCGCGGTGTTGCCCACGCCGTTGGTGGACTTCCTGCTCGCGCCCGACCCGGACTGGGAGGCACCGCTGACCGGCTCGCTCTCGCGCCCGCCGGTGCTGCCCGGCGCGGCCGTGTTCGATCTGCGCAAGGGCCCCGCGCCGGCGACCACGACGGCCTCGGTCGCCGCGGCGCTCGCACCTGCGCTCGCACCTGCGCTCGAAACGCGCCATCCGGGCAGCAACAACTTCGCCGTCGGCGGGACACTGACCGACACCGGCGCGGCAATGCTCGCCAACGACATGCACCTGGGCCTGCGCGTGCCGGACATCTGGTTCCGCGCGCGCCTGCGCTACCCCGACGCCACCGCGCCGGACGGCATCCGCGACGCGGTGGGCGTGACCCTGCCTGGCACCCCGGCGCTCATCATCGGTTCCAACGGGCAGATCGCCTGGGGCTTCACCAACAGCTACGGCGACTGGCTGGACTGGGTGCGCGTCACGCGCGATCCGGCCGACCCCTCGCGCTACAAGGTGCCGGGCGGCTGGGCCACGATCGAACGCCACGCCGAGCGCATCCACGTCAAGGGCGCACCCGACCGCGTGCTGGACGTGGATGACACGCGCTGGGGCCCGATCCTCGCCGAGGACGCCGACGGCACGCCGCTGGCCCTGGCCTGGATCGCGCACGATCCGCACGCATACAACCTGGGCCTGATGCAGCTCGAACGGGCGTCCAGCGTTGGCGCAGCGCTGGACCTGGCGTCGACCCTGGGCATGCCGCCACAGAACCTGCTGGTCGCCGACCGCGAGGGCCACATCGGCTGGACGCTCGCCGGGAATGCGATTCCGCTGCGTCCGTTCGACAGCGGTCCGCAGCAACCGGCGGACTGGTCAGAGGCGGGCAGCGGTTGGCAAGGCTGGGCCACGACGGGGCAGTACCCGCGCGTGGTCGACCCGCCCGGGGGCCGGCTGTGGACCGCCAACAACCGCACTGTCGACGGTGTTGCCCTAGACCTGCTCGGCAACGGCGGCCACGACCTGGGCGCACGCGCACAGCAGATCCGCGACGACCTGGCCGGGCACAGCGTGTTCACCACCGGCAACCTGCTCGACATCCAGCTGGACGACCGCGCGATCTTCCTCACGCCCTGGCAACGCCTGCTGCAGGACACGCTGGCGGGCACGTCCGATCCGGCGCTCCAGTCCTTGCGCAAGCTCACCGCCGATTGGCGCAACCGCGCCGCGCCGGACAGTGTGGACTACCGGCTGGTACGCGCCTTCCGCCAGGAAGTGCACCGGCTGGCGCTGGCCCCGTTCCTGGCGCGGGTGAAGGCGCGTTACCCGGACTTCGCCTGGCCCTCCGGCGCCGGCAACGCCGAGGCGGCCGTATGGTCGCTACTGCGCGATCAGCCCGCGTGGCTGCTCGATCCGGGCTACCGGAACTGGAACGCGCTGTTGCAGGATGCCGCCCGCCAGGTGGCGATCCGGCTGGGCGAACAGCCCGGTGGTCTGGCCGCGCGCAACTGGGGCGAGGTCAATCCCGCCGAGATCCGTCACGCGTTCTCGCCCGCACTGCCGCACTTCCTGTCCCGTTTCCTGGACATGCCCGATTCCCCGTTGCCGGGCGACGCCAACATGCCGCGCGTGGCCGCGCCCGGCTTCGGCGCCTCCGAACGGCTGGCGGTGTCGCCCGGCCACGAGGCCAACGGCATCCTGGAAATGCCCGGCGGCCAGAGCGATAACCCGCTCTCGCCCTACTACGGCGCGGGACACGCCGAGTGGGTCGAAGGCCGCCCCACGCCGCTGTTGCCCGGTCCTGCGAAGTGGACTTTGACGCTCAGTCCCGGACGGCCATGACCTGAGCCCTCTCCTTGGAGGAGAGGGCTGGGGTGAGGAGCCGGGTTCGAGCGGCCGTCCGATCGAGCGGCCTGCCGAGGGAAAACCAAAAAGCTGCACCTGCCCGCCGGACCTGCGCGCAGAGCCGGCATCGGCGCATCGCCCACAAGCGGCCCCCGCAAGGACGGGAAGGGGGCGCCGGGCGTTACGGCAACTCGTACTCGAACGCGTACTCGTGCCGCCCCTGCTCGATGCGGATCGCCAGCTCGCCCTTGAGCCCCACCAGCTCCGCCGTCCCCGAATCCGGCACCACCGATACCCGCAGGCTCGGCGTGCCCCGCTCCATCAAACCGTAGTGCATCAGCACGAAACTGCCCTGCCGGCCATGCAGCGCCCCGTTCACCCGCTCGATCGCCACGTAGCCGGCCGAACCGGGCACCTCGGTGCCGGCCGAGAGCATCTCGCCCAGGCTGGTGGCTTCCAGATCGCCCTGGAAGCGCTTGTCGATCGACAGTCGACCGAGTTGCGCTCCCTCGGTCCCCGGAGCGGCCGGTTGGGGGCTGAGTTTCACGTCGAAGGTTCCGCGGGCGTGCATGGTCTCTCCTGATCGGGTCGGTCGCAGCAATGATGGCGCAGCTTGCCCTACTTCCATGGCAGGTCGAACGATGTCGAATCACCCGGCGCTCGCGCGTCGTACCACGTGAGCCGGCAGCCGCCGGCGTCGACCGGGAGAGACGTATGCGATGCATGGTGATGGTCCGCGCCACGGCCGAGTCGGAAGCCGGCGTGCCGCCGAGCGAAAAACTTCTGCGCGAGATGATGGCGTTCAACGAGGAACTGGTGAAGGCGGGCGTGATGCTGGCCGGCGAGGGGCTCAAGCCCAGCGCCGAGGGCAAGCGGGTGTACTTCGCCGGCAACGGCCGCAGCGTGGTCGACGGCCCGTTCGCCGAAGCCCGCGAGCTCGTGGCCGGCTTCTGGCTGTGGCAGGTACGTTCGATGGACGAAGCGCTCGAATGGGTGCGCCGCTGCCCGCCGCCGTTCGAGGGCGAGTGTTCGATCGAGATCCGGCCTCTGCTTGAGGCGGACGACTTTGGCGAGGCGCTGACGCCCGAACTGCGCGCGACCGAAGAACGTCTTCGCAGCGAGGTGGCTGGCAAGGCCTAAAGTTCCGCTTTTTGCGGGAGCCCGAGGCTTGCTGGATTGGCGCTTGCGGTGGTCTGATCGGCCGCATGAGCCAAGCCGATACCCACCGCGCGATCGAAACCGTCTGGCGCCTGGAAGCGCCCAAGCTGGTCGCCGCGCTGATCCGCGTCGTACGCGACATCGACCTGGCCGAGGAACTGGCGCAGGACGCGCTGGTCGCGGCGCTGGAGCGCTGGCCGACCGCGGGCGTGCCGGACAACCCCGGCGCCTGGCTGATGACGGCGGCCAAGCGGCGCGGCATCGACCTGCTGCGGCACCGCCAGTTGGTCGAGCGCAAGCATGCGGCGCTGGATGGCGATCCGGAGCACGAGGCGTTCACCATGCCCAACCTGGAAGCGCTCGACGACGACATCGGCGACGACCTGCTGCGGTTGATCTTCACCGCCTGCCACCCCGCGCTCTCGACCGAGGCGCAGGTGGCGCTCACCCTGCGCCTGCTCGGCGGCCTGACCACCGCCGAGATCGCCCGCGCGTTCCTCACCGCCGAGCCGACCATTGCCCAGCGCATCGTGCGCGCCAAGCGCACACTGGCCGACAAGCGCGTGCCGTTCGAGGTACCGCGCGGCGAACAGCTGGCGGAACGCCTTGCCGCGGTGCTGGGCGTGATCTACCTGGTCTTCAACGAGGGCTACGCCGCCACCGCCGGCGACGACTGGATGCGTCCGGCGCTGTGCGAGGAAGCGTTGCGCCTGGGCCGCACGCTGGCCGGGCTGATGCCGCGCGAGACGGAAGTGCTGGGGCTGCTGGCGCTGATGGAGATCCAGGCCTCGCGCAGCCATGCGCGCGTGGGCGCCGATGGCCGTCCGGTGCTGCTCCTGGAGCAGAACCGCGCGTTGTGGGACCAGTTGCTGATCCACCGGGGCCTGGAGGCGCTGGAACGCGCCGGCCGGCTCGGCGGTGCCGACGGTCCGTACGCGCTGCAGGCTGCCATCGCCGCCTGCCATGCCCGCGCGACTAGCGCCGACGCGACCGACTGGACGCGCATCGCCGCGCTGTACGCCCGGTTGGCGAGCGTGGCGCCCTCTCCGGTGGTGGAACTCAACCGCGCCGTGGCAGTGGCGATGGCCGAGGGGCCCGCCGCGGGGCTGGCGCTGGTCGATGCCTTGCGCGACGTGGCGGCACTGGCCGGCTATCACCTGCTTCCGGCGGTGCGGGGCGACCTGTTGGCGAAGTTGGGGCGGAGCGAGGAGGCCCGCGCCGAATTCGAGCGTGCAGCCGGACTGACGCAGAACGCTCAGGAGCGGATGGTGATGCTGGAGCGGGCGGCGGGATGCGCGGCGGGATAGGCAATGCCTCGCTGCCAGCTCTGCTTCCTCTTCCCGGCGGGGAGAGGGAGCAAAGATCTGGCTTCGGCTCTGCTTGCCGCGAGAGCCCGCTAGCCGAGCAACCTCTCACAGATGGCCCGATAGAGCCCCGGCAACCGTTCCAGATCCGCGACTGACACGCACTCGTCCACCTTGTGGATGGTCGCGTTGACCGGCCCCAGCTCCACCACTTCGGCACCGAGCGGCGCGATGAAGCGGCCATCGGAGGTACCGCCGCCGGTGCTCTGCTCCGGGTCCACGCCGCACAGCTCACGGCAGACGCCCAGCACGGTTTCGCGCAGCCGACCGCCCGCGGGACAGAGGAACGGCTCGCCGGAAAGGTTCCAGTCCAGCTGCCAGTCCAGGCCGTGGCGGGTGAGGATGGCCTCGGTGCGCGCACGCAGGTCAGCGGCCGCGCTGGCGGTCGAGTAACGGAAATTGATGTGTGCCACCAGCGATCCCGGGATCACGTTGGTGGCGCCCGTGCCGGCGTTGAGGTTGGACACCTGGAAGGAGGTCGGCGGGAAGTCCGCGTTGCCCTCGTCCCAGCGCGTGGCCGCCAGCTCCGCCAGCGCGGGGGCGAAGGCGTGGATCGGGTTCTTCGCCTTTTCCGGGTAGGCCACGTGGCCCTGCATGCCATGCACGGTGAGCGTGCCGGAGAGCGAGCCGCGACGGCCGACGCGGATCAGGTCGCCCAGCCGGGCCTTGGAGGACGGCTCGCCGACCACGCACCAGTCCAGCCGCTCGCCGCGCGCGCGGAAGGTCTCGGTCACGCGGCGCACGCCGTCCAGATTCGTCGGGCCTTCCTCGTCGCTGGTCAGCAGCAACGCGACGCGACCGGCGTGACGGGGGTGCGCCGCCACGAAACGTTCGAGCGCCAACACCATCGCGGCGACCGAACCCTTCATGTCCGCCGCGCCTCGGCCGTAAAGATGGCCATCACGCACGACCGGCTCGAACGGCGGGCTCTGCCACGCGTCCTCCGGACCGGTAGGCACCACGTCGGTATGGCCCAGGAACACCAGCGTGGCGCCCTCGCCGTGCGTCGCCCACAGGTTGTCGACCGCGCCGTGGCGGAAGTGCTCGATGGCGAAGCCCGCCCGCACGAGCCGCTCGGCGATCTGCGCCTGGCAACCGGCATCCTCGGGCGTCACCGAGCGGCGGCCGATCAGGTCACAAGCAAAGTCCAGTACGTCGCTCAAGCGAACCCCCCGCTGCTTACGAAATTCCTGCAGGACAACTCCCGGCGCGGGACCTCTATTTGCCGAACAGCTTCTTGAAGCCGTTGTCGCTGAAACCCACGCTTACCGCACCGTCGTCCTGCACCACTACCGGCCGGCGCACCAGCGCCGGGTACTCCTTCAGCAGCAGCGTCCACTCCGGGTCGCTGCCCGGATCCTTGCGCTGCGGCAACAGGTTGCGCCAGGTGGTGGATGACTTGTTGACCAGCTTCTCCCAGCCGCCCAGCTGCTGCGCCCAGGCCTTGAGCGTGGCCGCCGGCACGGGGTCGGCGCGGTAGTCGACGAACGTGTGCGGCACCTCGAAGCGCGCCAGCCAGTTGCGCGCCTTCTTGCACGTGTCGCAGTTGGCCAGTCCGTACACGGTGGTCATTCGGCACCCCTGAGCAATTCGTTGATGCCGGTCTTGGCGCGGGTCTTCTCGTCCACCTGCTTGACGATCACCGCGGCGTACAGGCTGTGGCTTCCGTCCTTCGCCGGCAGGCTGCCGGCGACCACCACGCTTCCCGCCGGAATGCGGCCGTAGCTGACCTCGCCGGTCGCGCGGTTGTAGATGCGCGTGGACTGGCCCAGGAACACGCCCATGCCGATCACGCTATCCTTCTCCACGACCACGCCCTCGACCACTTCCGAGCGCGCACCGATGAAGCAGTCGTCCTCGATGATGGTCGGATTGGCCTGCAGCGGCTCCAGCACGCCGCCGATGCCGACGCCGCCGGAAAGATGCACGCGCGCGCCGATCTGCGCGCAGGAGCCGACCGTCGCCCAGGTGTCGACCATGGTGCCGGGCCCGACGTAGGCGCCGATGTTGACGTAGCTGGGCATCAGCACCGCGTCCTTGGCGATGTGGGCACCACGGCGCACCAGCGCGCCTGGCACGACGCGCGCGCCGAGCGTTTCCAGCTCCGCGTCGTTGCCGTGGCCGAAGCGCAGCGGCACCTTGTCGAAAGCCAGCGCCGCGCCACCGTCGACCACGCGGTTGCCGTTGATGCGGAAATACAGCAGCACGGCCTTTTTAAGCCACGCGTTGACCTTCCAGCCGCCCTGCCCGTCCGGCTCGGCCACGCGCTGCTCGCCCTGTTCGAGCAACTCCATCACCTGCGCGAGCGCCGGGCGCAGGTGCGTTTCGATCTCGCTCTGGCTGAGTTCGTTGCGGCGCTCGAAAGCGTCGTCGATCAGGGTATCGATGGAGGGCATGGGCAGCTCGCGGAAAGAAGCTCGGGAAGCGGCCAAGTATACGGAGGGGAACGGGTGCCTACGCCCGGAAACTCAAGTTCACACTCGAGCGGCCGATTCCCCTTCGCTCCCCGCGGCTCGTGCGACCGGTGGAGACGGAGAAGCAGAGCCATGCCACGGCGTCCGATCGACCCGGCCGAGATCACGGTCGGCCAACCTTTGCGATTCAACGCCTACGACGCCAGGGGCAAGCTGCTGATGCGCCTGGGCCAGGTGATCGGCACCGCGGCGCAACTGGAGAAACTGCTCGAACACGGCGTGTTCTACGGCTCCGAAGAGGAGTGCCGTGGACCTTTCCTGCCCCCGGCGCCCTCGCCGCCCTCGCCGCTGGCGCTGGTGCTGGAGGCGCGTGAACGGCTGCAGGCGCTGCTTGCCGATCCGGCGCCGGCGGACTTCCCCGGCGCGCTGGCCGGGATCGCCGAGCAGGTCCGCGAGGCCTGCCGGCGCAGTCCGGACGTAGCGCTGGCCAGCATCCTGCTGCGCCGCGAGGGACCTTACGGCACGCGCCATGCGGTCAACGCAGCGATCGCCTGCCAGCTCACCGGCACCGCGATGGCGCTGGAACCGGCCGAACTGGCGGCGATCGTGTCCGCCGCGCTGACCATGAACATCGGCATGTTCGAACTGCACGACCAGCTGGTCGCGCTGGAAGGGCCGCTGTCGGACGAACATCACCTGGCGGTACGGGCGCACTGCCGGCTGGGCGTCGTGCGGCTGCGCGATCACGGCATCGCCAGCGCCGCCTGGCTCAATGCCGTGCGCGATCATCACGAGCGCGCCGACGGCAGCGGCTATCCCGGCGGCAAGATCGGCGAGGAGATCGGTCGGCCGGCGCGGCTGCTGGCACTGGCCGACGTCTATTGCGCGCGGGTTTCCGGCCGCGACTACCGGCCGCCGCTGCAGCCGACGCTTGCGTTGCGCTGGCTGTTCCTCAACGAAGGGGCAGCGCTGGACGAACGGCTGGCCCGCACGTTCATCAAGACGCTGGGCATCTATCCGCCCGGCACCGGGGTGCGCCTGCGCAACGGTTCGATCGCGGTGGTCACCCAGCGTGGCCCGGTCGGCCACCAGCCGGTGGTCGCCTCGCTCACCACCCACGACGGATTGCGCACGGGCGCGCCGATCCGCCGCCGCGGCGACGTGGAGGCGCACGCCGTCAGCGAGGTGGTCGATTTGACCGCGCTGGACATCGACGTGGACATGGAAGCGCTCTGGGGCGCCGACGCGGTGGCGTAAACACCGATCTGCTGCAGACGCTGCGCGACCGGGACGCGTTCCTACAGCACTTCCTCAGCCGCTCTGCCCCAGCCGTGCCAGCAGCGCCTGCCGCAAACGCTCCTGCTGGGCATCGCCCAGCGGGGCGTCATGGCGATCGGTGAGCTGGAAGAAATCCTCCACCCGCTCGCCGAAGGTGGCGATGCGCGCGTCGTGCACGCGCACCTGCGCCTCGACCATCGCCTGGGCCACGGCGGCGAGCAGGCCGGGACGGTCGGTGCACACCAGCGCCAGCTGGGTGCGGCCGCCGGCGGCGTGGAAGGCGATCCGCGGGGTCATCTGGAAATGCTTGAGTTGCCGCGAGGCACTCCGTCGCGCGGGGTGCACCGGCACCGTCTGCGCCAGCGCGCGGGCCAGCCGCTGCTGCAGCTCCTCCGCCCGCGCCGGGGTGGCCGGCTGCTGCGTCTCGGTGTCCAGCAGCAGGAAGGTGTCCTGCGCCATGCCATGGGGCGAAACCAGCACGCGCGCTTCCAGCACCGACAGGCGCAAGCGGTCCAGCATCGCGGTGACGGTGGCGAACAGGCCGTCGCGGTCGGGGGTATAGACGAACAGTTCGGTGGTACCGCGCACCGACAGCGGATGCACCGCGATCAGCGGCAGCGCGCCATCGGCGCGCAGGATCGCGGCGGTCTGCCAGGCGATCTGCTCGGGCCGGTGGCGCAGGAAGCTCGCTTGCGGGAAGCCGGCCCAGACACGCTCGACCGTTGCCGCCTCGAAGCCGTCGGCTTCCAGCAGCGGCAACGCGTAGTCCTGGCATTCGCGCACGCGGGTGGCGGCATCGCGCGGCAGCTCCACGTCGCTGCGCAGGGCGTAGCGGGTGGCGCTGTAGAGATCGGCCAGCAGGCGGTCCTTCCAGCCGTTCCACAGCTTGGGGCTGGTGCCGATGATGTCGGCGATGGTGAGCAGGTAAAGCTGACCCAACTGCTCGCGGTTCTCCACTACTTGCGCGAAGCGCGCGACCACGTCCGGGTCGGTGATGTCCTGGCGTTGCGCGGTGACGCTCATCAGCAGGTGGTGGCGCACCAGCCAGGCGACCCGCTCGACGTCGTTGGGCGGCAGGCCGAGCTTCGCGCAGAACGTGCGCGCCTCTTCTTCGCCCAGCACCGAATGGTCGCCGCCGCGGCCCTTGGCGATGTCGTGGAACAGCGCGGCCAGCAGCAGCACTTCGGGCGTGGGCAGCGTGGGCCATATCTCGCGGGCGAGCGGGAATTCGGCCTGCGCCGCCGGGTCGGCGAAGCGCGCCACGTTGTGCAGCACGCGCAGCGTGTGTTCGTCGACCGTGTAGACGTGGAACAGGTCGTATTGCATGCGCCCGAACACGCGGCCGAACGCGGGCAGGATCGCCGCCAGCAGGCCGTGCCGGTTCATCCGCCACAGCGCATCGACCGAACGGGCGCCCTGGCGCAGCAGGCGCAGGAATGAGGCAAGCACCTCGCGGTTGTCGGCCAGCGCACCGTCGAGCTGCGCGGTGGCCTGGTGGATGCGGCGCATCGTGTCGGCGGTGAAACCGAGGATGCCGGGCTCGTCAAGGCGCGCGATGAAGGCCTCCACCAGAGCGGCGGGCCGTCGCATGAACACGTCCGGATCCCGCGCGGCCAGCCGCGTGCCGTAGCGCAGGAATTCCTCGCCGACCGGTACCGCGATCTGCGCCGGCTCGAGCATCTCCTCGAAGCGCTCGACGATCTGCACGCCCAGCCGCTCGATCTGGCTGGCGGCGCGGTAGTAACCCTGCATGAACTGCTCGACGCCCAGGTTGGTGGCGTGCTCGTCGACGAATCCCAGCGCCGCGGCAAGCGCGCGCTGGTAGTCGAACAGCAACCGCTCCTCGGCCCGGCCAGCCTCCAGGTGCAGCGCGTAGCGGTAACGGCGGAGAGTCGCCTCGGACTGTTCGAGCGTGACGCACTCGGCCGGGTCGAGCAGCCCCTCGCCGACCATCGCCTCGAAGCCGTCCGCATGCGCCAGCCTGTGGCCGAGCCAGCGCAGCGCGTCGAGCGTGCGCAAGCCGCCCGGACCTTCCTTGATGTTCGGTTCGAGGTTGTAGGCGGTGTCGTCGTAGCGCGCGTGGCGTGCATCGCGTTCGGCCAGGCGCACAGCGAGATAGGCGACTGGCGGCCACAGCGCCGGGTCGTCCACGATCGCCTGCAATTCGGCGTCCATGGCCGGGTCGCCGACCAGCCGCCGTGCGTCGAGCAGGCTGGTGAACACGCTGGCTTCCTGCGCGGCCAGCGCGCGGCACTGCAGCGGATCGCGCACGGCGTGGCCGACTTTCAGGCCTATGTCCCACAGCGTGGCGAAGCATTGTTCCAGCGCGCGCAGGCGCGCCGGCTGCGCCTCCCGTACCAGCGCCAGCAAATCGACGTCCGAATGGGGAAACAGCAGCCCGCGGCCGAAGCCGCCGACGGCGAACAATGCGGCGCCCTCGACTTCACCCAGGCAGGCAGTCCAGACGTGGGCAACCACGCGCGCGACCGCTTCGCCGCGGCGCCTGGCGAGCGCGCCGGCGTCGGCGCCGTCGCGGAAGGCGGCCGTCAGGGAACGATCTACGTCCTCCAGCAGCTGGCGCAGGGCGCGGCGGGCTTCCACCGAAACGCCCGAGCGCGGGACGGCCGGCGGCAGGCGCGGCAGCGGAGGGAGCGCGGGGCGGGCAAGTTCGTCGGTCACGGCAGCCATCTACGCGGGGATGTCGAGCTTACACGCGCGTCGATATGACAATCTCTCCATGCGGGGGGAGGGTGCCCGAAAGGCGGGTGGGTGTAAGCGGCCATTTAGTTTGCATACTCGGGACACTTGGTCTGCTTGCTCAGCTAGGAGCGGTTTAAAGGACGTTTGAAGGCCTTGCGCAGGGGCCTCAATCAGCACGCCCACTGGCGCGGGGGCAGCGGGACATCGAGCATGCTGGTCCCTCTGGTCTCGTCCCAGGGGCGTTCGGCCAAGCTCACGCCGAACTGGCGGGCCAGGCAGAGCACCGTTTGGCGCCATCGGCCATGGTGGTGCGAGAGGTGCTGCATGCCAGACAGGCTTCCCATCGATCAACCTTTCCCGCTTCCTGCATGCAAGCAGATATGTTTGCACCAGGGCGACCGTCCCAGAAGGTTGTAGAGCGGTTCACCGGGGTTGGCCGCGTCCAGCCAAGGCGACGGTGGACTCAGCTCCCCGATGGTCCATTCGAGGTCTCTCCCGCCCCAAATCACGCCGTTGGGCATCTTCGCGCCTCGCCAGCTTTGCGTGCGCGCGCGGTTGCAGGCGCGCCGGGACAGACACAACGGCATGGATGACAGTCCGATCGTCCATCGTGCCTATACTTCGCGCTCCACGATGAAGGATCGCTTTGCATGAGGCAGCCAGCATTCCCCAACGGCCATTTCTACTCGCCCGTAGTCGATCGCGCCGAGGCGGATAAGGACGCAGACCGGATCTGGCCGGCGGCCGCCAAGCCCGTCCGAGGCATCGACCTGAACTACGAAGGGCACCAGCGGTTGTTGCGTGAGGTATTTCCTGCCGTCGTGGAGGGTTTCGCTTACCCAACCTCCGGCCCGACAGACGACACGCTCGAACACTTCTATGACTTCAACGGGCAGTTCGAGCGGCAAGACCCAAAGGTCGCATTTTGCTTGCTGCAGACCATCCGGCCACGGCGGATCGTGGAGGTGGGTTCTGGCTATTCAACGCTGTTAACCATGGATGTGAACCAGCGGTTCCTAGGCGGAGCCGCCGCGATCACCTGCATCGAGCCATACCCGAGGCCTTTCCTAAGGCGCGCCGCTTCCGAGGGAAAGATCGCGCTCATTGAGGAGCGCGCGCAGACCGTCGACGAATTCATCTTCACTTCGCTGGCTGACGGCGACGTGCTGTTCATCGATTCGTCGCACGTGGGCAAGACCGGAAGCGATGTAAACCGGCTCATCTTGGAGATACTGCCGATTTTGGCTGAAGGCGTGTATGTCCACTTCCATGACATATTCCTGCCGCTCGACTATCCAGAACGATGGGTCCGCGAGCTGGGCTTCTCGTGGAATGAGCAATACCTGCTACAGGCATTCTTGGCCTTCAACCCGGTCTACAGCATCGTGTACGGCAGCGCGATCGCCCGCGAGCTCCACACCGAAACCCTGGGGGCGTTTCTGAAGGGAACGCCCATGCAGGGCGGTAGCTTGTGGTTGCGACGCAATCAGGGCTAGGGGATCTCACATCAAGCCGGCGGGCTGCTCTCGCAGGTCCCAATAGAAAATCAGGGCGTCGCCAATTTTTTCGGCCTTGTCACCGCCGACCGTGTACGTGTGGCGCGCGCTCGATGTGAACGCGACCGAATAGCTCGCGGATCGCCGGATGATCATTAAGTTGAGGATCGCCCGGCCCTTGGTGCTGCCAACGGTGGACGCGAGCGCCTCGTACTGGTCCCAGCCGAAGTCCACGCCGTAGCCCTCAGTCTCCCAATAGGGCGGATCCATGAGAAACAGCGTACGCGCCCGATCGTACTTGGCTACGCATTCGGTTCGTGGCAAGTGTTCGATGTAGGCGTTGGCCGGGCGCAAGTGGGCTGCTGAAAGAGTCTCCTCCAGCCGGAGCAGATTGAGGCCTGGAGGCGCGGTCGTGGCGGCGCCGTAGGTCTGGCCCTCAATCTTGCCGCGGAAACGCACTCTGCTGGCGGTAATAGAAGCGCGCCGCGCACTGGATGTCCGTGAGGGCCTCTGGCCGGGTTACTTTGAGCCACCCGAACACCTTGCGACTGGAAAGCGCCCATTTGGACTGGCGGACGAACTCCCCCAGGTGTGCTGCACCACGCGATAGAGGTTGACCAGGTCGCTGTTGATGTCATCGAGCACCTCGACGTCGGTCGGCGCCTTCAGAAAGAAAAGCGCCGCCTCGCCGGCGAAGGGCTTGACGTAGCAGGTGTGCTTGTTATTAAAGAACTTGAAGATTCGATCGCAAGGCGCCGCTTACCGCCGAGCCAGGGGGGTGATGGGTTTGCCGGTGAAAATCACCGGGCCGGTCGCCGCGGCCGCCGCTTAGCCTGTACGGCCACCAGGAGTGGATCGCGCGGCAGATCCTGCCCAACACCTGCGACGAGGAAGTGCTCGCCATGCGGCCCGCTGGGGGCAGTTGGTCAGCACCTTGAACAGATGGGCGCCCCTCCCTGGACGCCGCCGGCGCCCCGCCCCGGCGCGCCGCCGGCGCGTTTACGCGCTTCGAAGCCGTTTCACACTCGCCTCAACTGCCCTTCGAACACGAAAAAGCCGGTCCCTCGACCGGCTTCATTTGCAAACGTACTGTCTTTTGACCGGAATCGTGCCCAACTCTGCAAACTTACGCGAGGCCGGCGACGCGCTCAGCACGCTCGAAACCGGCGCCAGTCGTGGATTTCATCCCGAATTGGACCTTCTTATTTCGGATTGTCCCCCTTCAGTGGGGTCCGGGCGGAGCGTGCTGTCCGGCAATACCCGCCCTCACCCCTCTCCCGGCGGGAGAGGGGCTCAAACCTCACGCATCCGGCCAGGGCGTCAGGATCTCGAAGCCGTCGTCGGTCACCGCCACGGTGTGCTCCCACTGCGCGGAGAGCGAGTGGTCCTTGGTGACCACGGTCCAGCCGTCGGGCAGCTGCCGGGTTTGCGGCTTGCCTGCGTTGATCATCGGCTCGACGGTGAAGGTCATGCCCTTCTTCAATTCCACGCCGGTGTCGGGCTTGCCGTAATGCAGCACCTGCGGCTCGTCGTGGTAGACCTTGCCGATGCCGTGGCCGCAATACTCGCGCACCACCGAGAAACCGGCCGCCTCGGCATGCTTCTGGATGGCGTGGCCGATGTCGCCCAGATGGGCGCCCGGGCGCACCTGCTCGATGCCGCGCATCATCGCCTCGTGGGTGGTTTCCACCAGCCGCCTGGCCAGCACCGATGGCGTGCCCACGAAATACATGCGGCTGGTATCGCCGTGCCAGCCGTCCTTGATGACGGTGACGTCCAGATTGATGATGTCGCCGTCCTTGAGCACCTTGCCCGGCGTCGGGATGCCGTGGCAGATCACGTGGTTGACCGAGGTGCACAGCGTCTTGGGGAACCCGTTGTAGCCCACGTTGGCGGGTACCGCCTTCTGCACGTTGACGATGTGCTCATAGGCGATGCGGTCCAGCTCCTCGGTGGTCACGCCGGGCTTGACGTGCTCCTTGAGCAGCGCCAGCACTTCGGCCGCCAGCTTGCCGGCGACGCGCATGCCTTCGAGGTCCTGGGGAGATTTGAGGGTGATGGCCATGGAGTCCGCTTTCGAAGGGAGCGGCAGCGCCGGCTGGGCCGGCAACTTGCCGCGGAGCCGGCGCACCGGCTACAATTGCACGGTTTTGCAAGCCGCGTCAGGCCTTTGAAGGCATGCGGCGCAAGACGAAACGGGATTGTAACCGCCCTGCGGCAGCAAGCCCAATCAACGCCACACACGCATCGGCACCGTCTTCGGGGTGCCGCGGTCTGCTTTGAAGGCGACCGCGGTCGAGGCCGGGGATGCGTGGAGGTCCCAACCCCCGGGTCACTGCTTGTGGCCCAACAATCGAGAACACCACCATGGCACAAGTCACCATGCGCCAGATGCTTGAAGCTGGCGTGCATTTCGGTCACCAGACCCGCTACTGGAACCCGAAGATGGCCCCGTACATCTTCGGCGCGCGCGGCAAGATCCACATCATCAACCTCGAGAAGACCCTGCCGCTGTTCACCGACGCGATGAACTTCCTGTCGGGCCTGGCGCAGAAGCGCGGCACCATCCTTTTCGTCGGCACCAAGCGTTCGGCCCGCGAGCCGTTGGCCGAAGAGGCCGCCCGCGCCGGCATGCCGTTCGTCACCGCCCGCTGGCTCGGCGGCATGCTGACCAACTTCCGCACCGTCAAGCAGTCGGTCGCGCGCCTGAAGGAGCTGGAAGCGGCCGAGACCGACGGCACCTTCGAGAAGCTGGTCAAGCACGAAGTGCTGTCGCTGCGTCGCGAGCGCGACAAGCTCGAGAATTCGCTCGGCGGCATCAAGAACATGAACCGCCTGCCCGACGCGCTGTTCGTGGTCGACATCGGCCATGAGGACATCGCCGTGCAGGAAGCCAAGAAGCTCGGCATCCCGGTGATCGCGGTCGTCGACACCAACTACAACCCGGAGCTGGTGGACTACGCCATCCCGGGCAACGACGACGCCATCCGCGCGATCCAGCTGTACGCCCGCGCCGCCGCCGACGCGATCCTGGAAGGCAAGGCTGCCGCCCCGGATGCCGCCCACGGCGACGCCAACGAGTTCGTCGAGCTGGACGAGGAAGGCAACCCGATCGCCAAGGACGAGCGCAAGGCCGCCCCGCCGCGCCGCGAGCGCGACAGCCGTGGCCCGGCCAAGAAGGGCGCCGGCGCGCCGCGTCGTGACGGTGGCCGTGGCGGTCGCGAGTCGACCGAAACCGCCGAGTAAGCCTTTCACGCTGCCGTGGCGGCCCGGCCGCCACGGCACATCAAGATCCGAGGATTCAAGATGAGCAATATCTCCGCACAACTGGTCAAGGAGCTGCGCGAGCGCTCCGGCGCCGGCATGATGGAATGCAAGAAGGCGCTGGTGGAAAACAATGGTGACATCGACGTCGCCATGGAATGGCTGCGCAAGTCGGGCCTGGCCAAGGCCGACAAGAAGGCCAGCCGCGTCGCCGCGGAAGGCCGCGTGGTCACCGCCCAGGCCGGTGGCAAGGCCGTGCTGGTCGAGGTCAATTGCGAGACCGACTTCGTCACCAAGAACCCCGACTTCGTGAAGTTCAGCGACACCGTCGCCGACGTCGCCCTGAAGTCCGGCGCCGCTGACGTCGCCGCGCTCAATGCCGCCGCCTACCCGGGTGCCGGCAGCGTCGAGGAGGCCGCCAAGGGCCTGGTCGCCACCATCGGCGAGAAGATCGAAGTGCGCCGCATGGCGCGCGTCGAGACCACCGACGGCAAGATCGGCAGCTACGTCCACGGCGGCCGCATCGGCGTGCTGGTGGCGATCAAGCGCGGCTCCGAGGAGCTGGCCAAGGGCGTGGCGATGCACGTGGCGGCGATGAACCCGCCGTACGTGCGCGCCGACGACGTTCCGGCCGACTTCATCGCCAAGGAAAAGGAAATCGCGCTGAGCCAGATGTCCGACAAGGACAAGGCCAAGCCGGCCGAGATCCTGGAGAAGATCATCTCCGGCAAGATCAACAAGATCGTCTCGGAAGTCACCCTGCTGGGTCAGGCCTACGTGCTGGACACCAACATGACCGTGGGCGACGCGCT
The DNA here is from genome assembly GCF_021117405.1 of Frateuria edaphi. Lineage (NCBI taxonomy): Bacteria > Pseudomonadati > Pseudomonadota > Gammaproteobacteria > Lysobacterales > Rhodanobacteraceae > Frateuria > Frateuria edaphi. The sequence continues at coordinate 2,718,608 of NZ_CP088251.1, forward strand.
GAAGAAGGAAGGCGCGGACGTGCAGCAGGTCGTGCGTCTGGCCGTCGGCGAAGGCATCGAGAAGGTGGAAGAGGATTTCCACGCCGAAGTGATGAAGCAGGCAGGTCTGGCTTAAGCGCCAGCCGCATCGCTTGAAAAAGGCCGCGGGAAACCGCGGCCTTTCTTTTTGCCCGCTCATGGACGACCGCGGCCTCAGCGACGGGGTTGCAATAGATCCCAGCGATTGCCGTACAGATCCTCGAACACCACGACGGTGGCGTAGGCCTCCTCGCGGGGCGCTTCGCAGAAACGCACGCCCTTGGTGCGCATCGCCTCGTAGGTCGCCTGGAAATCCCGAGTCTCCAGGAACAGGAAAACCCGCCCGCCCGACTGGTTGCCCACCGCTTGCGATTGCCGCGCGTCGACCGCCTTCGCCAGCAACAGTCGTGTCTCGCTGGATCCGGGCGGCGCCACGATGACCCAGCGCTTGCCCCCGCCCTGGGGCACGTCCTCGATCAGCGTGAAACCGAGGCAATCGGTGAAGTACGCGATGGCTTCGTCGTAATCGCGCACCAGCAGGGCAATGGCGCCGAGATGCATGGTTACCTCCGGTGGTTGGCCGCCGCGCAGGATGAACGATCAGGCCGGCTCGCGCGGCCGTGCGCCTGACGGGGCACCGCCGCATCGCTACAATATGCCGGTTTACCCACAATCCGGAGACCCCATGAGCGACCAGCCCAAGTACCGCCGCATCCTGCTCAAGCTCTCTGGTGAAGCGTTGATGGGCGAGGCGGACTACGGCATCGATCCGAAGGTGATCGGCCGGCTGGCCAACGAGATCATCGAAGTGCGCAAGGCTGGCGTGGAAGTGGGCGTGGTGATCGGCGGCGGCAACATCTTCCGGGGCGCGGGGCTGGCGGCCGCCGGCATGGACCGGGTGACCGGCGACCACATGGGCATGCTCGCCACCGTGATGAACGCGCTGGCGATGGCCGACGCGATCGAGAAGCGTGGCGGCTATGCGCGCGTGATGAGCGCCATCCAGATCCACGATGTGGCCGAGGACTTCATCCGCCGCCGCGCCATCCGCCACATCGAGAAGGGCCGCATCGCGCTGTTCGCGGCCGGCACCGGCAATCCGTTCTTCACCACCGATTCGGCCGCTGCCCTGCGCGCGGTGGAGATCGGCGCCGACCTGCTGCTCAAGGCCACCAAGGTCGACGGCGTGTACACCGCCGACCCGGCGCGCGATGCCAGCGCGACGCGCTACGACCAGCTGAGCTACGACGACGTCATCCAGCGCAACCTGCAAGTGATGGACACGGCGGCCATCGCGCTGTGCCGCGACCATGGGATGCCACTGCGCATCTACGACATGACCGTGCCGGGCAACCTGATGCGGATCATGCAGGGCGCGCAGGTAGGCACGCTGGTCACCGCCAGCTGATCTGATGTAGGAGCGCCCCTGGGCGCGACTACCATCCGGGCCGTGCCGGGCCGCCCGGCTCTTCCGGTCGCGCCAAGTGCTCCAGCCCGGGATGCGGTGTGCCGGGCCGCCGCCACCTGTGCGCTGCTATACTTGGCTGCTTCACGCAACGCCGGATGACTCCCATGCTCAACGACATCAAAACCGATGCCCAAACCCGCATGGGCAAGAGCATCGACGCGCTCAAGCACGACCTGACCCGCCTGCGCACCGGCCGCGCCAGCACCGCGCTGGTCGACCATATCAAGGTGCCCTACTACGGCTCGGACATGCCCTTGAACCAGGTCGCCTCGGTGTCGCTGGCCGACGCCCGCTCGATCCAGATCTCGCCATTCGAGAAGAGCATGGTCGCGCCGATCGAGAAGGCGATCATGGCCTCGGACATCGGCGTCACGCCGACCACCGCCGGCACCGTGATCCGCCTGAACATGCCGCCGCTGACCGAGGAGCGCCGCAAGGAGCTGGCCAAGCACGTGTCGCACGAGGGCGAGAACGCCAAGATCGCGATCCGCAACATCCGTCGCGACGCCATGCAGAAGGTCAAGGACCTGATCAAGGACAAGCAGATCAGCGAGGACGACGAGCGCCGCGCCGACGACGAGATCCAGAAGCTGACCGACCGCTTCGTCAAGGAAGTCGATGCCGTGGTCAAGGCCAAGGAAGACGAGCTGATGGCGATTTGAGCGGTCCTGCGCTCATTGCCATGAACACCCCGGTGCGCCCCTGCCCTGCTCCCTCTCCTCTCCGGGGAGAGGACTGGGGTGAGGGGACGCTCTCGCGGGAAGCTCCCTCCGAAGCTCGCACACGCCTTCCCGGCGAGCCACAACCCCTCATCCGACCCTTCGGGCCACCTTCTCCCCGGGAGGGAGAAGGATTCAGTCGCGCGCATCCATGACCATTCCCCGCCACATCGCCATCGTGATGGACGGCAACGGCCGCTGGGCCAAGGCTCGCCTGCGCCCGCGCAGTTTCGGCCACAACGCCGGCCGCAAGGCCGTGCGCGAGGTGGTCGAGGGCTGCCTGCGCCAGGGCGTGGAGGCGTTGACGTTGTTCGCCTTCTCCAGCGAGAACTGGCGCCGCCCGGACGAGGAGGTCGGCGCGCTGATGGAACTGTTCCTGCGCGCGCTGGACAAGGAGGTCGACGAGTTGCACGAGCAAGGCGTGCGGCTGCGTTTCATCGGCGACCTCAGCGCGTTCCACGCCGAGCTGCGCCAGCGCATGGAGCTGGCGATGGCGCGCACTGCGGACAACCTCAAGCTCGCGCTCAACATCGCGGTCAACTACGGCGGCCGTTGGGACATCGTGCATGCCGCCCGGCAGGCGGCGATCGCGGTGGCGCAAGGCGAACTGCGCGTGGAAGACATCGACGAAGCGTGTCTGGGCGGCTATACGTCCCTGGCCGAATTGCCCCCGCTGGATCTGTTCATCCGTACCGGCGGCGAAGTGCGCGTCAGCAACTTCCTGCTCTGGCAGCTGGCTTACGCCGAGCTCTACTTCACCGACACCTTGTGGCCGGATTTCGACCAGGCTTGCCTGGCCCGCGCCATCGAGGACTTTGCCCACCGCGAACGCCGTTACGGCAAGACCGGCGAGCAGGTCGCCCGATCCGTATGATCGATCGGTAACCCCAAGGATCCTCGATGCTGCTCCAACGCACCCTCACCGCCCTGCTGCTCGCGCCCTTCGCGATCCTGGTAATCCTGCTGCCGCCTGGCTGGACATGGCTGTTCGCGCTGGTGACCGTGGCCGCATTCCTCGCCGGGCTGTGGGAGTGGACACGCCTCTCCGGTCTTCGCAACCGGCCGGTGCGGGCGTTGCTCCTGGGAGGAGCGCTGGTGGTGTTTGCGCTGCTTTGGTGGCTGCGCGATACGATCCAGTGGGCGGCCCTCGTCGCCGGTGCCGCCTGGTGGGCGTTGGCCTGCGTGTGGCTCAAACACTTCGCGTTCGCTGCCGCACCCACGACGGAAAACCGCAACCTCAAGCTCGCCGCCGGCGCGCTGGTGATCTTTCCGGCGTTCGTGGGCCTGCTGGCGATCCACGCGAGCGAGCCTTACGGCCATTGGTGGACGCTGCTGACGCTGCTGATCGTGTGGGCCGCCGACATCGGGGCGTATTTCAGCGGCCGCTTCCTGGGCAAGCGCAAGCTCGCGCCCAACATCAGCCCGGGCAAGACCTGGGCCGGCGTAGGCGGGGCCTTCGTCGCGGGCGCGCTGGTGGCCGTGGCCGGCGGCGTGCTGCTCGGGGTGGAAAGCTGGCGCCTGCTGGCGCTGGCCTTGCTGGCTGTGCTCACGGTGGCCGCATCGGTCGTCGGCGACCTGATCGAAAGCCTGATGAAGCGGCACGCCCAGGTGAAGGATTCCGGCCGCATGTTCCCTGGCCACGGTGGCCTGCTCGATCGCATGGACAGCGTGTTCGCGGCCGTGCCGGTGTTCGCGCTGGGCAAGCTGCTGCTGGGTCTATGAGTACCTCTACGCTCCGCCGGGTCGCGGTACTGGGCGCCACCGGCTCGATCGGCGGCAGCACGCTCGACGTGATCTCCCGCCACCCCGAACGCTTCCGCGCGAGCGTGCTGGTGGCCCATCGCAACGTCGAGGCACTGGTCGCGTTGTGCGCGACGCATCGGCCGGACCTGGCGATCGTCGCCGACCCGGCCATGGAGGGCACCCTGGTCCGCCAGCTTGCCGCCGCCGGCGTGCAGTGCGACGTCGCCAGCGGTGCCGAGGCCATCACGCTCGCCGCATCCGGTCCGTTGTGCGACACCGTGGTTGCCGCCATCGTCGGTGCCGCCGGGCTGGAGTCGACCCTGGCCGCGGCCCGCACCGGCAAGCGCCTGCTGCTGGCCAACAAGGAATCGATCGTGATGGCCGGGCCGCTGTTGCTGGCCGCGCTGCGCGAGGGCGGCGGCGAGCTGGTGCCGGTCGACTCCGAGCACAACGCGATCTTCCAGTGCCTTCCCGACGGTCGGCCGGAACTCGATGCGCATGGCGTGCGGCGACTGATCCTGACCGCCTCGGGTGGCCCGTTCCGCGGCAGGAGCCGCGCCGAACTCGCCGCCGTCACGCCCGAGCAGGCCTGCAAGCATCCCAACTGGGTGATGGGCCGCAAGATTTCCGTGGACTCGGCCACGCTGATGAACAAGGGCCTGGAAGTGATCGAGGCGCACCACCTGTTCGGCGCCGCGCCCGAGCGCATCGAGGTGGTGGTGCATCCGCAGAGCATGATCCACTCGATGGTCGAGTATGCCGACGGTTCCGTGCTCGCCCAGCTGGGCAACCCGGACATGCGAACGGCGATCGCCCATGCGCTGGCCTGGCCCGACCGCATCGAGGCGGGGGTCACGCCGCTGGACCTGGCCGCCTGCGCCCCGCTGGCCTTCGAGAAGCCGGACCTGCAGACCTTCCGCTGCCTGGCACTGGCCTTCGCCGCCCTGCGCGAGGGCGGCGACGCGCCGGCCATCCTCAACGCGGCCAACGAGGTCGCGGTCGAGGCGTTCCTGGCCGGCGCGCTGCCCTTCCTGTCCATCCCCGAGCTGGTCGAGGGCGTGCTTGCGGAACTGCCGGCCCAGCCCGTGGTCGATGTCCAGGCGCTGCGCGAGCGCGATGCGCAGGCGCGCATGGTGGCGCGTCGGAAGTTGCGAACGGCTTGCTGATAAGCTCGCACAGAGAAGTAACCCCAGGTTTTTTTGATGAATCCCTTCTTCGGCTCGGTGTTCTGGTTGCTGGTCACGCTGGGCGTGCTGGTGACCTTCCATGAGTTCGGCCATTACTGGGTCGCGCGCCGCTGCGGGGTCAAGGTGCTGCGCTTCTCGGTCGGCTTCGGCCGCGCCGTGTGGAAGCGCATCGGACGCGACGGCACCGAATACCAGGTCGCGATGATCCCGCTGGGCGGCTACGTGAAGATGCTCGACGCGCGCGAAGGTGACGTCGACCCCGCCTTGCGCGATGTCGAGTTCACCAGCAAGAGCGTATGGAAGCGCATCGCCATCGTCATTGCCGGCCCAGGCTTCAACCTGGTCTTCGCCGTGGCCGCGTTGTGGCTGATGTTCATGCTTGGCCGTCCGGATGCCGCGCCGGTGGTCACCGCAACGCCTGGCAGCATGGCCGCCGCCGCCGGCATTCAGTCGGGCGATCGCCTGCTGCGCGTGGACGGCGAACCGGTGGCCACCCTGAGCGACGCGATGGACGGCATCGCCACCGCCCTGCTCGGGCGGGAGCCGCTGCCGGTGGTCGTGCGCGGGCGCGACGGCAACCAGCGCGACGTGGTCCTGCCGCTGCAGGAGCTGCCGGCCGGTCGCAGCATCGACAAGTACTTCGACAAGCTGGGACTCAAGCTGGCCCCGCCGCCGGCGGTCGTCGCCACGGTGATGCCCGGCCAGCCGGCCGCGCAGGCGGGCATGGAGTCGGGTGACATCCTGCTGGCGGTCAACGGCAAAGCCGTGGCCGATTTCGACGACTTCGCCAAGGCGGTCCGCGACGCAGCCGCGCAGTCGCCGAAGCTGGACGTGGCCGTGCGCCGCGGCCAGCAGACCCTGCACCTGCCGGTCGTCGCCCGCTACGAGTCCCTGCAGGGGCAACCGCCCCGATGGTCCGTCGGCGTGGGCGCGATCCCCCCGGAGAACGTGACGAGGCGGTACGGCCCGGTCAAGGCCTTGGGCGCAGCGCTGGGCTCCGCCTGGGACACCACGCGCCAGACGTTCACCATGATCGGCAAGATGGTCACCGGCGACGCGTCGACGAAGAACCTGTCCGGCGTGATCGGCATTGCCCAGGTCGCCAACCAGTCCGCCCAGGCGGGCCTCCCGTATTTCCTCCGTTTCCTGGCGCTGGTCTCGCTCAGCCTGGCGATCCTCAACCTGCTTCCGATCCCCGTCTTGGACGGCGGTCACCTGCTGTATTACCTTATCGAGTTGGTCAAAGGCAGCCCGGTAAGCGAGCGGACCCAGATGATCGGCCAGTACATTGGCCTGGTCCTGCTGTTCACGCTGATGGGGCTGGCGTTCTACAACGACATACACCGCACCCTGCTTTCGTGACGCGAGCGCTCTTCCCCGCGGCCATCGGCCTTGTCGTGGCAGTAACGCCCGCCACGGCGCGCGGGTGCATTCCGGGACGGGGCTCGGCCCCTTCCCTTCAGAACATGCTGGAACGGCCTCGCGGCCGGCCGTCGGAATAACCCACCGGAATCGACGATGAAGCGTATCGCCGCCCTGCTACTGCTTGCCTCCCTCTCCGCCAATGTCCTGGCGTTCGAGCCGTTCGTCGTCTCCGATATCCGTATCGATGGCCTCAACCGCATCTCCGCCGGCACGGTCTACAACTACCTGCCGGTCAACAAGGGCGACCGCCTGACCGACGAGGAGGCGGCCCGCGCGATCCGCGCCCTGTACGACACCAAGTTCTTCAGCGACGTGGAGCTTTCGCGCGAGGGCAACATCCTGGTGATCAAGGTGGTCGAGCGCCCGTCCATCGCCAAGCTCACCCTGCGCGGCAACAAGGACATCAAGGAAGAGGACCTGCGCAAGGGCCTGAAGGAGATCGGCCTTTCCGAAGGCGAGACCTTCGACCGGCTGTCGCTGGACCGCGTGCAGCAGGAACTGATCCGCCAGTACTACAACCGCGGCAAGTACAACGTCTCGGTCGAGCCGCACGTGACCCGGCTGGACCGCAACCGCGTGGCGATCGACATCGAGATCCGCGAGGGCAAGGCCGCGCGCATCAAGCAGCTGAACATCGTCGGCAACACCGCGTTCCTGGACAAGGACATCCGCGAGGACTTCGAGTCCGACACCACCAACTGGATGTCCTGGTATTCCAAGGACGACCAGTACTCGCGCGAAAAGCTCTCCGGCGACCTGGAGAAGCTGCAGTCGTTCTACATGAACCGCGGCTACGCCGACTTCGGCGTGGACTCCACCCAGGTCACCATCGCGCCGGACAAGCGCGCGATGTACATCGCCGCCAGCATCAAGGAAGGCGAGATCTACACCGTCTCGGACGTGCACCTGCTCGGCGAACTGATCCTGCCCGAGGACACGCTGCGCAAGCTGGTGTTCGTCAAGAAGGGCGACACCTTCAACCGCGCCGCGGTCGAAGGCACCTCGGACGCGATCAAGGGCATCCTGGCCAACATCGGCTACGCCTATGCCAAGGTCACACCGGTGCCCAAGCTGGACAAGGACAAGCGCACGGTCGACATGACCTTCTTCATCGAGCCGGGCCAGCGCGTGTACGTGCGCCGGGTCGTTTTCCAGGGCAACACCCGCACCGAAGATGACGTGCTGCGCCGCGAGATGCGCCAACTCGAAGGCACGGTGTACTCGCAGGCGGCGGTCGACCGCTCCAAGATCCGCCTGCAGCGCCTGGGCTACTTCAAGAAGGTCGACATCGACAAGCAACGCGTGCCCGGCTCGCAGGATGCGGTCGACGTCACCGTGAAGGTGGAAGAGCAGTCCGCCGGCAGCCTGATGTTCGGCGTGGGTTACTCGCAGTACTCGGGCGTGATCCTCAACGCCTCGGTATCGCAGAACAACTTCCTGGGCACCGGCGACAGCTTCAGCGTGGGCGCCGAACACAGTTCGTACTACTCGCGCGTCACCGCCAGCTACTACAACCCGTACCTGACCGACAACAACATCGGCATCGGCTACAGCGCGAGCTACTCCAAGACCGATTACGGCAACACCGACTTCGCGAACTACGAAAACAGCACCAAGGCGTTTTCGACCTACCTCGGCATCCCGATCAGCGAGACCGACGGCTTGCGCGTCGGCATGGGGCTGTCCAGCAACAAGATCAACACCTACCAGAACATCACCCCGCAGGTGCTGGTGGACTACCAGAACGCCATCGGCAACCGGACCGTGCACTCCTGGACCGGGACGCTGGGCTGGACCCATGACACCCGCAATGGCTACTGGGCTCCCACCCGCGGCGGCCTGCTCTCGGCCAGCACCGAGGTGGCGCTGCCCGGCTCCACCGTGCAGTACTGGAAGTTCATGGGCGAGGCCAACCACTACTGGCCGGTCGGCGGCGGTTTCGTGCTGTACCTGGACGGCCAGGTCGGCTACGGCGACAGCTATGGCAACCAGACCTACAGCCGCACCTTCGGCGACTTCGTGGCCGGCCAACCCTACGATTTCCCGTTCTGGGAAAACTTCTACTCCGGTGGCGTGCGCGACGTGCGCGGTTTCCAGGACAACACGCTGGGCCCGAAGGTGTGCATTGGTGCATCCGGCACCTCCAGTACGCCCAATGCCAACGGCACCTGCACTGGCGGCTACTACCAGTATGCGCAGCCGATCGGCGGCGCCTTCAAGGTGCTGGGCACGGCGCAGGTGTTCATCCCCCTGCCGTTCCTCAAGGACATCAACACGGCGCGTGTGTCCGCCTTCGTCGACGTCGGCAACGCGTTCCGCAACTACCAGGCCTTCGATGCCAGCGAGCTGCGCGCCTCGGCCGGTATCGCGTTGCAGTGGCAGGCGCCGATCGGCCCGCTGATCATCAATTTCGCGGTGCCGATCCGGTCCAAGCCGGAGGATCGCCACTACGAGGAGCGCATCCAGTTCACCTTCGGCAGCCAGTTCTGACCGCAGGACATGATCCGACCAAAACGCGGCCCGACGGCCGCGTTTTGTTTTGGTCCGGATGATCCCAGCAGGACTGCGGCAGTCGTTCCCAGCCTCGCCCTCGCCTACAATGCCCTGCCCCAAAGGAGCGCGCATGAGCGAGCACATCTACACCGTGGCCGAACTCGCCGAGCGGTTCGGCTTCGCCTTCCACGGCGACGGCAAGCGACGGATCGGTGGCGTGGGCACGCTCGCCGCGGCGCAGCCGGACCAGCTCAGCTTCCTCTCCAACAGCAAATACACCGCCCAGCTGAGGGCTACCCGGGCGGGCGTGGTGGTACTGCGCGAAGAGAACGTGGGCGATTGCCCCACTGCCGCGCTCATCGCCGCCGACCCGTACGTCGCCTACGCGAAGATCGCCGCGCTGTTCGAGCGTCTGCCAGCCGCCCCTCGCGGCATCCACCCCAGCGCGGTCGTCGCCACCAGCGCGAAAGTGAGCGCCAGCGCCAGCGTCGGGCCACACTGCGTGATCGAGGACGGCGCGGTGGTCGAGGATGGTGCGGTGCTCGGCCCGCACTGCATCATCGGTCCGGACTGCACGGTGGGCGCGCAATCGCGGCTGGTCGCGCGCGTGACACTCGTGACGCGGGTGACGCTGGGCAGGCGGGTGCTGGTGCACCCGGGCGCGGTGATCGGTTCGGACGGCTTCGGCCTGGCCTTCGAGCGCGACCACTGGGTGAAGATCCCACAGCTGGGCGGCGTGCGCATCGGCGACGATTGCGAGATCGGCGCCAACACCACGATCGACCGCGGCGCGCTGGAAGACACCGTGCTGGAAGAGGATGTGCGGCTAGACAACCAGATCCAGATCGCCCACAACGTCCACATCGGCGCGCACACGGCCATGGCCGGCTGCGCCGCAGTCGCGGGCAGCGCCCGGATCGGCCGCTACTGCCAGATCGGTGGCAACGCGGGCGTGCTTGGCCATCTGGAGCTGGCCGACCGGGTTACCATTACCGCCAAGAGCCTGGTCACGCATTCGATTCGCGAGCCGGGCGAATATTCCTCGGGCGTGCCGCTGCAGGACAACCGCCAGTGGCGCAAGAACGCTGCCCGCTTCAAGCACCTGGATCAGTACGCGCGCCGCCTGTCGGCGCTGGAGAAGGACAGTAACGATGAGTGACAACCCCGCGACCTTGGCCCTGCCGGTCAACGTGGAGCAGATCCAGCAACTGCTGCCGCACCGCTATCCGTTCCTGCTGGTCGACCGCGTGATCGAACTGGTGCCGGACAAGAGCGTGGTGGCACTGAAGAACGTGACCATCAACGAACACTTCTTCCTCGGCCATTTCCCCGGCCATCCGGTCATGCCCGGCGTGCTGATCGTCGAGGCGATGGCCCAGGCCGCCGGCCTGCTGACGCAGATATCCAGCCGCATGAAGGGCGACCAGGGCAGCCCGCTGTTCTACCTGGCCAAGGTCGACAACGCCCGCTTCAACGCCCCGGTCGTACCCGGCGACCAGTTGCGCCTGGAAGTCTCGCTCAAGCGCCTGATGCGCGGCATGGGCCTGTTCGTCGCCCGCTCGCTGGTCGAAGGCAAGGAGGTGGCCAGCTGCGAGCTGATGTGCGCCGCGAGGGCCGACAAATGATCCATCCCACCGCGCAGATCGATCCCAGTGCCGTCATCGGCAGGAATGTCGCCATTGGCGCCTACAGCGTGATCGGTGCGGAGGTGGAGATCGGCGAGGGGACGGTGATCGGCCCGCACGTGGTGATCGAGGGCCCGACGCGGATCGGGCGCGAAAACCGGATCAGCCAGTTTGCCTCGATCGGCGGCGCGGCGCAGGACAAGAAGTTTTCCGGCGAGCGCACCGAACTGGTGATCGGCGACCGCAACCTGATCCGCGAATTCGTCACCATCAACCGCGGTACCGGCGAGGGCGGCGGCATCACCCGCATCGGCGACGACAACTGGCTGCTCGCCTACGTGCATATCGCGCACGACTGCCAGGTCGGCAACCGCGTGGTGTTCTCCAACTACTCGGCCCTGGCCGGACACGTGGAAATCGGCGACTGGGTGATCGTTTCCGGTTACGCCGGCGTGCATCAGTTCTGCAAGGTCGGCGCGCACGCCTTCATTGGCATGGGCTGCCTGGTCGGCTCCGACGTGCCGCCGTTCGTGATGATGGCCAACGAGCAGCACGGCCGCCCGCGCGGCATCAACAGCGAGGGCCTCAAGCGCCGCGGCTTCGATGCGCCGCGCATTTCGGCGATCAAGCGCGCCTACCGCACGCTGTACATGGCCGGGCTGTCGCTGCCGGAGGCGCGCGTGCAGCTCGCCACCCAGGCGCAGGACAGCGACGACGTGCGCGAGATGCTCGCATTCCTGGAGCGCAGCGAGCGCTCGCTGGCGCGGTAATCGAGCGCGATCGCGTCCGCCTCTCCGCGTTACGGTGCCGGCCGGCCCGGGCCGCTGTTGCGGTGACCCCCGCCGCCTTCGCCGCTACACTGCCGCTCCATGAGTTCCTCCCCCCTCATCGCCCTCATCGCCGGCGAAGACTCCGGCGACCAGCTCGGCGCCGAGCTGATCGCCGCGCTGCGCAAGCGCTATCCGCAGGCCCGCTTCGTCGGTATCGGCGGCGCGCGCATGCAGCGCGAGGGTTTCGAGTCCTGGTACGACATCCGCGAGCTGTCGGTGATGGGTTTCGCCGAAGTGGTCCGGCACCTGCCGCGGCTGCTGCGCCTGCGCAAGGCGCTGCTCGGTCGCCTGCGCGAGGCGCGCCCGGACGTGGTGGTCGGTATCGACGCGCCGGACTTCAACCTCGGCGTGGAACGTCGCCTGCGCGAGGCGGGACTGCGCACCGTTCACTACGTCAGCCCCTCGGTATGGGCCTGGCGCGAAAAACGTGCGGAGAAGATCGGCCTGAGCGCCGATCAAGTGCTGTGCCTGTTCCCGATGGAGCCACCGATCTACCAACGCCACGGCGTCGATGCCCGTTTCGTCGGCCACCCGCTGGCCGACCGCTTCGCGCTGGTTTCCGACCGCGTGGGCGCGCGCGACGTGCTGCAACTGCCGCAGGACGCGCCGGTGCTCGCCGTACTCCCAGGTAGCCGGCCTTCGGAAATCGACAGGCTGGGCACGATCTTTATTGACGCGGCCCGTCGCGTTGGCGCGGCCCTGCCCGGCCTTCGCATCGTGGTCCCCGCGGCCAACCCACAAGTGCACGCGCGCCTGAAGGCGCTGCTGGCCAGTGGCCCGCGCGACGAGAGCGCACCGCTGCTGATCGAAGGGCATGCGCACGAAGCCATGCAGGCCGCCGACGTGGTGTTGCTCGCCTCCGGCACTGCCACGCTCGAAGCGATGCTGGCCAAGCGGCCAATGGTGGTCGGCTACCGCGTGTCGCCGTGGAGCTATCGCATCGCCCGCGCTTTCAACATGCTCAAGACCGACGTCTACGCGCTGCCGAACATCCTGGCGCGCGCCTGCGGCCTGGGCCAGGACAAGGTGGTTCCCGAGCTGATGCAGGACGAATGCACGGCGGAGAACCTCGCCCGGGCGACGCTGGCGCTGTTTGCCGACAGCGAACGGCGCGGCCAGGTAGTCGCCGCGTTCGAGCACTTGCACCGGGCGCTGCGCGGCTCCGAGGAAGGGGGCGCGGGCGAACGCGCGGCCGCTGCCGTGGCCGAGTTGCTGGAGACTCCGCGTGCGTCCTGACGATCTCGACGAAGCCACCGCTCTGCTTCCTCGATCCTCAGTGGATAGCACGGTGGGGAGCGGCCTTCGCGACGCATTGGTCGCGGAGCGCGCCCCGAGTGGAGAAGAAACCGGTTCACCGGTACCTCCAGCCAAGGCCGCGCCAAGAACCAGGCGTCTCATCGCCGGCGTGGATGAAGCCGGTCGCGGCCCACTGGCCGGCCCGCTGGCGGTCGCGGCCGTGATCCTCAACCCGCGGCACAAGATCGAAGGCCTGGACGACTCCAAGAAACTCACCGAGGCCCGCCGCGAAGCGCTCTACGCGCAGATCGTCCAGCGCGCGCTGGCCTGGCACGTGGTGCTGGTCGAGGTGGATGAGATCGATCGCATCAACATCTTCCAGGCGACCATGGCCGGGATGTGTCGCGCCGTGGCCGGCCTGAAGGTTGCCGCGCACGAGGCCTGGGTCGACGGCAACCAGCTGCCCAAGGCCCTGCCCTGTCCCGGCAAGGCCATCATCGGCGGCGACGCGTTGAAGCCTGCGATCAGTGCCGCCTCGATCATCGCCAAGGTCACCCGCGATCGGCTGATGTGCACGCTGGACGCGCACCATCCCGGCTACGGTTTCGCCAGCCACAAGGGTTATTCCACCCCCGAACACCTGGCCGCGCTCCGGCAGCTCGGGCCCTGTGCGCTGCACCGGCGCAGCTTTGCGCCCGTGAAGCTTCTGTTCGACCAGGGCACCCTGTTCTGACATACGATGACGCGTCGCGCCGGGAGGCGTGACGCCGCGCACCTTCAGTGGCCAGCTGTTCGTCGGGGGAGAAACGCATGCTTCGCAAGATCGCATTGGCCCTGCTGGGTCTGGCGTTGGGCTTTGGCGCCCGCGCGGACGTCAAACCGGGCGAACCCGCGCCTTCCGCGCTCGGCTCGGACCTGCACGGGCACGCGCTCGACGTGCCGGCACTGCACGGCAAGGTCGTGGTGCTCAGCTTCTGGGCCACCTGGTGTGGCTACTGCATGAAGGAGATGCCGGTACTGGCCAGCCTTCAGAACGTCGCGGACGAAAAGCACCTCCCGCTGCAGGTCGTGCTGATCAACTCCCAGGAAGACCGCGACGTCTTCCGCCACACCAGCGGCGTGCTGCGCAGGCAGGCGCCGGGCGTGCTCGCCACCTGGGACCGCCACGGCGAGATCGGCAAGCCCTACGGCGCCGACCGCAGCATTCCCGTGATGGTGATGCTGCGACGGGATGGCACGGTAGCGCACGTGCACGTCGGCTACGGAGAGGACATGCTCGACAGCCTGCTCGCCGAGATCAACGCGTTGCTGCAGGAACCGCAGGCCGCGGCAAAGGGCTCCTGACCGCGCTGCCCGGCGGGCCGATCGTCCTCGCGACCGGGCGCGACAACGCGCTGCACACCGGGGGAAAATAGGCCATAGGTCTATGCAACTTTTCGCGAAAGTGGAGCATCCTATCCACGTGGGAAGACGGCCAAGCGGCCTCTTCCAGCGTTCGCACGGACGCCGTGTCCTCCACCGCGGAACCCCTCCGCAGGAGTCGTGCCATGTTGTCGCGCTTCTTCCACGTGCGCTCTGCACTCAAGCCCTTCGCCGCGCCATCGGCCAGTCCCACCGTCGAAGCCGACGAGGCTCGACCAGCCAGCGATCCCTACTACCACCACGTCGACTACGACCGGCATTCGCTGGAGACCAGCGGCTTCGACCACTATGTCGAGTGGAACGAGGACGACGAGCGGTTTTTCGTCCATTGAGCACGGCCGCGAGGCCGTCTCCGCTGTCAAGCTTGTGGGAAGCGGGCACCGCAGCGTAGCCTTCACGGACTAAGCCGGGGAATGCTCCCGAGTCCTTGATGTCCGCACGCTTCGTCCACTTCCACCTGCACAGCGAGTACTCGCTGGTCGACTCGACCATCCGCATCAAGGCGCTGGTCGATGCATGCGTGCGCGAAGGCATGCCGGCGGTGGCGCTCACCGACGACAGCAACATGTTCGCGCTGGTGAAGTTCTACAAGGCGTGCAGCGGTGCGGGCATCAAGCCGATCGGCGGTTGCGACCTGTGGGTCGGCTCGCCGGACGATCCGCGCCCGTGGCGACTGACCCTGGTCTGCCAGAACCGCGAGGGCTATCTCAACCTGTCGCGCCTGGTGTCGCGGGCCTGGCGCGACGGCCAGCACGGCGGCAAAGCGCTGATCGAGGCGAGCTGGCTGACCCCGGACGCCACTGCCGGGCTGATCGCCCTGCTCGGGCGCGAGAGCGAAGTCGGCCGCATTGCGGTGAGCCATGGCGTGGATCCGGGCGTCGCGCGGCTGCAACCCCTGGCGCGACTGTTCCCCGACCGCCTGTACCTGGAGCTGACCCGCTGCGGCCGCGAAGGCGAGGAAGCCTGGAATACCGCCGCGCTGGCGCTGGGCGATGCGCTCGAGCTGCCGCTGCTGGCCAGCAACGACGTGCGCTTCCTCAAGCAGGACGACTTCGAGGCGCACGAGGCGCGCGTATGCATCAACCAGGGGCGCGTGCTGGCCGACCCGAAGCGCCCGCGCGACTACTCCGACCAGCAATACCTGAAGTCCCCGACGCAGATGGCGGAACTCTTCGCCGATCTGCCCGAGGCGCTCGAGAACACGGTCGAGCTCGCCAGGCGCTGCAACCTGGAACTGAAGTTCGGCACGTATTACCTGCCCGACTTCCCGGTGCCGCAGGGCTACGATCTCGACAGCTACATCCGCGAGACCGCGCGCGCCGGCCTGAAGGAGCGCCTCGCCGCCAATCCGCTCGCCGCCGGCTACACGCTGGCCGATTACGAAGCGCGATTGGAGCGCGAGCTCGACGTCATCATCGAGATGGGCTTCCCCGGCTACTTCCTGATCGTGGCCGACTTCATCAACTGGGGTAAGCAGAACGGGATTCCGGTCGGCCCGGGCCGCGGCTCGGGCGCCGGTTCGCTGGTCGCCTGGGTGCTCAAGATCACCGACCTGGACCCGTTGCAGTTCGACCTGCTGTTCGAGCGCTTCTTGAACCCTGAACGCGTGTCGATGCCCGACTTCGACATCGACTTCTGCATGGATCGGCGCGACGAGGTGATCGACTACGTCGCGCGCAAGTACGGCCGCGAGCACGTCAGCCAGATCATCACCTACGGCTCGATGGCGGCCAAGGCGGTGCTGCGCGATTCGGGCCGCGTGCTGGGCATGGGCTACAACGCGGTCGACAAGATCGCCAAGCTGATCCCGCCGCGCCCGCTGGACCTGACGCTGTCCGATGCGCTCGGCCGCTCGGAGAAGTCCAGGAAGGAACCCGACCGCGTCGTCAGGGAATTCTGCGAGCTGTACGAGCAGGACGAAGAAGCGCGCACGCTGGTCGACCTCGCGCTCAAGCTGGAGAACCTCACCCGCAACGTCGGCAAGCATGCCGGCGGCGTGGTGATCGGTCCCCGGCCGCTCACCGAATTCGCGCCGATGTACTGCGAGCCGGGCGGCGGCGGCATGGTGACCCAGTACGACAAGGACGACGTGGAAGCCGTCGGCCTGGTCAAGTTCGACTTCCTGGGTCTGCGCACGCTCACCATCATCGACTGGGCAGTCAAGGCAATCAACGTGCGCCGCGCCCAAGCCGGCGAGCCGCCACTGGACATCAGCGCATTGCCGCTGGACGACCCGGCGCCGTACGAGCTGCTCAAGAAGGCGCAAACGGTCGCGGTATTCCAGCTTGAATCCTCCGGCATGCAGCGCATGCTCAAGGACGCCAAGCCCGACCGCTTCGGCGACATCGTGGCGCTGGTGGCGCTGTACCGCCCCGGCCCG
Source organism: Frateuria edaphi (assembly GCF_021117405.1). NCBI lineage: Bacteria > Pseudomonadati > Pseudomonadota > Gammaproteobacteria > Lysobacterales > Rhodanobacteraceae > Frateuria > Frateuria edaphi. Next base: position 2,735,154 of record NZ_CP088251.1, read on the forward strand.
ATGGACCTGATTCCCAGCTTCGTGGCGCGCAAGCATGGCCGCGAGGACGTGGAATATCCCGATCCGCGCGTCGAACCGATCCTGAAAGAGACCTACGGCATCATGGTCTACCAGGAGCAGGTGATGCAGATGGCGCAGATCGTCGGCGGCTATACGCTCGGCGGCGCCGACCTGCTGCGCCGCGCGATGGGCAAGAAGAAAGTCGAGGAGATGGTCAAGCACCGCGCGACCTTCCGCGAGGGTGCCGCGAAGGACGGGCTGCCGGGCGACAAGGCCGACGCCATCTTCGACCTGATGGAGAAGTTCGCCGGCTACGGCTTCAACAAGTCGCACGCGGCCGCTTACGCGCTGGTCTCCTATCAGACCGCGTGGCTGAAGGCGCACTACCCGGCCGAGTTCATGGCCGCGACCATCTCCTCGGACATGGACAACACCGACAAGGCGGTGACGTTCCTGGACGAGTCGCGCGCGATCGGCCTGACCATCCTGCCGCCGGACGTGAATGCCTCGGACTTCATGTTCGTCGCCGTCGAGCCGAAGGTGATCCGCTACGGCCTGGGTGCCATCAAGGGCGTCGGCCAGGGCGCCTGCGAGTCCATCGTCGAGGAGCGGCGGCGCGGCGGCCCCTACACGGATCTTGCCGACTTCTGCCGGCGCGTCGATTCGGCCAAGCTCAACCGCCGCGTGCTCGAAGCGCTGATCCTGTCCGGCAGCCTGGATGCGCTCGCGCCCAACCGCGCCAGCCTGATGCTGCAGCTGCCCGACGCGATCAAGGCCGCCGAGCAGCACCTGCGCGACAAGCAGTCCGGCCAGAACGACATGTTCGGCGCGCTGATGGGCACCAGCACGCCGGCAGTGCAGATCGAGCTGCCGACCGCACCCGAGTGGCCGCTTGAGCAGAAGCTGCAGGGCGAGCGCGAGACGCTTGGCCACTACCTTTCCGGCCACCCGACCGACCCGTGGCGCGAGGAGCTGGCCCAGCTGTCCACCTGCCCGCTGGGCGAGATCGCCGACCGCTACCAGCCGCCGCGGCCGCGCAAGAACGACGGCGAGGAAAACCGTTTCCGCCGCGGGCCGGACACGCCCTGGACCGTCGCCGGCATGGTCACCGCGGTACGCAAGCGCGGCGACAGCGACGCCTTCGTGCGGCTCGAAGACGGCACCGGCATCATCGAGGTGAGCTTCTTCGGCGAGGTCTACCAGCAGGTCGCGCCATTGCTCACCCGCGACGAGATGCTCATCGTCGAGGGCGGCCTGCGCATCGATGACTTCTCCGGCGGCGGCTTCCAGCTGCGCGCCCGCGGCGCCATGACCCTGGCCGACGCCTGCCGCCGCCACGCCCGGGCGCTCAGGGTCAAGCTCAACGGCATCGGCCCCGGTTTCGAGCAGGAACTCAAGCAGACGCTGGCCGGCTACCGTGGCGGTCGCGCCACGGTGATCCTGCACGGCTACCACAACCGCAGCGCCCAGGCCGACCTGGAGCTGGGCGAGCAGTGGCGCGTGGACGCCATCCCCGACCTGCTCCGTGCGCTGCGCGGGCTGTCGTGGGTGGAAGCGGCGAAGCTCCGGATCGTCAAGTCCGAAGCCTGATCCCAAACCCTCCCCTACCCCAGAAAACGCCGTCCACCCTGAGCGCAGGCCGCGGTGCCGAAATCGAAGGCGGCCTCTGTGCGGACGCGGCGCCGGGGTTCGCGCCGCCACGCCCAGCGCGAGCCGCCCCATACGCGCCCGTTCCCGCCTTTGCACCCACCCCGGCTATACTGGCCCGCTCAGCGTCACGAATCGCCTGCGAATGAACCCCAACTTCCTCGATTTCGAACAACCGCTCGCCGAACTGGAAGCGAAGATCGAAGAACTGCGCCATGCCAGCCATGGCCAGGCGTTCAACATCGACGAGGAAGTCGCGCGCCTGCGCGAGAAGCTCAAGGTCAAGACCGCCGAGATCTTCCGCAACCTCAACTCCTGGCAGATCACCCAGCTTTCGCGCCATCCGGCGCGGCCCTACACGCTCGACTACATCGGCGTGATCTGCGAGGAGTTTCAGGAACTGGCCGGTGACCGTGCGTTTTCCGATGACGCCGCCATCGTCGGCGGCCTGGGCCGAATCAACGGCCGGCCGGTGATGATCATCGGCCACCAGAAGGGCCGCGACACCAAGACCAAGGTACGCCGCAACTTCGGCATGCCCCGCCCTGAGGGTTACCGCAAGGCGCTGCGCCTGATGAAGATGGCCGAGCGCTTCGGCCTGCCGCTGCTGACCTTCATCGACACCCCCGGCGCCTACCCCGGCGTGGGCGCCGAGGAGCGTGGCCAGAGCGAGGCGATCGCCCGCAACCTGCTGGAAATGGCCGACCTGAAGACCCCGATCGTGTGCACGGTGATCGGCGAAGGCGGCTCCGGCGGCGCGCTGGCGATCGGCGTGGGCGACCGCGTCAACATGCTCCAGTACTCGACCTATTCGGTGATCTCGCCCGAAGGCTGCGCCTCGATCCTGTGGAAGAGCCAGGACAAGGCGCGCGACGCCGCCGAGGCGCTGGGCATGACCGCGCCGCGCCTGCACGAGCTCGGCCTGGTCGACAAGGTGATCCGCGAGCCGCTGGGCGGCGCCCACCGCAACGCGCGCTCGATGGCGGTGCGCCTCAAGGCCGTGCTGATGAACCAGCTCGACGAACTCGAAGCGATCGCCGCGCCGGACCTGCTGGAGCAGCGTTACCAGCGCCTGCGCAGCTACGGCGCCTACGCGGAATAAGTCCATGACCGGCGTGCGCGGCCTCGCCCATGCCAACATCCGCGCACCCGAGGCGATGATCGAGCGCCTGCGCCGCTTCTACATCGACGTGGTGGGCCTGCGCGAAGGCCCGCGGCCGGCGTTCCGCTCCGGCTCGCGCGGCCATTGGCTCTACGCCGGCGAGACCGACGTGCTGCACCTGACCGTCGCAGGGCCGGGTGATGCAGTTCCCACGCGAACCGGCCACCTCAACCATCTTGCCTTCGCCTGTACCGACCTCGACGTCACCCGCGCGCGCCTGGACGCGAGCGGGCTGGCGTACGAGGTCGACGGGGTGGACGAACTGGGCCAGGTGCAACTTTTCCTCACCGATCCCAGCGGCCTGGACATCGAGCTCAACTTCAGCCGCTGATCCCGTGGGAGCGTACGTCTGCGCGACCGGGATGCCTGCGGTCGCGCGGTTGCTCCTACACGAGCCACGCCCGCCCACGGTTACTATCGGGGTCCGTCCCGAAGGGCATCGCCATGGCCGACCACGCCAAGCTCGCCGTATTGATCGACGCCGACAACGCCCAGCCCGGCCTGGCCGAGGGCCTCCTCGCCGAAGTGGCCCGCTACGGCACCGCCCACGTCAAGCGCGCCTACGGCGACTGGACGGACAACCACCTGCGTGGCTGGAAGGACCGGCTGCTGGACCTGTCGATCCAGCCGATCCAGCAGTTCGGCTACACCAAGGGCAAGAACGCCACCGACTCGGCGATGATCATCGATGCGATGGATCTGCTTTACACCGGCCGCTTCGACGGCTTCTGCATCGTCTCCAGCGACAGCGACTTCACGACGCTCGCGCGCCGCATCCGGGAATCGGGCCTGACCGTCTACGGCTTCGGCGAACGCAAGACACCCGGGCCGTTCGTCGCCGCCTGCGACAAGTTCATCTACACCGACGTGCTCGGCGAACCCGACAGCGACAACGAGAAGCCCGCCGAGCCCGCGCAGCGCATGAACACGCAGGAGCTGCGCCAGGACGCGCGGCTGGTCAATCTGCTGCGCAATGCGATCGAGGACGCCGCCGACGATACGGGCTGGGCGGGCCTCGGCGCCGTCGGCAGCATGGTCAGCAAGCGCGCGCCGGAGTTCGACTCGCGCAACTGGGGCTACGGCAAGTTGAGCGGCCTCATCGGCGCGATCGGGCTGTTCGAGACCGAAGACCGCCAGCTCGGCAACGGCAAGCACATCTACGTGCGCAACAAGAAGAAGAAACCGTCCGGCCGTGAGTAGTCCGCGCACGCTGGCCGACACGCTCGGCCACGCCCTCGACCGCCACCCGGACGGGCCGCTGTGCGTTGCCTTCAGCGGCGGGCCTGACTCGACCGCCCTGTTGCATGCGCTGGCCGCGCTGCCTCAGGCGCGCGCGCGCGGCCTGCGCGCGTTGCACGTGGACCACGGATTGCATCCGCAAAGCGGCGACTGGGCCACGCAGGCGGCGGCGTTCTGCGCAACGCTGGGTATCGACTGCGAGGTGCGCAGGGTCGAAGTCGCACGCGCCGGTGGCGAAGGCCTGGAAGCGGCCGCACGGCACGCGCGCTACGCCGCCTTTGCCGGCGCACTGCGTTCGGGCGAATGGCTGTTGCTGGGACATCACCGCGACGACCAGGTCGAGACGGTGCTGCTCAAGCTGCTTCGCGGTGCCGGTCCGCAGGGGCTCGGCGGCATGCGCGTGATCCGCCCGCTGGGTCGTGGCTGCCTCTGGCGCCCGCTGCTGGACCTGCCTCGCGAGGTGTTGCGTGCCTACGTCGAAGCCCACGCGCTGGCCTGCGTCGATGACCCGTCCAATCGCGACACCACCCTGGCGCGCAACCACCTGCGCCACGAGATCCTGCCGCGCCTGCGCCGGCACTGGCCGCACGCCGCCGATTCCATCCTGCACAGCGCCGCGCTCTGCCGCGCCGCGGATGAAAGTTTGCGAGCGCGTTGGCGGGACGCTTTCGCCGCGCTGCACGACCCCGCCAGCGGCAGCCTCGATGCCCAAGGCTGGCTCGCCCTCGACGCTGCACTGCGCGAGCCGCTGCTCGACCACTGGCTGCACGCTCGGGGCCTGCCCGCACCGACCGCTGCGCAGCGTCGGCAGATCGAGCGCCAGTGCCACGCCCGCGCAGGCCAGCAGCCGTGCGTGCGCTGGCCAGGGGCCGCGCTGCATATCTGGAAAGACAGGCTATGGGCGCATGCGCCGCGGCCATCATTCGATCCGCGCTGGGAGGCCCGCTGGCACGGCGAGGCGTTGGCCCTGCCCGACGGCGGCCATCTCTCGCTTGCTCCGGCCCGCCGCCTGCCCACGCCTCTCACCGTGCGGCTGCGCCAGGGTGGCGAACGGATCAAGCCCCTCGGCGACCGCCACACCCGCGAGCTGCGCGACCTGTTCCAGCAGGTGGCGCTTGCGCCATGGCAGCGCGAAGCCTGTCCGCTGCTCTATGACGGAGACGAGCTGCTTGCGGTGGCCGACCTGTGGCGTACGGCTTCGGGCGCGGAGTTGTTCGAGGCGCTGGGCGCCTGGCCGCGCTGGATCCGGGCCGACTGAGCGCCGCCGGCCCGCGCGGAAGCCCGCGCGTGGGCGATGCTTTTCATATCGAGCCGCCACGCCCACAAGTGGGCTTCTGCAAGGGAGTTCCAAGCTTCGGCTCCGCGCCGGACATTGATTCCAACCCCCTGCTGCGCTAGCGTTGCGGCCCATGGCCAAACCCGCTCCCGCCTCCGCGGAAACCCCATCCGTCGCCGACTTCGAGCATTCGCTGGACGAACTCGAGCAGCTGGTGGCGCGCATGGAAGGCGGCGAGTTGAGCCTGGACGAATCGCTGGCCTCGTTCGAGCGCGGCATCGGCCTCTACCGTCACTGCCAGCAGGCCCTGGACAAGGCCGAACTGCGCGTGCGCCTGCTGCTCGATCCCGATGCGCCCGACGACGCCGAACCCTTCGAATCCGACCTCTGACGCGCCGCTCCAACTCGGCCCCCGGCTGCTCGCGCTGACCGCGCGCGCCGACGCCGCGCTGGCGCGCGTGCTGCCCTCCGAGCAACAGCCGCCACTGGAGTTGCACCGGGCCATGCGCTACGCCGTGCTGGGTGGCGGCAAGCGGCTGCGTCCGCTGCTGGTCTACGCCGCCGGCCACGCGCTGGGCATGGACGGGATCGAACTGGACGCACCCGCCTGTGCGGTGGAGCTCATCCACGCCTACTCGCTGGTACATGACGATCTCCCGGCGATGGACGATGACGCCCTGCGCCGCGGGCGGCCAACCTGCCATATCGTCTACGGCGAGGCGATGGCGATCCTGGCCGGCGACGCGCTGCAGGCGCTGGCCTTCGAAATCCTTGCCCACGATCCGCACACCGGCGCCGACGCCGCGCGCACGCTGGAGATGCTGCGCGTGCTCGGCCGCGCCTGCGGCGCGGAAGGCATGGCGGGTGGCCAGGCGCTGGATCTGGCGGCCGTGGGCCGCAAGCTCACGCTGGACGAACTCGAACACATGCACGCCTGCAAGACCGGCGCGCTGATCCGCACGGCCGTGCGGCTGGGTGCCCTCGCCGCCGGCGCGGACGCGAACGCGCTCGATGCGCTGGACCGCTACGCGGGCGCCGTCGGCCTTGCGTTCCAGGTACGCGACGACATCCTCGACGTGGAAGGCGAATCGGCGGTGATCGGCAAGACGGCCGGCAAGGACGCGGCGGCCGACAAGCCGACCTTCTCCTCGATCATCGGCCTGGAGGCTTCGCGCGCGCGCCTGGCCGAACTCACCACCACCGCGCTGCAGGCCATCGCCCCGTTCGGCGATCGGGCCGTGCTGCTCCGGGAACTGGCGCACTACGCAGCCAATCGCTCCCACTAGAAAGACTGAGGGAGCGCATCGCTGCGCTCCCTCAGGCAATCCGGCGGGCCGGAGCCCGCGCGTGGAGTTACTTACTTGATCAGTCGCAGCGTGAACGGATAACGGTAACGCTCGCCCTCGTTCGCCTTGATCGCGGCGATGATCGTGAACACCAGCCAGGCGATGCCGACCAGGATGCCGACCGGCACCGTCAGCAGCGCGCCGAAGCCGAAGGTGACCAGGGTCAGCAGCAACAGCGCCACGCCGACGATGGCCAGGGTGATGTTGAAGTTCAGCGCTTCCTTCGCCTGGTCATCGACGAAGGGCATGGTGTCCTTCTTGATCAGCCAGATCACCAGCGGGCCGATGAAGCAGCCCAGGCCGGCGAACGCGCCGGTGAGCAACCCGCCCACCAGCGCGGACAGATGCGCGAACAGCGCCCACTGGCGCTCCTCGTGGCTGGGCATGCCGACCGAATCGATCGGCTCGGGCGGCGGGACCGGCTCGCCCGAAGGCGGCGGGGGCGGGACGACGGAATCGGGTGGAACGCTCATGCCAGGCTCCTCTTTCCTTCGATGACGCCGGCCTGTCGCCGGTGCCGCGATGCTAGCAAAGCCACGCGGCGACGCCATAGGCCAAAGGCTATTGGCCGCCGACCGTCATCCGGTCGAGCAGGATCGAGCCGGTCAGGATCTGCGCCCGCCGGTCCACGTCGCTGCCCACCGCCACGATGCCCGCGAACATGTCGCGCAGGTTGGCGGCGATGGTGATCTCTTCCACCGGGAAAGCGACCTGCCCGTTCTCGACCCAGAAGCCCGCCGCGCCGCGCGAGTAATCGCCGGTCAGCGTGCTCACGCCCTGTCCCATCACCTCGGTCACCACCAGGCCGGTGCCCATGCGCCGGAGCAGCGCAGCGAAGTCGTCCGGGCCGGACTCGACCAGCAGGTTGTGGATGCCACCGGCGTTGCCGGTCGACTCCAACCCCAGCTTGCGCGCCGAGTAGCTGCCGAGGATGTAGCGCGCCAGCACGCCATTCTCCACGAGCGCGCTGTCGGCGGTGGCCACGCCCTCGGCGTCGAACGCGCCCGAACCCATGCCGCGCGGCAGGAATGGCCGTTCGACGATGTTCATCCATTCGGGCATTACCCGCTTGCCCGCGTGGTCGAGCAGGAAGCTGGCCTGCCGGTAGAGCGCGCCGCCGCTCACCGCGCTGACCAGGTGACCGATCAGCCCGCGCGCGAGTTCAGGCACGAACAACACCGGGCACTGGCGCGTGCCCAGGCTGCGCGAGTTCAGCCGCGCCAGCGTGCGCTCGGCCGCCTTGTCGCCGAGCGCCTGCGCGCTCATGAAGTCGCTCGCGTCGCGCACCGAGTCGTACCAGTAATCGCGCTGCATGCCGTCGCCCTCGCCGGCGATCAGCGAAAGCGAGAGCGCATGCCGCGTGGCGCGCTCGCGCCCGACGAAACCGTGCGAGTTGGCATATACCGACAGGGTCTGGCCCGCCTGTACCGCCGCCCCGTCGGAATTGGTGATGCCCGCGTGCGCACGGCCGGCCGCCTCGATCTGCTGGCCCAGCGCGATCGCCTCGGCCGTGTCGACCTGCCAGGGATGCCACAGGTCCAGGTCCGGGAAGCTCGTCGCCATGCGCGCCGGATCGGCAAGGCCCGCGGCGGGGTCGGCTTCGGTGTAGCGCGCGATCGCGCAGGCCTGGTCGATCGTGGCCTGGATCGAAGCCGGGTTGAGGTCGGCGGTGCTGGCCGTGCCCTTGCGCTGGCCGAAGTACACGGTCAGGCCGAACCCGCGGTCGCGCGTATGCTCGACCGTCTCCACCTCGCCCAGGCGGACGTTCACGCTGAGACCGCTGTCGATGCTTGCCGCCACCTCGGCCGCACTGGCGCCCGCCACGCGCGAGCGGCGGATCACGTCCTCGGCGAGCTCGGCCAGGCGGTCGAGTTCCTGATGGCTGGTGTCGGCGGTCAAGGCGGCTGCACTCACGGGGCGTTCCTTCAGGCAGGTAGAATGGGCGGCGACAAACGCACGACTTCCGGAGATGGGGTCGCCCTGCCCGATCAAAAGGAGCGCGCATGGCACCGGTCCCCGGCATCTACCGACACTACAAGGGCCAGCGCTACGAAGTGCTCGGCATCGCCCGCCACAGCGAAACGCTGGAGGAACTGGTCGTGTATCGCGCACTGTATGGCGAACACGGCCTGTGGGTGCGCCCGATGGCCATGTTCAGTGAAACCGTCACGATCGACGGCGAACCCGTGCCCCGCTTCGCGCTGGAAACGCCCAGCCAACCCGATTCCATGGAAAGCCAGTGAGCCCGAGCCGCAGCCGCAACCAGACCGAACTCGACGAGCAGGACTATGGTCCCAGCCGCACCCAGCAGCGCCGCGAGGCACTCGCCGTGCTGGCGCTCGCCAACCAGCTGGTCGAGTTGCCGCCCAGCCGCCTGGCCAAGCTGGAGCTGCCCGAGGAGGTGCGCGAGGAGATCGCCAACGTGCGCCGGATCAGCTCGCACATCGCGCGCAAGCGGCAGCTGGCGTTCCTGGCCAAGAAGATGCGCCGGCACGAGGACGCGGTGTTCGACAGCGTGCGCGCCGAACTCGGCGAGAACCGCGAGCGCCAGCGTCAGGAAACGGCCGCCATGCATCGCCTGGAAGCGCTGCGCGAACGGCTTCTCGACGACGACGAAGCCGTCGCCACGCTGATCGCCGAGCACCCTTCCGTCGACCGCCAGCACCTGCGCTCGCTGATCCGCCAGGCGCGCAGCGAGCGCGCGGCTAACAAGCCGCCGCGGGCGTACCGCGAGATCTTCCAGTTGCTGAAGGATCTGCAGCAGGAAGATGCCGGCGATGAGGGTGAGGACGCCGAGGACTGAAAGACCCATCGCCTTCGCTGATCGCCAAGGCGAGCCCGACCCCTCACCCCAACCCTCTCCCCGGAGGGAGAGGGCGCATCTCTTTGGCAAGCGCCAACTTTCCAGCCATCTGCTTTCGCCGCGCGCGCAGCCCGGCTCTGCGCTCTGGCTCTGCGCTTTAGCTCGGCGCCTTTGCTTCCCAGGTCCCCTATGGCGCGGCGGGCGGGTGGTGGATCAGCCCGCAGGGTGGCCGGCAGGACGCCGGCCAGTTTTTCGCCGGGGCAGGAAGCCCCGTCGAAAAACCCCGCCATCCGCACGTGCACCCGGGGGGCCGAAGGCCCTAGGGCGCGCCATCGGGGTGCCCTTCTCTTTGGTTACTTTCTCTTGGGCAAGCAAGAGAAAGTGACTCGGGCGCCGACAGGCGTCCGAAAGCTATTCGCTGGGCGAAAAACTCTTCGCTCTAGAGCGACCGCCGGGGTGAAACCAGCAAGTCACCGAACAACAACCCCGCCACCAGCGAAATCAGCAAAGTGATCAACAGGATGAAACTGTCCATCCCGAGCGTCGTATCCCGCTCGAACAGATAGGACACGCTGCGAAATCCCACACTGCCCGGCACCAGCAGGATGATCCCCGGCTCGCGTATCACCGCCCCCGGCCGATGCATGTACCGCGCATAGAGATTCGCCAGCGCCCCCAGCAACAACCCGCCGAGGAACACGCCAAACGGCGCCCCCGGAATCGCCCCCGACAGCAACCCGCCCCAGCGGGTGGCCAGATAGCCCACGACCACCGCCGCCATCACGATCAGCCAGTCGCGCCGCGCCGCGCGGAACAGGATCGCAAAGCCCAGCGCGCCGATCAGCAACGACGGCCAATCCATCCATCGCGGCAGAGGCGGCAACACGAAGGTGCCGGGGTAGATGCCGAACGCGGCGCACACCTGACTGGCCGCCACGGTGCCGAAGGTGAGTTTGAGCAGGGTGGCGATGGCCCCGCCCATGCGCGCCGTGCCCGAAGTCAGGTGCTGGCTGGAAATCTCCCGCACCGCCGTGGTCAGCGACATGCCCGGGATCAGCACGATCAACGCCGCGAGCACCACCGACTTGATCGCCAGCGGCACGATGAAGGCGCTGACCAGGATCGCGCCGGCGGTCGCCACCAGGGCGCTGATCGCCTCGCTGGCGGCGGCCAGCCGTGGCCGCGTGCCCGAGAGCACCGTGATCAGGCCGATCACCAGGCCGATCGCACCGGCCACCACCAGGTCGGCCCAGGAACTGTGCAGGAACAGCGCCGCGACACTGGCGGCCGACAGCCCGTAGCTGCCGACCACGGCGGCCTGGGCGCGCCGCGTCTCCGGCCGGCCCAGGTCGCGCAACAGGCGGAAGCCTTCGCGGAGGCCAAGCTCGCCGGCGATGGCGCGGTCGGCGATCGCGTCGGCCTCGCAAAGGCGCGCCAGGTGCACGTCGCCCGGTGGTAGCCGCATCACCTGGGTGACCTGGGCCAGCCCTTCCTCGCTCTGGCTGGGGTCGGCAAAGGAAATGATGATCGCGGTCGGACTGGACCATACGTCCGCGACCAGCGCCAGCCGCTGCGCGGCGGCGGCGATGGCTATCTCCAGGCGCGCCGCGGAGGTGCCGTATTGATGCAGCCGGCGCGCCAGCTCGACCAGGAAGGCGATCCGCGTATCGACTGGCGCCTGCGCCGCGCCTGCGATCAAACCGCTCATGCGGCGGGCCGCACCTGTAGCGTATTGCCATCGACGCCGACTACCTCGACGGTGGCGCCAAGCGGCAGGTCCGGACCGTTGACCAGCCATTCGCCATCGCCCACGCGCGCCTTGCCGCGGCCGTTGACGATCGGCTCGATCAGCACGTAGCGCCGGCCGACCATCTGCGCACCGCGGCGGTTGAGCCGCTCGCCGGTGGACTCGGTGCGCCGCAGCTTCGGTCGCAGCATCCACGCGTAGACCGCGCAGGCGAGGAAGGCCAGCACCGCGAAGGCGATCGCCTGCCCCAGCAGCGAAAGATCCGGCACCAGCCAGGCCAGCATGCCGGTGGCCGCGGCGCCGATGCCGATCCACAGCAGGAAGTAGCCCGGCAGGGCGACCTCCAGCCCGATCAGCAGCAAGGCCAGCAACCACCACAGGTGATGCGCGGAAAGTAGTGACATCGATGGAGCTCCTGCCAGGTCCTCGGGATGAGCCGTCGCGCGAGCCGTCGACTCCGCAGCGTTACGCCGGAATGGAACGACCGGGAATCTACCGCGGCGGGGGGACGATCTTGGCCGAGCCCTGCTGCGACATCGCCTCCTTCGCCAGCTCGGCGATGCCCGCCAGCGAACCGATCACGCCGGTCGCTTCCATCGGCAGCAGCAGCATCTTCTGGTTGGGCGAGTGTGCGATTTCCTTCAGCGCCTCGACGTACTTGTTGGCAACGAAGTAGTTGAGCGCGTTGATGTTGCCGCTGGCGATCGCGTCGGACACCATCCGGGTCGCCTCGGCCTCGGCCTCGGCCAGCCGGATGCGCGCCTCGGCTTCGCGGAAGGCCGCTTCCTTCTTGCCTTCGGCGGCCAGGATCGCGCTTTGCTTCTCGCCGTCGGCCTTGAGGATCGCCGCCTGCTTGAAGCCCTCGGCCTCCAGGATGTTGGCACGCTTCTCTCGCTCGGCTTTCATCTGCCGCGCCATCGAATCGATCAGGTCGCGCGGTGGCGCGATGTCCTTGATCTCGATGCGGTTGACCTTGACGCCCCACGGGTGGGTGGCCTCGTCCACCACGCGCAGCAACTGCGCATTGATCGCATCGCGCTTGCTCAGGGACTCGTCCAGGTCCATCGAGCCCAGCACCGTGCGAATGTTGGTCATCACCAGCGCCAGCGACGCCTGCTCCAGGTTGGCCACCTCGTAGGCGGCCTTGGCCGCGTCCAGCACCTGGTAGAACACCACGCCGTCCACGCGCACGACTGCGTTGTCCTTGGTGATGACGTCCTGCGAGGGGACGTCCAGCACCTGCTCCATCATGTTCATCCTGGCGCCGACGGCCTGGTAGAACGGCACCAGGAAATGCAGGCCCGGGCTCAGCGTGCGGGTGTAGCGACCGAAGGTCTCCACGGTCCATTCGTAGCCCTGCGGCACGATCCGCACCAGCTTGGCGATCACGATGATCACCAGCAACACCAACACCACGCCGATTATCCAGCTGCCCATGGCCCCCTCCTGTGGTTGAGCGACCAGTATAGGCGCGCGATGCCTGCAGGGCGCGCCTGTGCGCGCCCACGGGCCGGTCCAGCACCGGCGCGCTCCTACTGGTTTCTTGCCGGCAGCAGCAGGCTGACCCGCAGGCCGCCATCCTCGCGGTTGGCCAGCGTGATGCGCCCGCCGTGCGCCTCGGTGATCTCGCGCGCAAGCGCCAGCCCGAGGCCGGTGCCCGCGCGCTTGGTCGAATAGAACGGCAGCAGCGCCTGCGCCAGCACCGTCTCGCTCATGCCCGGACCGCGATCGGCCACTTCGATGCGCCAGTCGTGGCCGACCTGTGCCAGCGCGATCGTCACGCCGTCCTCGGCGCCGCCCGCCTCGTGCGCGTTCTTGATCAGGTTGATCAGCACCTGCTCGATCTGCGCCTTGTCGAACCAGCCCGGCTCGGTCGGCACCGGCCCGGCCAACTGGAACCGGCAGTGCAGCGCAAGGCTGTCAAGGAACGCCTGCCAGTCGATCGCCTGAGGCTGCGGCGCCGGCAACTTGGCGAAGCTGGCATAGCCGGCGATGAAGCCGTGCAGGTGGCGCGCGCGCTCGCCGATGGTGGCGAACACGCCGGGCAGCCGCGCCAGGTCGCCGCGGCGAGCCAGTTCCGCGCCCGAATGCGCCAGCGAGGAAATCGGCGCCAATGAGTTGTTGAGCTCGTGGCTGATCACGCGGATCACCCGCTTCCACGTCGCCACTTCCTGGCGCGACAGCTCGCGCGTCATGCGGCGCAGCGAATACAGCTTGTGCGGCCGTCCCTGCAGCCGGAACAGCCGCTGGGACAGGTGGAACGTTTCCTCGGCGCCGTCCATGGGTACGCTGAGCAGCGCATCCTCGCCGCTCTCCACTGCGCGGCGCAGCGCCTCGGGCACGTTGAGCAGCAACTCGCCGAAATCGAGGCCGTTGAGGCTGCGCCCCTCGTTGAACAGGTGCCGCGCGGCGATGTTGGCGTAGGCGATGCGTCCCTGGGCGTTGGCCAGCACCAGCGACACGGGCGTGTGCTGCACCACCGTGTCCAGCAACAACTCGCGCTGTACCAGGTGCTGGCGCTGCTCGCGCAGGGTCTGGCCCAGCGTGTTGTGCATGCGGATCAGCGCGCCGAGTTCGTCGCGCCGGTCGGCCGCGATCGAGAAGCTGAAGTCGCCGTCGCGGAAACTCGCCACCGCGCCTTCCAGCGCACGCAGCAGGCGGCGGATCGGCGACATCACCTGCCCACCCAGCCAGAACGCCAGCGGCAGCAACACCAGCATGGTGGCGAGCAGGCTCCCGGAGATGCCCGGCCAGGTCGGCAGATGGACGCCCAGGCGCGGGTCGTGGCGCAGCCACGCCAGCACCTGGGGCATGGGCCACTGGGTGAGGCCGGCATAGACCAGCGCGCCGCTGAGGCTCGCCAGCAAGAGCAGCCCGGTCAGTCGGACCTGCAGCGATCTCAGTTGCATGCGACGCTCCGGCCCCGGGACGGTTGCGTCAGTGGCACGCAGGATCCATCGGAGTCTGCGGGCAGTTGACTGCCGGACGGCCATTGCGATCCATGGTGCCCATGGTGCCGACCGCGGCATGACCCGAATGCTGCTGCGCCGCGTTGCCCGGGGGTTGGGTATAGCTGTCGCGCTCCTTGAACTTGAAGTGCGATGCGGACTTCTTCTCCTTCACCCCGGGAATGGCATCGGCCCGATAGCTCGCCGTGGAAGCCGGCGCCGGGGTGCTCCAGCTGTCGCTGGGCTGGGTGGAGGGTGGCACCGCCTGGGCGTGGGCCCCGGCAGCCGCCAGCAGCGAGGCAAGCACGATGATCCGGATACGCATGGTTCCTGCTCCTTGGGGACTGGCGTCGATCATCCCGCGCGCCCGTCGTACCGGCAACCGCCGTTGTGGACTGCAGGGTGGGCTTCAGCCCGCCAGCCTCGCGCAGGGCCCCAGCCCACCCTGCGCCAGGCGCCGTCAGCTCGTCGCCAGCCCGTAGCGCTCCATGCGCCGGTACAGCGCCTGGCGCGACAGCCCCAGCGATTGGGCGGCCCGGCTGACCACGCCGTCGGCGCGGTGCAGCGCGGTCTCTACCGCCTCGCGGCTGGGTTCGTCCAGGTTGCGCGCAACCGCAGGCGTGTGCTGCGGCAGGTTGAGCAGTTGCGGCGTCACCACCCCGTCGGTCGCCAGCAGCGCGGCGCGTTCGATCGCGTTCTTCAGTTCGCGCACGTTGCCAGGCCAGGGATAGGTCGCCAGCGCCTCGCGCGCGGCGTCGCCGAGCTCGGCGCGCCCGTCGAGGAAGTATTCGGCTAGCGGGACGATGTCGTCGGTGCGCTCCGCCAGCGGCGGCAGGTTCACCTCGATGACGTTGAGTCGGTAGTAGAGGTCTTCGCGGAAGGTGCCGGCGCGCACCATCGCCTTGAGGTCGGCATTGGTCGCCGAGAGCACGCGCACCTTGACCTGCCGCGTGCGGCCCGAGCCCAGCCGCTCGAACTGCCCGGTTTCCAGCACGCGCAGCAGCTTCACCTGGCCCGGCAGCGGCAGATTGCCGATCTCGTCCAGGAACAGCGTGCCGCCGTCGGCCAGCTCGAAGCGGCCCTCGCGCGCCTTGTTGGCGCCGGTGTAGGCGCCGGCATCGGCGCCGAACAGTTCCGCCTCGATCAGCTCGCCCGGAAGCGCGCCGCAGTTGACCGCCACGAACGGCCCGTTCCGGACCGGCGAGTTCGCATGCACGATG
This sequence comes from Frateuria edaphi, assembly GCF_021117405.1. Taxonomy (NCBI): domain Bacteria; kingdom Pseudomonadati; phylum Pseudomonadota; class Gammaproteobacteria; order Lysobacterales; family Rhodanobacteraceae; genus Frateuria; species Frateuria edaphi. The sequence continues at coordinate 2,750,542 of NZ_CP088251.1, forward strand.
CAGGCGATGCGCTCCTTGCCCGCGCCGTTGGGGCCGGTGATCAGCACCGGCACGTGCGAGCGGGCCACCTGGCAGGCGAGCTCCAGCGTCTGCGCCATCGCGTCGGAAGCGAACACCAGCCCGTCCAGCTCGTAGGTCTGGCGCAACACGTCGCGACGCCGGCGGCGCTCGCGACGGGTGCGGTTGACCTCGCGGGTGGACTCGGAAAGCTCCAGCAGGTTCTCCACCGTGGCCAGCAGCTTGGTGTCATCCCACGGCTTGGCCACGTAGTCGGCGGCGCCGGCCTTGACCAGCTCCACCGCGGTTTCCAGGTGGGTCCAAGCGGTCAGCAGGATTACCGGCAGGTCGGTGTGGCGCTGGCGGATCGCGCGGAACAGCGCCACGCCTTCCTCGCCCGAGGTGGTGTCGGCGGTGAAGTTCATGTCCTGGATCACCACGTCGACGAGCTCGCGGTCCAGCGCCGCCAGGCCCTCCTGCGGCGTGACCGCGATCAGCGGGCGGATGTCGTGCAGCGAGAGCAGCAGCGACAGCGCCTCGCCCACCGCGGGGTTGTCATCAATGATCAGGACGGTTCGCATTTTTTTCCTGCACATGCCGGCATGGATGCATCTCCACGCCAAAAGGTTGCCACAGGTCCGCCAAAGGGGAAGCCATTACCCTTCAGACCGACCGCGTCGCCACCACCGGCGGCACGCGCGAGGCGCGCAGCGCCGGCGCCAGTACCGAGAGCTGGCCCAGTGCCCACAGCGCCAGCGCGCCGACCGGCAGATACCACAGCGGCAGGCGCGGCAGCTCGTAGCGGCTCATCAGCAGCAGGTTCAGCGCCAACGCCAGCAGCATGCCCAGCGCCACGCCGCCGCCCACGATCAGGGCGTTCTCGGCCTGGAAGTAACACAGGATGTCCGCGCGAGTGGCGCCGATCGCGCGCCGGATACCGATCGCGCGCGTGCGCTGCTGTACCCAGAAGTTGGCCAGGCCAGCCACGCCCAGCGCCGTGACGAACAGCAGGCCCAGCGCGGCGGCCAGCAGCAGGCCGACCATGGTGCTGTCGCGCTGGAAGTAATCCTCGCGCATCTGCGTGTAGGTGCGTTGGCCAGTTTCGGGGATCAGGCGGTTGGGGTCGAGCGCCTGCAGGGTGGTCACGGCAGCGGCGAGCACGCGCGCGCGATCGGCCGGCGCGCTGCGCAACAAGTAGCTGGTCTCGTTGTCATCGGGCAGTTGCGGCCACAGCATGACCTCGCCGTCGCTGCCGTCGCCGCGCAGCATCGGCCGAACGGTGTCGCTGACGATGCCGATCACCCGGCTGCTGTGGCGGCCGGCGTAGACCACCTGCCCCAGCGGATCCTTGCCGCCGAAGAACTTTTTCGCCGCCGCCCCCGTCAGCAGGATCGACGGTACATCGCCAGTGACGTACTCGTCGGCGGTGAAGTCGCGCCCGGCGATCACGTGCAACCCCAGCGCGCCAAGGAAGCCCGGCCCACCGCTGTAGGTGTCGATCGACATGCAGCCGGTGTGATCCAGGCTGCTTGCAACCATCGCACGCTTGAGCGCCTCCTCGTTGGGGCAGACGCCGTAGCTGTTCACGCTGCTGCTGAAGGGCAACGCCCAACCCACCGCGACGGCTGCCGTCACCCCGGGAATCCGGCGCAGAGCATCCAAATCTGCTGCATGCCGCGCCTGATGGTTCTCGTCCTTGGCAGTGCCCTCCACTCGGATCAACGAGAGCTCCTGCTCGGCCAGCCCGCTGGGCGTGTGGATGCGCTGCACGCGCTGGGCCACCATGAAGGCGGCGTTGGCGACGATCGCCAGCGTGAGCGCCACCTGCAGGATCAGCAGGCTGGCGGTGAGCTTGTGATGGCGCAGGCTGGAAAGAATCGGACGCAAAGGCATGGCGTGGTCCTCACTGTGCCTTCAGTTGCAGGGCGGGAACGACGCGACTGGCGCGCCAGGCCGGCAGCATGCCGGCCAACAAGCTGCCGGCGATCGCCAGCAACACGGTCAGCGCCAGCATGGACAGATCCATCCGGGCGATGTGTGCGTAGCTGTCCGGCCGATGCCGTACGCTCCACAACCCGGCTTGCGCGATGGCGATGCCGAGCAGGCCGCCGAGCAGGCCCACCAGCGCCGACTCGATGCCGAACTGCAGGAAGATGTCGCGCCGCGTCGCCCCCAGTGCGCGGCGGACGCTGACCTCGCCACTGCGACGCAGGAACTTAGCCAGTAGCAACGCCACGATGTTGACCAGGCAGACGATCAGGAAGCTCAGCGCCAGCCAGAGCTGGAGACGCAGATCGCCCGGCACCAGCTTCTCGTGTTCCAACCAGCCCATCAACGGATACAACGCGGCGTTCTGCGACGAGCGCTCGAACCGCCCCAACCGTTTCTGTTCGGCCGAGTAGTCGACCAGGAACTGGCGGTAGTTGCGCACTTGCGCGGCGTCCTTCAGCCGCACCCACACCTGCAGCCAGGTGTAGTAGCCGCTGGTCTTGCCGCCCTCCTTCCAGCTCGCCTGGTTGCCGCTGACGCTCATCCCCAGGTCCAGCGCGGTGGCCAGCGGCAGGAAGAAGCGGTCCGCCTCGCCGTAATTGCCCTTGCCAGCGGCGTCGGCATAGAACTGCGGCTGCGGCGCCCACTCGGAAGTTACGCCCATCACCTGGAAGCGTGCATCGCCCAGCCGTACCGTGCGGCCCACCACGTCGGTGCGACCGAACAGTTGCATGGCCAGTCCGTGGCTGAGTACCGCCACCCGTGCACGGGCTTCGTCGTCCGCCATGGTCCAGCCCCGCCCCTGTTCGAAGCGCAGTCCGAACAGGTCGAAGAACCCGGCCGTGGCATAGCGCCCACCCACCCGGAACGGCAAGCGGCCGGTCTGCACTGGCCACACCAGCACCCGGCCGCCGGCCATCGCGGCCTGCTGGTCCGCGCGATGGGCCTTGAGCATCGCCATGGCGTCGGGCCAGGTGAAGTTGTCGCTGGGATCCCCCCAGTCGTTGTTGGTCGGGTAGTTCGCCGGCAATGGATCCAGGTGCGGGTAGTAAAGCTGGGCGCTCAGTGCCGGCAACGGATCGCGGGTCATCACGTGCAACACGGTCAGCATGGTCATGCTGGCGCCGATGCCCAGGCCGATCGCCAGCACCATCAGGCTTGTGAGGACCGGACTGCGCCGGAGGCTGTGCAGGGCGAGATCGAGGTAGTAGGCGAACATTCCGTGTGCTCCTGGCGAATCGAACGCTGCGGCGAGGTCACCCCCATCCGCCCTTCGGGCACCTTTCCCTCTTGGCACGGGAGAAGGATCATTTGCGCGCCCATCTTCCGAGCCTTCCTCCGCACGCGGGGGAAGGTGCCGACAGGCGGAAGGGACTCCTGCGGCGATCTCACACCGACCGTGTCGCCACCACCGGCGGGACCGCCGCCGCGCGCAGCGCCGGCGCCAGCACGGCCAGCTGGCCCAGCACCCACAGCGAGAGCGCGCCGATCGGCAGGTAGTACAGCGGCAGGCGCGGCAGTTCGTAATGGCTCATCAGCGCGAGGTTCAGGCCGAAGGCCAGCACCATGCCCAGTCCGATGCCGAAGCTGACGATCAGGAAGTTCTCGGTCTGGAAGTAGCGCAGGATGTCGCTGCGCGTCGCGCCCAGTGCGCGGCGCACGCCGATCTGCTTGCGCCGCTGCGCGACCCAGAAGCTGGCCAGGCCGACGATGCCCAGCGCGGTGACCAGCAGCAGCGCGGCGATCACGCCGACCAGCATGCCGGCCATGGCGCGGTCGTTGCGGAAGTAGCGGTGGCGCAGGTCGCCCAGGGTCTGGCTCTGGTCCAGGTCGAGCACGCCCTCCGGAACGGCGCGGATCAGCGCGGCGCGTGCGTCGCGCAGCACGCGCGGCAGGTCGGCGGGCGCGGCCTTGATGACGTAGTTGCCGGCCAGCTGCCTGCCCGGCGCCATCGGCAGGAATATCGACCATTGCGCCGTGGCCACGCCGCGCGCGCCAGGCTCCGGCTGCGCCAGGTGGTCGAGGATGCCGGCGACGCGGAAATGGTACTTGTCGCTCCAGAAGTCCTTGCCGAGCGGGTTCTTGCCCGGCCACAGGTGCTCGGCCAGCGGGCGAGTGATCCACACCGGCGCATCCAGCGGCAGCCAGGCGCCATCGGAGGGCTGGAAGTCGGCGCTCGAGAAGCGCCGCCCCTGCACCGGACGTATCCCGATCGCTTCGGCGGCCGCGGGACCGCCGGCGTAGAAGTGCGGCACGGTGCCGTAGTGGCGCTCGGCCTGCCCGGGCGGGTCCAGCGTGATGCCTGCATACCCGCTGGGCGCGCCGAACGGCAGCGAACTGACGACCGCGGCCGCCTGCGTGCCCGGCACCGTGCGCAACGCGGACAAGGCGCGCGCATTGAGGTCCGATTCGTTGCAGCCGTCGCAATCGAGCCGCAACTGCGCGAGCGAGGACTCGTCCACGCCGCTGGGCACCTTCATCAGGTCCAGCCGCGAGACGATCAGGAAGCAGGCATTGCACAGCACCGCGCAGGCAAGCGCGATTTCGAGCGCGATCAGCAAGGTGGCAAGCCGGTGGCGGCGCAGCGCGGCGAGTATCGGTCGGATATCCATGATGCTTCCTTACAAGGTCTTCAGCTGCAGCGCCGGCGCCACGCGGCTCGCACGCGCGGCAGGCAACAGGCCGGCCGCCACGCTGGTGGCCACGGCCAGCACGAAGGTCACCGCGAACATCGAAACGTCCAGGTGCGCCATGTCCGCATACGCCACCGGCTGGTGCCTGACCAGCCACAGCCCCACCAGCGACAGCAGCCATCCGGCGATGCCGCCCAGCAACCCGATCATGCCGGCCTCCACCAGGCATTGTGCGAACACTGCGCCACGCGTGGCTCCGAGCGCGCGACGCACGCCGATCTCGCCGCTGCGGCGCAGGAACTTGGCCAGCAGCAGGCCCACCGTGTTGAACAGGCAGATCGCCAGGAAGGCGAACGCCAGCCAGGTCTGCAGCCGCACGTCGCTCGGCACCACGCCGTTGTAGTCCAGCCATTCGGTGAGGTTGCGCATGCGCGTGTTGCCGGCATGGCTGAAGCGGCCCAGCGCCATCTGCTGGGCCGCATAGGAAGCGACGAAGCGGCGGTAGTCGTCCGCCTTGCCCGCGTCGGCCAGTTCCACCCACAGCCGCACCCACACGCAAGGCGAGTCCTTGAGGTAACCGGGCCGTTCGGGCACCTGCCAGCAGGTGAACTGGTAGAAGTTGCCGTCGTTCAGATCCATGCCGGTGAAGAACGGCGTCATCACATCCTCGGGCTTGCCATAGAAGCCATCCGTATGGCCGTGCGCGAAACGGCCGCCGGCCACTTCGTAAAACAGCGGCGACGGGCGCCAGGGCGCCAGCACGCCGACGATGCGCACGTCCTTGTCGCGCAGCCGCAGCGTGCGACCGACGCTGTCCCTGCCGCCGAACAGCTTGTTGTTGAGGTCCGCCGAGATCACCGCCACGCGGCTGTGCCGGGCGTCGTCCTCGGCCGACCAGCTGCCGCCGTACTGGAAGGCAACGCCGAACATCGGGAAGAAATCGGCAGTGGCCGAGAGCATGTCGAGCTTGGAAGCGGGCACGTCCGAACCGGGCGCCGCGACCTTGATGGGGCTGGACACGACCAGCGCCTGGCGGTCGGCACGCTTCGCGCTCCACAGGTCCACGGCCGAGTGGTAGTCGAGCTCGTCGTAGGGCTCGTCCGAATCCTTGTTGGCCGGATCCGGGTCCACCTGCGGATAGAAGATGTGCTGGCTGCGGCCCGGCAGGGGATCGCCGGAAAGCAGCCGCATCACGGTAAGCGTGGTCATGCTCGCGCCGATGCCCACGGCGATGGCGAGCACCATCAGCGCGGTGAGCGTCTTGTTGCGCTTGAGGCTGCGCAGGGCGAGATCGAAGTAGTAGCCGAACATTCACTCACTCCATGGTTCGTCGGGGCGCGCCATCGGCCTCATCGGCGTGGCGTACCGCTTGCCGTCGCGCCCTTGCCGCGCAGGAAGCCCGCGACGGCATCGCCGCGGGCCTGGTTGAGGGGCGTGCGCCACTGGCCGTTGTCCGCCATGGCGCCAAGGTTGACGTCGGCGCCGTGCGAGGCCAGGTACTGCACGGCCGCCAGGTGATTGCCACGGACGGCCGTGATCAGCGCGGTCTCGTCGCCGGGGACGACGGCGTCCAGCCGCGCGCCGGCGTCCAGCAGTTGCGCCAGGGTGCCGACGTCGCCCGCCGCGGCCGCCGCGATCAGCGGATTGCCGTCACCGTGGCAGGCGCCGTTGACGTCCGCGCCCAGGCGAAGCAGCGCATCGACCATCGTCCGGTCGGCGCCCTGCGCGGCCACGATCAGCGGGCTGCCGTCGCCCGGCGCGCAGGCATCCACGCTGACGCCCGCGTGGACCTGCTGCCGCACGAGGTCGGTGCGGCCGTGCCGGACCGCTTCGACCAGCGCCGCCGCTTCTTCGGCATGGCCGGCTCGGGTGCCCGGCGGCGACACGGCCGCGGACGCCGTTGCGGGCAAAGCGCACGCGCCGACGCAGGCCGCGGCCAGTGCGCATGCCATCGAAAGAGGCAGGCGCCGGACGCTCCGGCGAGGCAACACGGAAGCTGGCGTACCCGATCGGGCGATGTGCTGCATGTTCATGGTCGTGTCTCCTCGAGGTCAGACCGAGCGGGTGGCGACCACCGGTGGCACCGCGGCGGCGCGGATGGCCGGGCCGAGCACCGCCATCTGCCCGATCAGCCACAGCGCGATCGCGCCCACGGGGAAGTAATAGGCGGGCAGCCGTGGCAGCTCGTAATGCAGCATCAGGAACAGGTTGATGCCGTAGGCCAACACCATGCCCAGCGCGATGCCGATGGTCGCCAGCAGGAAGTTCTCGGTCTGGAAGTAGGTGAGGATGTTGCGGCGGGTGGCGCCCAGCGCGCGACGCACGCCGATGGTCCGCCGCCGCTGCGCGACCCAGAAGCTGCCCAGGCCGACGATGCCCAGCGCGGTCACCACCAGCAGCGCAATGCAGACGCCGGCGAGCAGGCCCGCCATGGCGCGGTCGTCCTGGAAGAATTCGGCACGGATGTCGTCCAGCGTCTTCTTCTCCAGGATGATGCGGTGCGGGTCGGTCTTGCGCAGCGTGGCCACGGCGGCGGCCAGCACGCGGTCGCGCTCCTGCGGCGCGGTGCGGATCACGTAGCGGCTGGCGTTGTCCGAGTCCATCCGCAGCGGGAACACCATCGACCACTGCGCCGTATCGTCGCCGCCGAACAGCGCCGGACGGATCAGCCCGGCCACCACGCCGACCACCCGCACCGGATCGCCACCGAGGTAGATCGTCTTGCCGAGCGCGGACTGGCCGGGCCAGAGCTTCTCGCCGAGACCGCGGGTGATGATCACGGTGGTGATCTTCTTGGCGAGCTTTTCGTCGCGGGCGACCTGGCGCATTTCCAGGTACTCGCCCGGCTCGAAATCGCGCCCGGCCACGAGCTGCGCGCCGAAGGTCTTAAGCAGGTTCTCGCCGAAGTACTGGGTCGCGTTGAGGGTGGCCTGCTTCTGCTTGGGATCGAGCTTGACGCTGGTGTTCCAGGAGCTGTTGGTGAACGGCACCTGGTTGACCAGCGCCACCGATGTCACACCCGGAATCTGGCGCAGCGCGGTGAGGTCCTCCTGCGCGTGCGCCTTGGCGTCGGCGGTGTCGCCGATGCCGAAAGCCTGGACCTGGATCAGTTCGTGCTCGGCCACGCCGCTGTACATCTGCATGCGCTCGAGCCGCTGGTTGATCAGGAACACCGCGTTGCAGACGATCGCGCAGGTCAGCGCGATCTCCAGCACCAGCAGCAGGGCGGTGATCTTGTGGCGGCGCAGCGTGGAGAGGATCGGAAGAATGTCCATGGGGTGCTCCTAGTTGCTCTTCAGCTGCAGCGCGGGGGTGACCTGGCAGGCGCGCCAGGCGGGCAGCAGCCCGGCCAGCAGCGAGGCACCGACGGCCAGCAGGAAGGTGGCCAGCAACATCGACAGGTCCAGATGGGCGAGCGCGGCGTAGTCCGACGGTTGCTTGCGCACCAGCCACAGGCCCACCAGCGACAGCAGCAGTCCGGCGACGCCGCCGGTGAGGCCGATCACGCCCGACTCGACCAGGAGCTGCATGAACACCTCGCGGCGCGAGGCGCCCAGCGCGCGGCGCACGCCGAGCTCGGGGCTGCGGCGCAGGAACTTGGCCAGCATCAGGCCCACCGTGTTGACCAGGCACACCAGCAGGAAGCCCAACGCGAGCCACGCCTGCAGCCGCACGTCACCCGGCACGACCTTGTTGTAGTCCAGCCAGCCCATCACATCGGGCAGGCGCACGTTCGGCGGGCGCTGGAAGCGGCCCAGCGCCTTCTGCTCCTGCGAGTAGTGCACCAGGTACTGCTTGTAGGCGGCGGCCTTGGCCGGCGTATCCAGCTGCACCCAGAACTGCAGCCACACGCAGGGCGCGGTGTCCATGTGATCCGGATCGGAGCCCTTGCCCCAGCAATCGGTCGAACCGTTGCGCCCGAGCTTGAGCTCGTAGGCGGTGGTCAACGGCAGGTACACGCCCTCGTCCTCGGCGTAGCTGCCGCTGTTGAGGTCGTAGAAGTGCGGCGTCATGCGCCAGGTGTCCAGCACGCCGACAATGCGGAAGGCGACGTCGTTCATGCGCAGGGTCTGGCCGGTGCTGTCGCGACCCTGGAACAGCTTGTCGTTGAGCTTGCGCGAGATCACCGCCACGCGCGCATGCGCCTCGTCGTCGGCCGCCGTCCACGCGCGGCCGTAGCGGATCGGCACCTCGAACATGGGGAAGAAGTCGGCCGTGGTGTAGCGCGCGTCCTCGAAGAACGGATCGATCGCCGACTGCGCCGGCTGCACCGGCACCGCGCCGCCGGTCATCAGCGCCTGCCGGTCGGCACGGCCCGCGTGCAACAGGTTCATGCCGTCGGTCCAGGTCACCTGCACCGGCGGATCGTCCTGCGGCTGGTAGCCGTCCATGTCCTGCGGGTCGAGCTGCGGGTAATAGAGCTGCGCGCTCTTGCCGGGCAAGGGATCGCCCGAGAGCACGTGCAGCACCGTCAGCGTGGTCATGCACGCGCCGATGCCCAGCGCGATCGCCAGCACCATCAGCGCCGTGAGGGCCTTGTTGCGCCTGAGGCTGCGCATGGCCAGGTCGAGGTAGTAGCCGAACATTCCGGTTCTCCGTGGCTGGAATCCCTCTTCCACCGGAAGAGGGCAGAATTCATGCGCTGCGCGTGGCTTCCACTGGCGGCACCGATGCGGCGCGATGGGCCGGGCCGAACACGGCCACCTGTCCGAGCAGCCACAACGCGATGGCGCCGACGGGCAGGTAGTACCAGGGCATGCGGTCCATTTCGTAGTGCTGCATCAGGTACAGGTTGATGCCGAACGCGAGCACCATGCCCAGCAACACGCCGGCGCCGCTCAACAGGAAGTTCTCGGTGCGGAAGTAGCTCAGGATGTGGCTGCGCCGCGCGCCGACCGCGCGGCGGATGCCGATCTGGCGGCGGCGCTGCGCCACCCAGAAGCTGGTCAGGCCGACGATGCCGAAGGCAGTGACCGCCAGCATCACCACGCACACCAGCACCAGCATCCAGACCATGCTGGCGGCGCCGGAAAAGTACTCGCCACGCATGTCGGGAAACGTCTTGCCTTCGGCCACGGCACCGGGCTCCAGCCCGGCCAGCACGTCCTCGGCCTGGCGCGCGACGCGGTCGCGGTCGGCCGGCGCACTGCGCAGCACGTAATAGCCGAGCGCGCCGGTCGGCTGCATCGGGAAGAACGCCGCGTCATAGATGCCCGGCAGGCCCGCGCCGGCCTGCTTCGGGCGCAGCACGTTCGCCACCACGCCCACCACCTGGTACCAGTACCGGTCCACGTACATCTTCCGGCCGAGCGCCGACTGGCCGGGCCACAGCCGTTCGGCCAGGCGCTCGTTGACGATGGCCACGTGCGTTTCCGGCATGAAGGAGGAGCCCATCGATGCGGTGGCGTAGTCCTCTGCGGTGAACATGCGTCCCTGCTTGAGGCGCAGCTCCAGCGCGCGATCGGCGCCCTCGCCCAGCAGGTACACGTTGGAGTTGATGCTGGCCTTGTCGGTCGGCTTCATGTCCGCCCGCGTGGTGAAGTTGCTGTTCCAGCCGTTGCCGGACAGCGGCATGGTGTTGACCACCGCCACCGCCTCCACGCCGTCGATGCGGCGCAGCGCATCGAGGTTGCGCGGGATCTCGCTGGCGGCGCGGTCGGAATCGGCGCCGGAGAGGGTGACCACGCTCAGGCCCTGCTCGTCGATCGCGTTGGGCAGGCGGATTTCGCCGGCGCGTTCGCTGATCATGAACACGGCATTGCACAGCACGGCGCAGGCCAGCGCGATTTCCAGCACGATGAGCAGCGCCGGGATGCGGTGCTTGCGGAGGCTGGCAAGGATCGGTGCGATTTCCATGCGAAACCTCAGGCGCTCTTCAACTGTGGCGCAGGCGAGACCACGCAGGCGCGCCAGGCCGGCAGCAGTCCCGCGACCAGCGCCGACACCAGCGCGACGATGAAGGTGAAAACGAACATCGAAACATCCAGCCGGGCCAGGCTGGCGTATTCGGCCGGCTGGTGGCGGATGCCCCACAGGCCCAGTTCGGCGACCGCCAGCCCGAGCAATCCGCCGGCCAGGCCGACCATCGCCGCTTCCACCATGAACTGTCCGAAGATCGCGCCCCGCGTGGCACCCAGCGCGCGGCGCACGCCGATCTCGCGCGAGCGGCGCAGGCATTTGGCCAGCAGCAGGCCGATGGTGTTGGTCACGCAGATCAGCAGGAAGCCGAAGGCAAGTCCGGCCTGCAGCCGCGCGTCGTCCGGCACCACGTTTTCGATGCGCAGCCACTGCAGCACGTCAGGCAGCGCGGTATCGGTGCGGTGGAAACGGCCCTGTGCGATCTGCTCGCGCACGTAGCCGTCGAGGAAGCGCTTGTAATTGGCGACCGCGGTGGCGTCGGTCAGCTGCACCCACAGGCCCAGCCACATGCACGGGGCGGTCTCCAGATGCTCGATGTCGGCCGCTTCCCAGCAACTGATGTTGTTGGGATCGAGCTGTACCGCCCGTGCCGCGCGCAGCGGCAGGAAGGCGCCATCGCCGTCGCCGTAGCTGCGCCCGATGTTGATCGCGTAGAAGCGCGGCTGCGGTGAGAAGTGGTCGAGCACGCCGACCACGCGGAAGTCGTGGCCGTTCAGGCGCAGGGTGCGCCCGACGCTGTTGGCTCCGCCGAACAACTTCTGGTTGAGGAAGTCGGCGATCACCACCACCCGCGCGCCGGCGGCGTCGTCATCGGCGCTCCAGCCGCTGCCGTAGCGGAACGGGGCACCGAGCATCGGCAGGAAGTCGGCCGTGGTCATCACCGCATCGCCGAAGAACGGCCGCCCGCCCGCATCGCGCGACTGGATCTTCGCCGAGCCCAGCGCCACCAGCGCCTGCCGCGGCGCGCGGTGCGCGTCGAACAGGTTGTTGGCGTCGACCCAGGTGAGGTTTTCCTGCGGCTTGCTTTCGCCGGGGATATAGCCGTTCTTCGGATACGGGTCGATCTGCGGGTAGTAAAGCTGCGCGCTGCGGCCAGGCAGCGGGTCGCCCGAGAGCAGCCGCAGCACGGTCAGCGTGGTGATGCAGGCGCCGATGCCCAGCGCCAGCGCCAGCACCATCAGCGTGGTGAGCACGCGGTTGCGGCCGAGGCTGCGCAAGGCAAGGTTGAGGTAATAGCCGAACATCCCAGGCTCCTGGCTATGCTCCCTCTCCCCCGCGGGCAGAGGGACTCCAAGTCAAACGCTGCGCGTAGCCTCCACCGGAGGCACGCGCGAGGCCTTCACCGCCGGCGCCAGCACCGCTCCCTGCCCCAGCAACAGGAGCATCAGCACGCCGGCGACCAGGTAGAGCGGCGACATCGGCTGTGAACCCATCCGGATCACCAGCCACACATTCATCGACACCGCGAGCACCACGCCCAGCAGCACGCCGCCGAGGGTGATCAGCAGGTTTTCGGTAAGGAAGTAGCCGAGGATGTCGCGCTGGCGCGCCCCAAGCGCGCGGCGCACGCCGATCTGCCTGCGCCGCTGGCCGACCCAGAAGCTGGTCAGGCCGACGATGCCCGCGGCGGTGATCACCAGCAGCACGGCGCTGATGATGCCCATCAGGATCGCCATGCCGTAGTCGCCGTCGTAGGCGCGGTGGCGGACCTGGGCGAAGGTCATGATGCCGTCCTGCGCGGGGATGATCCGCATCGGACTCTGCGCGTAAAGCGCATCCTTCGCCTGGCGCATGGCATCGGCGAGCTGCCCCGGCCGCGCGCGCACCAGGTAGAACGTGCCGTCGCCGGTCAGGCGCGCCGGGACCAGCACGGCGTTGTAGGCATAGGGCTTGGCCCACACCCCGGTCATGTGCGCCTGCAGGGTGTCGGTGATGCCGATCACGGTCGAGGGCGCGTTGTCGTTGGACACGTAGATGGTCTTGCCCAGCGCCGAGCCGCCCGGAAAGAGGATCTCCGCCAACCCCTTGCTGATGATGATCTGCCGGGCATGCATGCGGTCGGTGCCGCTCTGGCTGCCGACCTCGTCCGCGCTGAAGTTGCGGCCGGCGATCAGGCGCGCACCCAACGTCGCGAGGGTATGCTCATCGGAGAAAAAGATCGCCGTGTCGGTGGTCATCTTGACCTGATCGGGGCTCAGCCGGACGAAGTTGTCCCAGCCCGAGCCGCGCAGCGGGAAGCTGTTGGAGGAACTGACCTCCTGCACGCTGCCGAGCTGGCGCAGCGCCTGCAGGTCGGCGCGCATGCGCGCGTCGGCGTCCTGCGAGGGCAGCTTCTCCGGCCAGTCGTTCTGGATCACGAACAGGTTCGACTCCTGCACGCCGCTGGGACGGTCCACCCGCACCAGCCGCTGCTGGATGATGAACAGCGCGTTGCACACGATTGCCAGCGTCAGGGCGATCTGCAGCGCAATGAGCGTGGTGCCGGCCTTGTGGCGGCGCAACGCGACGAGGATGGGTCCGATTTGCATGCTTGCCCCGTCAGTTGGACTTCAGTTGCCAGGCGGGCTGCACTTTCGCGGCGCGCCAGGTGGGATAGAGCGCGGCGATCATCGTGGCCAGGATCGCCAGCAGCAGCGTCGACAGCATCAGCGACACGTCCACGTGCGCCAGTTGGGCGATTTCCGGCGAGAACAGCAGTCCCACCCCGCCGACGCCGACCGCGGTGAGCAACAGGCCCAGCACGCCGCCGGCGGCGCCGACGGTGCCCGCCTCGATGAGGAACTGGCGGTAGATCTCGCCCCGCGGGGCACCCAGTGCGCGACGCACGCCGATCTCGGCGCTGCGGCGCATGAACTTGGCCAGCAGCAGCCCGATGGTGTTGACCAGGCAAATCACGAAGAAGCCGGCCGCCACGATCAGCGAGATGCGGCTTTCCGGCGGCACCACGTCCTCGAAGTCCAGCCAGTCGGCGACGTCGCGCAGGCGCACGTTCGGCGCCCAGCGGAACCGGCCGGCGCGCTGCTGCTCGGCGGCATAGCCCTCAAGGAAATTGCGATAGGCCGACACCTGCGCAGGCGTGTCCAGTTGCACCCACATCGGGATCCACGAGCACTCGCCGTGCAGCCAGCCTTCGCGTCCGGCGTCCACGCCCGTGTTGGGCGCACCGCCGCAGTTGTTGCGCCCGGCCGTGTCGATCTTCAGGTCGTCGGCGCGATGGAACGGAATGTAGATCTGCGCGGGTTCGTCGAAGGCCGAGCCGTCGAACAGGTCGAAGTAGCGCGGCTTCGGGTCCCAGTGCTGGGTGACCCCGACGACGCGGTAGGTGTGCCCGCTCAGGTCGATATCCCTGCCCACGCTGTCGGCGCCGCCGAACACCTGCTGGTTGAACTCGTGGCTGAGCACCACCACGCCGGTGCGGCGCGCGTCTTCCTGCGCCGACCAGCCCGAGCCGTACTGGAAGGGCACGTTGAACATGCCGAAGAAGTCGGCGTTGGTCGCGTAGCCGATCGCCTTCAGCGGCAGGCTGCGGTTGCCGCCGGGAAGCACCGCCAGCGCGATCGGGTAGAACAGGGTCTGGTGCGGCGCCTTGTGCGCGCGGACCAGCGCGTTGGCATCGGTGTAGGTCAGCGCCTCCGGCGGCTCACCGTCGTTGTTGTACTGCGGGCCGCGGTTGTCGACCAGCACGGTGAACAGCTGCGAGGACTTCTCCGGGATCGGGTTGCCCGACACCACCCGGAACACCGACCAGGTGATCATCGAGGCGGCCACGCCGAACCCGATCGCGACGACCATCAGGGCGGTCAGCACGGGGTTGCGGCGCAGGCTGCGCATGCCGAGTTGGAAGTAGTAACCGAACATCCAGGGTTCCCGTATTTTTGCTCCCTCTCCCCTTTTGGGGAGAGGATTGGGGTGAGGGGCCGGGCAGGGCGCGGACGTCCACGCCAGTCCCGAGTTCCAATCCCGCTTTCGATGGAGTGCCGGGCGAACCCCGCCCTTCACCCCAACCCCTCTCCCCTGAGGGAGAGGGGCTCGGAATCACACCGAGCGCGTCGCTTCCACCGGCGGCACGCGCGAGGCCTTCATCGCCGGCGCGAGCACCGCGCCCTGCCCCAGCAGCAGCAGCGCGATCACGCCCGCCGCGACGTACACCATCGACAGCCGCTCCATCTCGAAATGGCTCACCATCCACAGGTTCATGCCGATCGCCAGCGCGGCGCCCAGGATCACGCCGCCGGCGCCGATCAGCAGGTTCTCGGTGAGGAAGTAGGAAAGGATGTCGTGCTTGGTCGCGCCCAGCGCGCGGCGCACGCCGATCTGCTTGCGCCGCTGGCCGACCCAGAAGCTGGTCAGGCCGACGATGCCCGCGGCGGTGATCGCCAGCAGCACCGCGCAGACCACGCCCATCAGGATGGCCATGCCACGGTCGCTCTTGTAGGCCTGCTCGCGGACTTCGGCGAAGGTGCGTACGCCACGTTCTTCCGGGATCACGCGCATGCGGTTGGTCTTGATCAGCAACGCCGGCACCGCCTTGGTGAGGCGTTCGAGCTGCCCGGGCTGGGTACGTACCAGGTAGCTGCCGAAGTTGCCGGTGAGCAGGCGGGGAATCAGCATCGAGTTCTCGGCGAAATTGTTCGCCCAGGAACCCGTCCACGGCACCTGCAGCCGATCGACGATGCCGATGATGGTGCTCGGCTTGGTCTGGCCGGAGTGGTACAGCACCTTGCCCAGGGCGTCGCCCTTCGGATAAAGCTTGTGGGCCAGCTCCCTGGTCACGATCACCACCGGCGTGGTGGTGAATTCCTTGGCGTCGACCCAGTCGATCTCGTCCGGCCGGAAGTTGCGGCCCGCCACCAGGGTGAGGCCCATCGCGGCCAGCGCATGGTCGTCGGTGAAGTAGAGCGTGGTGTGCGCCATCTCCTTCTTCGCTTCCGGCGTGATGTTGATGCTGGTCGACCAGCCACCGCCGCGCAGCGGATAGGAGTTGGTCATGGTGGCATCGACCACGCCCGGCATGCGGCGCAGCGCCTCCAGGTCGGTCTTGCCCAGCGACGGCGTCGCCTTGTCGTCGGCGCCGACCCAGCGGTTGGCGACGGTCAACAGGTTGGTCTCGACCATGCCGGTCGGACGCGAGAGGTGCTCGGTCCGCTGCTGGATGATGAACAGTGCGTTGCACACGATCGCCAGGGTCAGCGCGATCTGCAGCGCGATCAGGACAGTGCCGGCCTTGTGGCGCTTGAGGGCGGCGAGAATGGGCTTGATCTGCAACATCGTCATCGCCTCCTTCAGTTGGACTTCAATTGCCAGGCAGGCTGGACCTGCGCGGCCCGCCAGGTGGGATAGAACGCCGCCAGCAGCGTGGCCAGCACGGCGGCGACGATGGTCAACGCGATCAGCGAGCCGTCCAGCGTGGCCAGCCGCGCGATCTGCTCGTCGAACACCCAGCCCACGCCGAGCACGCCCAGGCCGGTCAGCAACAGGCCCAGCACGCCGCCGGTCAGGCCAACCGTGCCCGCCTCGATCAGGAACTGCGCGTAGATCTCGCGGCGCGAAGCACCCAGCGCCCGGCGCACGCCGATCTCCGGCGAACGGCGCATGAACTTGGCCAGCAGCAGGCCGATGGTGTTGACCAGGCAGATCAGCAGGAAGCCCAGCGAGACCAGCAGCGAGATCTTTGATTCCGGTGGCACGACCTTGTTGAAGTCCAGCCAGTCGGTGACGTTGCGCAGGCGCACGTTCGGCGCCCACTTGAAGCGGCCCGCACGCTGCTGTTCGGCGGCGTAGCCGGTGAGGAAGCGCTTGTAGGCATCGGCGTCGGCCCTGGCCGGAAGCTCGGCCCAGTACTCGATCCAGATGCACTCCGAGTGCAGCCAGTTGTCCCAACCGGGACCGGGCGTGTCGTTGCAGTTGTTGTTGCCGGCCGACGGCATCTGCAGGTCGATCGCGCGGGTGAACGGAATGAACAGGCCGATCGGATCACCGAAGCCGCCGGTGTTGACCGGGTCGAAGAACAGCGGCTGCGGGTCCCATTCGCCGATCACCCCGGTGATGCGGTAGTCGTGCCCGTCCAGGTTGATCGTCTTGCCGACGCTGTTGCGGCCGTTGAACAGCTTGTCGTTGAGCTTCTTGCCGATCACCACCACCGCCGCGCGCGCGTCGTCCTGCGCCTGCGTCCACGGCCCGCCGTAGATGAACGGGACGTCGAACATGGCGAAAGCGTCGCCGTACCAGGCGTAGCTGTTTTCCTCGATCGGCAGGCGGCTGGCGTCGGCCGGGATCACCGACGGCGCGATCGGATAGAGCGCGGTCTGGCGCTTGGCCTTGTGCGCCTGCATGAAGGCCATGGCGTCGGTGTAGGTCAGTGCCGAGGGCGGCTCGCCCTGGTCGAGGTCTTCGGCCTTCCAGTTGGCGATCTGCACCGCGTAGAGCTGGTCGGATTTCTGCGGGATCGGATTGTTGGAGGTCGCCCGGAACACCGAGTAGGTGATCATCGAGGCGGCCACGCCGAAGCCGATGGCCATCACCATCAACGCGGTCAGCAGCGGGTTGCGGCGGAGACTGCGCAGGCCAAGCTGGAAGTAGTAGGCGAACATGTCGGGGTTTCCGGATAGGTGAAGTTGCCGCGCCCGCTCCCTCTCCCCGGCGAGCCGGGGAGAGGCTCCATCGACAAGGCTCAGGCGTCGGCGACGCGCGCGTTGTGCGAGTGGAAGCGCGGCTCTTCGGACAGGTCGACCACCTGGCCGTCGATGATGTGCACGTTGCGCTGGGCGCGGGCGGCGAGTTCCGGATCGTGGGTCACCATCACGATGGTGGCGCCCTCGCGATGGATCTCCTCCAGCAGTTCCATCACGCCGCGGGCCATCTGCGTGTCCAGGTTGCCGGTCGGTTCGTCCGCCAGCAGCAGGCGCGGGCTGCCGGCCAATGCGCGGGCGATTGCCACGCGCTGCTGCTGGCCGCCGGAAAGCTCGGCCGGGTAATGCTTGGCGCGCGAGGCCAGGCCCACGCGCTCGAGCGCGTCCATGATGCGCTGCTTGCGCTCGGCACCCTTCATGCCGCGGTAGCGCAACGGCACTTCGACGTTGTCGTACACGTTGAGGTCGGGGATCAGGTTGAACGCCTGGAAGATGAAGCCGATCTTCTCGTTGCGGATCTTCGAGCGGGCGTTGTCGTTCAACTGGCTCACCTCGATGCCGTCGAGGTGGTAGTGGCCACCGGTGAAGGTCTCCAGCAGGCCGGCGATGGTCAGGAAGGTGGTCTTGCCCGAACCGGACGGGCCGGTGACGGCGACGAACTCGCCTTCCTTCACGTCGATGTTGAAGTCGCGCAGGGCGTAGGTCTCCACCACTTCAGTGCGGTAGACCTTGGACAGGTGGGTCATCTTGAGCATGGTTACGTCCTTCGGTGGTGGTGGTAGTTCGTGCAGGGAACGGAGGATGGGGAACGGGTAGATGCGTCTGCGGCGTCTGGGGTTTCACCGCCCGGAGGTTTCCACGGCAAGGAGGCCGCCTCCGGATGCCACTCTTGCCTGTTCCCCATGCTCCGTTCCCCGCCTTTCGGTCAATCGCTGATGGCGACCTTGGCCGCATCCTTGAAGTTGTCGGTGCCGGAGATCACGATCCGGTCGCCTTCCTTCAGGCCGTCCAGGATCTCGACCTTGTCGATGCTGCTGGCGCCCACGCGGATCGGCTTCTTCTCGGCGATGCCCTCGTGCACGACGTAGGCGAAGTTGCCGCCGGACTCGTCGACGAAGGAACCGCGCTGCACGGTAAGCACGTTGTCGCGCTTGTCGAGCAGGATGCGCACCGACAGGCGCTGGTTCTGGCGCAGCTGCTTGGGCGTGGCGCCCTCGAAGCGCAGGCGGGCGGCAACCTCGCCGTTGACCACTTCGGGCGAGATCGCACTGACCAGGCCCTTCCAGGTGTGCCCGTTGCCGGTGATCTCGCCGGACATGCCGATCCCCAGGTCACGCGCGAAGCTTTCGGGTACCTGCATCTCCACTTCCAGCGCGGAGAGGTCGATCACGCTGAGCAGCTTGGCGTCCTTGGCCACGGTCGCGCGCTCGGCGATGAACAGCTGGCCGACCTGGCCGTCCACCGGCGACTTGACGTTGAGGTCGTCGACCTGGCGCTCGAGGTCCTTGACCAACAGCTCCTGGCGCTCGTGCGCGAGCTTCTTGGACTTGATGTCGAAGTTCAGGCTGTCGTTGTCCATCCCCAGGTCCGCCTTCGCGTGCTGGGTGGTCAGCCTGGCCTTCTGCAGCGTGTCCTTGGCGCGGTCCACGTCCATGCCGGAAACCGCGCCGAGCTTGAACGCCTTCTCGTTGCGGGCCAGGTCGCGCTCGGCCGCCTGCTGGTCGATCAGCGCGTTGTCGTAGGCCTTCTGCAGCGAGGAGCGCTGCTTGCGCGCCTCGATCTGCGCGCGCTGGTATTCCACTTCCATCGCATCGGCGTTGGACTCTTCCTGCAGCAGCTTGTTGGTCAGTTCGGGGCTGTCGACCACGGCCAGCACCTGGTCCTTCTTCACCGTGTCGCCCGCGTGCACCTTGAGCGTGACCGCGCCGCCGGAAGTGGCATAGAGCGTGGGGCTGACCGCCGCCACCACCTTGCCCTCGGCCGCGATGTCGCGCACGAACAGGCCGCGTTCGACGGTGGCGAAGGAAAGCCGCGAGGCGCTGACCGACGCGTCGGCCGAGAACAACCGCATCGCGGTCGGCAGCGCAAGGGCCAGCGCGACCAGCACGGCCAGGCCGATGCCGCCGATGAGCAGCTGGCGCTTGCGGTTGGGTTTGACCTCGACCAGGCGGTCTTGAGCGGAGGTGTCGCGAATCATCGGGCGGTCCTGACCTGAAGTGACTGGGCTGGTTGAGCAATCGCCGTGCCAAGTCGGATCGGAGGCGCGCAACCCTTGTGGTTGCTGGCTTTTCGCAAGGACACACCCGACGTGTCCGCTGTCCGCGGACACCGTCACGGACAGACGGACAAGCCGCCGGACACCGGGTTTACGCTCTGCCCTTCCCTCGCTTGGGGGACAACAGGGCGAGGGCCCCGTGGCTTGCGGCGACGGCCGGGCAAAGCCGACACCCGGGCTTTGCTCCCTCTGCCGAGGTGGGGGTCAAGGCTTGCGAATAAACACGGTGAAGCAGGAGCGCTGGCCGATGCGGAAAGTCCAGGGCGAGCCCCGGCCCCTCACCCAACCCTCTGGGGAGAGGGAGCCGAAGCGGCAATTCCGCGAGCGGCGGAGCGCCTGCCCGGCAGCGACCATCACCAGCCTTAGGAATGCGGGACCAAGTCGTTGCGGATAGAACCGGCGAGCGTGGCGGCAAGCCGCGCGGCCAGGGATCCGGACCGCTAACCGACCGCCTGCTCGATCCGCTGCTTCAGCGCCGCATCGATGCGTGGCACCAGCTCCAGCGCCGCCAGATTCTGCTCCAGCTGCTCGCGCCGGCTCGCCCCCAGCAGCACGGTGGACACGTGCGGGTTGGCAAGGCACCAGGCAAGCGCAAGCTGGGCCTGGCTCACGCCCAGCTCCTGCGCGATCGGCGCCAGGTGGCGCACGCGCTCCACGCGCTCGCGCCCCGACCCGAGCACCGTCTCGCGCAACCACTCGTAGCCGGCTTGCGCCAGCCGCGAATCATCAGGAATGCCGTCGTTGTAGCGTCCGGCCAGCAGGCCCGAAGCCAGCGGCGACCAGATCGTGGTGCCCATGCCGAAGCGCTCGTACAGCGGCGCGTATTCGCGCTCGACGCGTTCGCGGTGCAGCAGGTTGTATTGCGGCTGTTCGGCCACCGGCGCGTAGCAGTGGTTCTCGCGCGCGATGCGGTGGGCCTCGGCGATCGCCTCGGCCGGCCATTCGCTGGTGCCCCAATAGAGCACCTTGCCCTGGCGCACCAACGTGTCCATCGCGGCCACGGTTTCCTCGATCGGCGTATCCGGATCGGGTCGATGGCAGAAGTAGAGGTCCAGGTGCTCGACCCGCAGGCGTTCCAGCGCCTGGTGGCAGGCCTCGATCACATGCTTGCGCGAGAGCCCGCGTTGCGTGGGCCGGGGATTGTCCACGGCGCCGAAGAACACCTTGCTGGACACGCAGTAGCTGTCACGCGGGAAGCGCAGGTCGGCGAGCACGTCGCCCATCAGCCGCTCGGCCTCGCCGCGGTTGTAGGTCTCGGCGTTGTCGAAGAAGTTGACGCCCCGGTCCCACGCCAGCGCGAGCAACTCGCGCGCCTGGGA
Organism: Frateuria edaphi; assembly: GCF_021117405.1. Lineage (NCBI taxonomy): Bacteria > Pseudomonadati > Pseudomonadota > Gammaproteobacteria > Lysobacterales > Rhodanobacteraceae > Frateuria > Frateuria edaphi. Next base: position 2,771,303 of record NZ_CP088251.1, read on the forward strand.
ACGCCCCACCTGCCGTCCGAAGGTCACCCACGCGCCGAAGGACAGCGCGGAAAGTTGCAGGCCGGTGCGGCCGAGGCGGCGGTAGAGCATGGCGGAGTCTCCACGGGTGAAAGACGGCATGGTGTCGGACACGGCCTCAATGGAGAGCGAAAACGCGAGGCCATTTGCAGGAGCGCCCTCGAACTCCTACAAGGCGATGGCGATTAGCGCCAGCACTATCGCCGCGTAAGCGCCGGCCACCACGTCGTCGATCATCACGCCCAGCCCGCCCTTCATGTTCCCGTCCAGCCAGCCGATCGGCCAGGGTTTCCACACGTCGAACAGCCGGAACAGACCGAAACCCACGGCGACCATCCACCATGGCGCCGGCAACACGAGCAGCGGCAGCAACGCGAGCCATTGCCCGACGAATTCGTCCCACACCAGGCTGCGATGGTCGTCCACGCCGAGCGTGCGTCCGGCCACGTTGCACGCCCACACGCCGAGCGCGAACGCCAGCACCAGCACCAGCACGTACAGCGGCAAGGCGAGATGGCGCAGCGCAAGCCAGGGCAGGATGGCCGCCAGCGATCCGAACGTGCCTTGCGCCACCGGCGCCAGGCCAGAGCCCAGGCCGCAGGCGATCCAGCCGGCGGGCGAGGCCAGCAGGCGTCGGCGCTGGTCGGGGGTGAGTTTCTTGCGGTCGGTCATGGGGGTTCCGTTGGTTGCGGCTTTCCTGCAGGCGCGGCGTTCGCGTCTACGGGCCGAAATGATCCCAGCCGCCGCGCGTGGCGGCCAGTGGAGCGCCGCCGATCGCGCGTACGCCCTGGCCTTCGACGATCACACCGATGCGTGTGGCATGGCTTCCCACCGCCGCCAGTGCCGCCTGCATGGCGCCGATCGAGGCGGTCGGCACGGTGAAGCAAAGCTCGTAATCGTCGCCGCCAGACAGGGCCAGTTCGCGGGCGGCGGCATGGCCGAACACGCTGGGCAGCGCGGGCGACAACGGCAGGGCTTCGAGGTCGAGCTCGGCGCCGACGCCGCTGGCGGCGCAGATGTGGCCCAGGTCCGCAAGCAGGCCATCGGAAACGTCGATGCAGGCGCTGGCATGCGCGCGCAGCGCAACGCCGGTGCGCACGCGCGGGGTCGGGCGATCCAGCCGCTTGCGCAAGCTGCGGTGCAATTCGTTTCGCGGATCGAATGGCACCCTGCCCTGCGCCAGCCGCAGGCCGCCGGCCGCCGTGCCGAGCGCGCCGGTGACGAACACGGCGTCCCCCACGCCGGCCCCGCTGCGTGTCAGCGCCTGTCCCGGCGGCACGAAACCGTGCACCGCCACGCTCAGGCAGAACGGGCCGCGGGTGGTATCGCCGCCGACCAGCGACACGCCATGCTCGCGCGCCAGCTGCGCGAAGCCTTCGGCCAGGTCGTCGACGAAAGACGCCTCGCCCTGCGGCAGGGTCAGCGCGAGCAGCGCCCAGGCCGGCGTCGCACCCATCGCAGCAAGGTCGGACAGGTTCACTGCCAGCGCCTTCCAGCCGATGTCCCGCGGCGCGGTGCCGTGCGGGAAATGCACGCCCTCGACCAGTGTGTCGATCGCCACCGCCAGGTGCTGGCCGGCCGGTACCGCCAGCACCGCCGCATCGTCGCCGATCCCCAGCCGCACGTCCTCGCGCGCCAGCGCGGTGCGGTCGCGGATGCGGTCGATCAGGCGGAATTCCATGGCGTGGCCGTCGGCTTGGGAACGCGCAAGCAGAGCATCCGCGCGCCCGCGAATGCAAGCCTTGGCGCCCGGCAACCCATGCCGAATGGCAGGGCTGCGGCGTGCATCGGGCTGGCTAGAATCGAGACCTCTCCCAGGAGACGACGCCATGCGCCCTACCCTGCTTTACCGCAGCCGCGCCCTCGCGGCCTCGATCGGCCACCATCGGCTGCTGCCGCTGCTTGGTGGCCTCACCCTGGTCTGCGCCGCCGCGCTGGCGGACACGCCCGCCTCCCACGGCCCACTGGAACCGGTGCACGCCTTCTTCGATGCCATGGCGCGCCATGACCAGGCAGCCATGCGCGCACAAGTACTGCCGGCCGGAACCGCCACGCTGATGCGCGACGGCAAGCCGGTGCAGCTCACGCTCGGCGATTTCGTCGACCACGTGAAGCCTGGCAAGGAGCGCATCGAGGAGCGCATCGGCAAGCCGCAGGTGATGGTCGACCACGACCTGGCGGTAGTGTGGGCGCCCTATACCTTCCTGCTCGATGGCAAGCCACATCACTGCGGCACGGACGTGTTCAACCTTGTGCAGGTCGATGGGCAGTGGCGCATCGCGGCCATCGCCGACAACAGCCGCAAGTGCGAACCGTAAGGTGGGCATGGCGGCGGGCTTGGGCCCACCGCTCCTCCGCCCGTTGGAGCCGGTGGGCTGAAGCCCACCCTGCGCAGAACTAGCGTGCGCCTTTCTCGGCCGCGCGCAATTCGCCCGCCAGCTTGTCCAGCACGCCGTTGACGTAGCTGTGTCCGTGGTCGGCGCCGAAACGCTTGGTCACTTCGATCGCCTCGTTGATGACCACGCGGTAGGGCACGTCCAGGCGGTACTTCAACTCGTAGGCGGCCAGACGCAGCGCGGCGCGCTCGATCGGATCGATCTGCTCGACCTCGCGATCCACGTAGGGCTTGATCGCGGCGTCGAGCGTGCCGACGTTCGCCTCGACACCCTGCAGCAGGTCCTCGAAGTACTCCTGGTCGGCCACTTCCATGTCCTGCTCGTGGCGGAACTGGTCGATGACGGACTTCATGTGACTGCCGGACAGCTGCCAGGCGTACAGCGCCTGCAGCGCGCGGCGACGGGCGCGCGAACGGGCGGCCAGGTCGATGCCCTGCGGACCGCTCATCACAGTTTCCCGTACAGGTTGGCCATTTCCAGCGCGGCCAGCGCCGCGTCGGCGCCCTTGTTGCCGGCCTTGGTACCGGCGCGCTC